>CAMDKR010000044.1 GCA_945901225.1 Bordetella parapertussis | reverse complement strand
CGGGCAAAGTCAGGGGCCAGCGCATCGTCAAGCCAGAAATAGTAGGTGAACCAAGAACGAGCGTCCGACATGACAACCAATTCGCCGCTTCGCTCGTGCGCGATATGGTGCGCCGCTTGTTCGGTTTTATCCCACACAGACTCCACCCCCGGCATCGCCAGCAGCAAGGCCTTGACTTGAGGTATCAGTGAAGCGTCGCGTATATAAATATGAGCGATTTGGTGATCGGCGACTGCAAACACTTTGGAGGTGGTGGGGTCTAGCATTTCGTGGCCATCTTCCATGCGCACTTGCAGCCAACCTTGGCGACGGATTTCACGGTTGATGTGAATGGGGCGATCAACCTCGGTGATGCCGTACTCTGACAACACCATCACCTGTCGACCATGCTTTTGGGCAAAGTCGATCAAGTCGCCCGCCACCTGATCGACCTCTTGCAAAGACTTGGCCACAGCTGGGTGGTTTTCATTGGGGCCAAAACGCTGCATGTCGTAATCGAGATGCGGCAAATAGACCATGGTGAGCGTGGGATCAAAGTCGGTGATAGCAAGCTCCGACGCCTTGGCAATCCAGCGGGTGGAAGCGATATTGGTATTGGGGCCCCAAAAGCTAAACAACGGGAACTTCCCCAATCGGGCGCTTAACTTGTCGCGCCAATCGGTGGGGACGGTAAAGCAGTCGGGGAGTTTGCGACCATCAGCTTTGTAAATCGGTCTGGGGGTGGCACCGTAATCATGGCTTGACGCCATGTTGTACCACCAGAACATATTGGCGCAGGTGAATTGCGGGTCACGTGCTTTGCCGGCTTCCCAAATTTTTTCGCCACTGACCAAGCGGTTGGACTGACGCCAAAACCAAATTTCACAAAGGTCACGAAACAACCAACCGTTGGCCACCACACCGGTTTGGTCTGGCGGCAATCCGGTCATGAAGGTAGCTTGTGCGGTGCAAGTGACTGCGGGTAAGGTGGTGGTTAACGGCCGCATGGCACCTTGACGGGCAAACGCCGATAAACGCGGCGTATTCGCACCGAGGTGGCGGGGGGTGAGACCCACGATATTGAGAACGATCAGCGGCTGCATAAATGAAAAACCCAAAAGTCAACAGCTAATCCGGTCAGCGGATCACGTTGGCGTCGACTTGACGGGTGTGTACTTTGGGCTCCTGACCACGCAAAACGGAGTTTCCTTCGTAAAGCGTACGTTGATCGATGGCCTGGGGTTTGAGCCAATGCTCTTCTTGCATCTCGCCGTTGAGGCCATAGACCGACAAGGCGTTTTTGTAAACAACTTGGTGAATGATGTCTGCTGAAATACCTCTGTCGGCCATCAAACGCGCCGTCTTGGGAACGGCCAAGGGGTCAGAGACACCCCAGTCGCAGGACGAGTCGACGATGACTCGCTCGGAGCCATACTGTTGCACCAAAGAGGCCAAGCGCTCATTGCCCATTTTGGTGGATGGGTAAATGGTGAAAGCACACCAGTAACCTCGATCAAGCACTTCGCGGATGGTTTCTTCGTTGTTGTGATCGATCACACAACGGGCAGGATCAAAGCCATGCTCTTCCAACACATCCATGCTGCGTTGGGTGCCACGGGTTTTATCGCGGTGCGGCGTATGAATCATGATGGGCAAGTCGTACTCTTTGGCCATCTCGATTTGGGCACGGAAGGCTTTGTCTTCTTGGGGGGTTTGCTCGTCGTAGCCGATTTCACCCACTGCCACCACGCCCTCTTTGGTGAGGTAGCGTGGCAAAACAGCCAGCACTTGCTCGGCCAAAGCTTCGTTGTTCGCCTCTTTGGGGTTCAAACCGATGGTGCAGTAATGGCGAATACCAAACTGACCGGCACGAAAGCGCTCAAAGCCTGTGATGGTGGAGAAATAATCGACAAACGTGCCTACATTGGTGCGTAATTGACCCAACCAAAAGGCGGGTTCGATGACAGCCACGATGCCAGCTTGGGCCATGGCTTCGTAGTCGTCAGTGGTTCTGGCGGTCATGTGGGCATGGGGATCGATCATCATGCCCAGGCCACCGGTGGGGATGGCGCGGAACTCTTTTTTGAAACCCTCTAAACGACTGGCGTCGTCCATGATTTTTTGCAACATGCTGGGTGTCAAATTACCGTTGCAACAAGGACAAGCCACAGATTTACCCGCAAACATCTCTTCCACAGCGGAAGAATTGACCTGAGCGTCAGATCCGGCAAAGGGGGGTTGGGTCGTCATGTCTTCCTCATTAACTGGCTAAATATCAGCCTGCAATAACCACGGCTGAGAGCCGAAGATCATAGCACTATGGGGGTATAACTGACCTAGGGGAAAGCCCCGTAAGCTAAGGAAATCAGGGCTTTGGACGGGGCTTGCTGAGGTCTGCCGAAGACTTGACTTCATTAGCAGGGTGCTGCGTCATTTGACCCATGAATTGGCCACCGCGTTCGATCTCTATTTCAGCGTAGTCCAGTTTGCCCGAAACAGCGCCATTGCGGTGAATCATGATGTGCTCGCGGCAGACAATATTTTGAGCCAGGGCCCCATGCACATCGATGGTATGCGCGTCAATACTGCCCGAAACACTGCCTTGGGTGCCAATATGCAAATCGTGCACAGTGATTTCACCAGAAACAACACCGTTCACCGTGGCCCGGCCCGGGGCGGTGATGGAGCCAACAAAGGTGACACCTTCTCCGATGATCAAACTGCTCGCTGATGGGGTAGCTTCAGCCATTTCATACCTTTGGATTAATAAAAGAGAAATTATTCATGCTTAGAAATGATTCTAATGACAAAAATCCTCTCAAGAACCCACATGAAGAATTTAAACAAGCTTTTTTGCTTTTTTTAATTCTAAATATTACATTCGCTATTTCTCGGGCAATACTTGCGGTCCTGTGGACTCAAGTCAGTGGTATTCAAACCGATTAAAGTGGAACAAGTTTTGCTACCAAACTCTCGTAACTATTGGATTTTTTGACAAATGAACACCAAGGGGATGACCAAATACCTGATCATGGTGATATTGATGGCCTCCATCAATATCCCATTGTTCATCTATTCCCGTTCCTTTTTAAAGTCTGACCATCCCAGCATGCAAGCCACTGAGGGGCACGGTGCCCCCGCCCATGTGCCAGCCCTGGTGGGTGGAAAAGCCAACCCTGATGAAACAGCGCCGACCCCAAATGAGCCTACCGCGCTTGAATCTTTGGCATTGGACGAAAAATCCTCCGTCAAAGCTGAGCCTCCTCCTTTGGCCAATTTGTACCGTCCGCCACTTTTAGGAAAATGTAAAAAACTGTTCGAACGCTTTATGCGAGAAAACGACCCAGACAAGCCTTACCGCGCCTTTGTTTACAGTTTTGATGGCGAAACCGCCTACTGTGCTGGCGCTGTCACTGACAAAAGCCAAGAAAAGGCTGAAGAAATTGCAAAGAAAGATTGTGAAGAAAACCAAGCCAGCACTGGCAAGTATTCACCTTGCCGTATTTACACATCAGAAGAAACTAACTAGGTAAAGCTATGGATTGCGTTGCATGTGGAAAACCTATTTCAATTACCGCCAAGTTTTGCGGCAAGTGCGGCGCGCCCGTCAAACGCATTGCAAAGCCTGCTGAGGCACCCCTCGCCAACAAAGCTTCTGCCGAGCCAACGGTAGCACCTGCAGAAGTCAATCCTGTTGACGAAATGAGCTTCACACTCAGTCCGCCCGAGCACATGGCTGACATGCGTGAAATCGATCTCGAATTGCGCCCCACACCTGTCACTACAGTGGCACCGGCTTCACAAGAGACGTCAGAAAATACGCATGTAGTTACCCATTCAGTGGATGAAACAACTTCTAGCATAGAAACCGATAGGCTTAAAGCTGTTGAACAAACGCAGCAAGAGATCAAAAAGACCCTTGAAAAACACTCTCTTTTGCTGGACTTTATTTCACTGACCTCGCAACAGCAAAATCATCAGCAAACCCAACCCGACCCACTAGAGCCTTTGGTGAGCCAAGTTGCCGAACAACAAACCAGTTTGCAAGGTCAAATCACCCAATTGGCCGCGCTGCTTTCGCAGAATGAAGCGCAACAGCATTCGCAACGCATGCCAGATGAATTCAAGCTTCAACTTGAAAAACAAAAAATTGAAATCCATAAGTTGTTAGCGCAAAGCTTGGCTCAAAACAATGAAAACCTCAAAGACGACCAGCATGAGGTCATAGATCACCTAGAGAAACGCGTGGATGCTTATCACCAAGCAGCACAGCAAAGCCTGGAAAAAAACATGGGCGCGTTGGCTTCTGGCATGAGCGAGCTGAAGGCACAGTTACAAGCCCTACAGAAAAAAACAGCAGAGAAAAGTTCTGCCAAGTCCAGCGCTTCTTCAGACAGTGACAGCGATGGCGGCAGCTTCATGATTTTTATCATTGGACTTTTATGCGGTTTGACAGTGGTGCTGAGTTCTTTGGCCATTTACAACTTCTTGTCGCACGAACCGGCTAAAACAGATGCCGCCAAGCACGACAGCGCAGGGCATGGAGACACCACCGACACACATGGGGCGACACCCGCAGACAAGAACACCCCAACTGATACGCATGAGACTCCTGCCAAAGCCAAGCCACATTGATGCACGCAAATTCTGAAAGCACCCCATGATTTGCACCAGTTGCTATTTCATCAACCCTAGCGAAAATGTTTTTTGCCAAAACTGCGGTTCGCAACTGCCGCATGTGCAAAACGAAAAACCTAATATTTCGCCGCTCATTTTGGCCAATACGCTGGACAACAGTTCGCTGCTGATCTCGCGTGGACCGTGGGAGATGCGTCTGGATTTATCCATTCCATTTTTGCTGGTGGCTTTGGCAATCTTCCTCTTTTCTGGCAATGCACTTTACGCTTGGGTGGCTTTGGGACTCGGCTTGGCCTTTGCCTTTTACAAAACCCACGATACGCAGCAAATTATTCAGCAAAGTATTCCGGTTGAGCTCATCAACAAAACCATCATTGCCTATGGCCCTGCCAACACCTCCAACCGCTTCACACTGCCCACAGGCGTTTTGTATTTGCTGTCAGACGGTTTGTATTTCAAATCTTTTGACAGCAATGAAGACATCTCTTTTATCCATATCGAGATTTCTTTCACCGAGACCGCCAAGCGGATCAAGGGTTTGACATTGTTTGCCAACTGGCATGAAATTCAAATGAACAATGGCATGAACGAAAAATTCACCTTCACGGTTCAAAACGGCGGCGAATGGATGCTGCTGATGAAGGTGCTGCGTTCTGAGATGAAGAAAAAATCCGCCTAAGGTCGGGCTTAGGCAGCAAACATTTCTTGCATCTCTTGGCGTATGCGGTAAGCGGGTAAGCTGGTGTCCATGGCCACATCATCCCAGCACAGAGATTGGCCTTTTTTAACCGCTCGCACCAATTTCACTTGATGCGCCAAGCCCAATGGCAGTCCACCCATTCGAGCCGAGGTACTGGCGGGCAATAACTTGCCCCATACGGTGTAGCCGCCCTCACCGTCGAGCATTTCACCCGCATTTAAATCACGCTTGGCAGTGGCCACCACATCGGCCTTCCAACTCTGCGCCACGCCCGTGGGCTCACCACGCAGCGCCACACTGGCGACCGACATTCCCACCTCTAATCCAATCAAATGCCAGCGCTTGTACAAAGTGAAATAACGCCCCGTGGGGTCGGTGTGCGCGTTGTACTCTTCAAAACAGTTTTTGATGTAATCGGTCTCGGCTTCGACTGTCACCCACACACCCATGCGAATGTCGTAAGGAATGACGCGACCATTGGCTTCCAATGAAGAAATCACTTCCACCATGCCTTTGCGCTCCAACACACCACCCTCGCTGATGGGACGTGTCACAAATGGAATGTCTTCCACGCTGGCCGGCGGGTACAGTAAACCGTTGCTAGGGACATCCAAACCGGTGGCGTTGGCCACCGCTGTGCTTTCGATGGAGGGTTTGGAGCCATCCAAAAAGCTGTTGAACATTTTTGGGTTCAAGCCGCCACGGCTGGCTTGCTCTGGGGTGAGTCCGTAGTTGCCCCAAACCGTCTCAGGCGTGGACTCACAAAAATGCGGCAACCATTTATGGCCCCGACCTGCCGCGACCACCGGAAAACCGCAGGTTCGGGCCCAATCCACCAGGTCGCAAATCAATGCGGGCTGATCGCCAAACGCCAAGGAATACACCACACCTGCAAGCGCGGCTTTTCGAGCTAACAAGGGGCCACAAAATGCGTCGGCTTCCACCGTGACATTCACCACATGCTTGCCATGATCGAAAGCAGCAAGGCAATGCTCTACCGCAGCGATGGGGTTGCCGGTGCATTCGACCACCACATCGATGCGCGGGTCGCTCACCAGTGAGCGCCAATCTTCTGTCAGAAAAGTCTGTCTCTGCTTGAATGCATCGTCTAAAGACTTGGCCTCGGATTGATGCTCGGGCCAACCCACTCGGGCCAAATTGGTTTTGGCGCTCGCAACGGACAAATCAGCAATACCTGCCAAATGCACCCCAAGGGTTCGCGGAACTTGGGCCAAGTACATGGCGCCAAATTTGCCAGCGCCAATCAGCGCAACGCGTATGGGATTGTTGTCGCGTTCACGCTGCTGCAGTTGATGGTGCAAACTCATGCAGCTACTTTGGTTTGGTCAAAAGGCACATCTGTGGTGACCAAAGCACTGGCGGGCAAACCATTGGCCCAAGGCAAATCAACAGGGTAAGACTTCAACAAACAATCGTCTGGCAAGCACTCAATGGGCGCGAAGTCGCGGTGGGCGATGAATTCAGGTCGCTTGTGGCGACGAATATGGTTGCTGACAGCACACAAGCTCAGGTAGACACTGACGCGGTTCCAAGGCGACAAGTTGCTGGCAGAAGCGTGAACCAAGCAGCTGTGAAACAAAATCATGGAGCCAGCTGGACCTGTGGGGCTGACGATGCCGCCACGCTTGCCGCCAGCGCGATCGACCAACTGGCTGATCAGGTCGTTGTCGACAGTCCATAAGGGATAGCTGGTGGTGGTCAAGTCATGTTTGGCATCGATCACGCCTTTTTTGTGGCTGCCAGGAATGAACATCAAGGGGCCATTGAATTCATTCACATCGTCCAAAAAAATCGCCACGTTCATGGCACGCTCGGTGGGCATCATGTCGTCATTGAGCCAAGTGCCGTAGTCTTGGTGCCACTGCCACACATCGCCTTCAAAAGCCATCTTGCCGTTAATTTTGAATTGGTGCATGTAAAGCTTCTCGCCAAACAAGTCTTCAACAGGCGCGATCATGCGGGGGTGTCGGGCTAATTTTGCAAATGGCTCGCTGTACATATGCGCCGCAAAATTGGTGCGAACCGCATCCTTGCCTTTTTCGCGCACATTGAAGGCTTCTCGACGGCTGTAGAGGCGAGGCACTTCTTCCACCATGACACGGGTTTCTTCGGGGTTGAACAAACCAGGAAAAAACAAATAGCCTTCTTTGTCAAATTGCTCGTGCTGCGCTGCGGTCAATTTCATATGCGTCTCCTCAGGACCAGAATTCAGTAAATTATCGCTATTTCCCAACGCCTTTTCTTTTGAGGAATATCAAGCTTGGTCATAATGTGCCGTTTGTTGTCACCTAAGTGCCTGGAGCTCCACCCATGAAAGCTGCTTTTTATCTTTTTTTCTCTCTGTGGCTGTCTGCCTCAACGGTTTGGGCCGCAGATCTTTCAGAAGGCTCACCGCCTGACCTAGAGACAGCTAAAGCCTTGATCGCCAAAAAGGACTGGAGTGCAGCCGTGAGCAGCCTTGAAAAGTTCGTCAAAGCCAATCCCAACAACGCTGATGGCTTTAATCTCTTGGGTTACAGCCTGCGCAACAGCAAACGCTACCCTGAGGCCATCTTTAACTACAAGGAAGCCTTGCGCATTGACCCCAACCACCGTGGGGCGCATGAGTACCTAGGCCAAAGCTATGTGCAAACCAAACAAATAGACAAAGCCAAAGAATTGCTTGCCTCGCTGGAAAAAATTTGCGGCTTGCAATGCGAGGAATACATCGATTTGAAAAAGTCTATCGATAAGTTTAAGAAGTAAAAGCTGGCGGCTTCAAGGGCAAGGCGGTTTTATAGCGAACTTGCTTGAGCGCAAAGCTGCTTCGAATTTTCTCGACACCTGGAATGGGTGAGAGTTGCTCCAAGATAAATTTTTCCAAGGTCGCCATATCGGCGATGGCCACACGGATCAGGTAATCCGAGTCGCCTGTCATCAGGTAGCACTCCATCACCTCGTCATGGTCAGCAATGCGCTTCTCAAATTCAGCCAAGGTCTGCTTGGACTGCTCCTTCAAGCTGATGGAGATAAAAACATTCAAGCCCAGTCCCAAGGCTTTGGGCTCGGTCAACGCGACATACTTTTGAATGACGCCCGACGCTTCAAGCGCCTTGACCCGGTTCAGACAAGGCGAGGGTGACAAATGCACCCGCTTGGCCAACTCGACATTGGTGATGGCGCTGTCTTGCTGCAGCTGATCTAATATTTTGTAATCCGTGGCATCTAAAGACATAAAATATCACCTAAACTGTATTTTCATATATTTTATTCTTCAAAATACAAATAACTGACAATACATAAGATTTTTATTTGGCCGCCTTCTCGCTATATTGAAGGCTATGAATAAACAACTTTTCAACCCGCCCTACTCCCCTCACAACACAGATGCCGATCCGCAAGAGACCGCAGAGTGGCGTGAAGCTTTCAACGCCGTAGTTCTGCAACATGGCGCTGAGCGAGCAGGTTTTTTGCTGGACCAGTTGGTGGCGCTGGCACACCAAAACCAATTGGACTGGTCGCCTGAGTTGGTCACGCCCTATGTCAACACCATTGCCGTGGATGTTCAAGCGCCCTTTCCTGGCGATTTGGCCATCGAAGAAAAAATCGCCTCGCTGATGCGCTGGAATGCTTTGGCGATGGTGGCAAGAGCAAACGCTGCCTACGGAGAGCTCGGCGGACACATTGCCAGCTACGCCAGTGCGGCCGATTTATTTGAGGTGGGGTTTAACCATTTCTTTCACGGCCGCAATGAACAACACGGCGGCGATTTGGTGTTTTTCCAGCCGCACAGTGCGCCTGGCGTTTATGCAAGAGCCTATTTAGAGGGGCGCCTAAGCGAACAAGATTTGGCGCATTACCGCCAAGAGCTGAGCGCACCCAAAGCGGGTGCACGGGGCTTGTCCAGCTACCCTCACCCTTGGTTGATGCCCGATTTTTGGCAGTTCCCCACAGGCTCAATGGGGCTGGGGCCCATCAGCTCTATCTACCATGCGCGCTTCATGCGCTATTTGTCGCACCGTCAACTGCTGGACTGCAGTCAGCGCAAAGTCTGGGGCGTGTTTGGCGATGGGGAAATGGACGAGCCCGAGAGCATGAGCGCATTGACGCTGGCCTCACGCGAAAAATTGGACAACTTGGTATGGGTGGTCAACTGCAACCTGCAGCGTTTAGATGGTCCGGTTCGCGGCAACGGGCGCATCATTGACGAACTGGAAAAACTCTTTCGTGGTGCGGGATGGAATGTGGTCAAACTCGTTTGGGGCAGTGACTGGGATGGCTTGTTTGCCAGAGATACCCAACAAGCCTTGGTGAAAGCTTTTGCCAACACGGTGGACGGGCAAATGCAAACCTTCGCCGCCAAGGATGGGCGGTTTAACCGCGATAACTTCTTTGGCCAAAACCCTGAGCTTGCCCAACTCGCTCAAGGACTCAGCGATGAGCAAATTGACCGATTGAAACGCGGTGGCCATGATTTGGTCAAAATTCATGCGGCTTATGCGGCAGCAGCGGTTCACCAAGGCCAGCCCACCGTCATCTTGGCGCACACCAAAAAAGGCTATGGCATGGGGCAAGCAGGTCAGGGCAAGATGACCACCCACAGCCAGAAAAAACTCGATGACACGGCGCTGCTGGAGTTTCGCAACCGCTTCAATCTGCCTTTGAGTGACGAACAAGCCAAAGAGCTGGCTTTTTTCAAACCGCAAGACGACAGCCCTGAGATGCAATACCTTCATGCTCAGCGTCAACAACTGGGGGGCTACCTGCCCAAGCGAGAAACCGCTTGCGACAGCATTGCTGTGCCCGCTTTAAGCAGCTACGCAAACTTCGCGACCCTTGCCGATGGCAAAGAGATGTCGACCACCATGGCCTTTGTGCGCTTGCTGGGCAATCTGATGAAAGACCCGCAGCTTGGCTCTCGTATCGTCCCCATCGTGGCGGACGAGGCACGCACTTTTGGCATGGCGAATCTGTTCAAACAAGTGGGGATTTATTCCAGTGTGGGGCAAAAGTACGAACCCGAAGACATTGGCTCGGTGCTGAGTTACCGCGAAGCCATGGATGGCCAAATTTTGGAAGAAGGCATCAGCGAAGCAGGTGCCATCGCGAGCTGGACGGCTGCCGCCACCAGCTACAGCGTTCATGGCTTGGCCATGCTGCCTTTCTACATTTATTACTCCATGTTCGGTTTCCAAAGGGTGGGAGATGCGATTTGGGCCGCCGCAGACCAACGTGCCAGAGGTTTTTTACTTGGCGCTACCTCGGGTCGTACCACCTTGGGGGGCGAAGGCTTGCAGCACCAAGACGGCACCAGCCATTTGGTGGCGGCCACCATTCCCAATTGCAAGGCCTATGACCCTGCATTCGCTTGCGAAATGGCAGTCATCGTCGACCAAGGTATGCGAGAGATGATGGTCGAACAAAAAGACGTGTTTTATTACATCACACTGATGAACGAAAACTATGCGCAGCCAGACCTGAAAACAGGCTCTGAGAAAGCCATTTTGCAAGGCATGTACCTGCTCTCAGACAACCGCTCAGCGCTGCCCAAAGCCAAAGCCGAAGTGACACTTTTGGGGTCTGGTGCCATTTTGCGAGAGGTCATGCTGGCCGCTGATGTGTTGGCAAAGGAAGGCATCGCGTCGCAGGTATTCAGTGTGACAAGTTGGAGTGAGCTCGCCCGAAATGGCCAAGCTTGTGAGCAAGCGGCCATGAATGACGGCCAAAACCTCACACCGTTTGTCGCTGCACAGCTGAGCAACACGCAAGGACCCGTGATTGCCGCCACCGACTATGTCAGGGCAGTCGCCGAAAGTGTGCGAGCGTATTTGCCACCCAACAGGCGCTACATCGCTCTAGGTACCGACGGGTTTGGACGCAGCGATACCCGGGCTGAGTTAAGGCATTTCTTCCAAGTGGATGCGCATCACATCGCCAAAGCGGCGCGGGTAGCGTTGGCTCAAGCGTGACGTTTTTCAAACGCGAACATACAGTCGCGCAATTTTTG
>CAMDKR010000043.1 GCA_945901225.1 Bordetella parapertussis | reverse complement strand
GATGGTGTACGCGCCAGCATGACGGCGTCTTGGTTGGCCCAAATGGGCTGGCAAGTTGCCGTGATGAAAGACATCACCCCACAAGATCTGCAAAGCAAAAACACAGTGCTCGATGAGGATTTGCCTCCCACGCTTGCGCCCTTGTCTGTGGTTGACCCGCCTACCCTCAAAACTTGGCTGGCCAACCGCAGCAACCTCAGCATGGTCATTGATGTCGGTGACAGCGCTACCTATGTCAAACGCCATATTCCAGGCGCGTGGTGGTTATTGCGCTCTCAATTGACACAAGACTTCAACCGTGTGCACAAAGCCAACCGCTATGTTTTGACTTGCGGCGATGGACGCATTTCACGGTATGCCGTGGCAGAGTTGCAACCGCTGCTGCGACCTGGCGTGGAAGTTCTGTGGTTACCGGGCGGCAATGCGGCGTGGCAAGCGGCTGGCTTCAGTACCCAACAAGGCGAATCTTATTTGGCCAGTCCTCGCATCGATCACTACCGTCGCCCTTATGAAGGCAGCGATAACCTTGGGCTTGCCATGCAAGCTTATTTGGATTGGCAACACGGTTTGGTAGAACAACTCCAACGTGACGGCACGCACCACTTCAAGGTCATTTAAACCGCTATGGATACTGCTTGGGTCGCGCTTGCACTCACCCTGAAAGTGGCGGGTTGGGCCACTGCCATCAATTTGGTACTGGGTGTTGCTGTTGGTTATGCCTTGTCACGTTTGCGCTTCAGAGGCCGAGATGTCATTGACGCAGTACTGACCTTGCCGATGGTCTTGCCCCCCACGGTGCTGGGCTACTACTTGTTGGTTTTGCTGGGTCGCCATGGTGCCATAGGTCAGTGGCTGCAACAAAACCTTGGCATTCAGTTGATCTTTACTTGGCAAGGTGCGGTCATCGCGGCCAGCGTGGTCGCCTTCCCCCTGGTCTTCAAAGCCGCAAGAGCATCATTTGAAAATGTTGAGCCCTCCTTAGAACAAGCAGCTCGGGTACTGGGTCTGAGTGAGGCGGCTGTTTTCTTTCGCATCACGCTGCCCTTGGCTTGGCGAGGTATTTTGTCTGGCAGCCTCTTGGCATTTGCACGGGCAACAGGCGAGTTTGGCGCCACACTGATGGTGGCTGGCAGCATCGTCGGTGAAACGCAAACCCTGTCGATCGCAGTGTATGAAGCCGTGCAAGCAGGGCAAGACCAAACCGCAAACTTTTTGGTGCTGGTGACATCCGTCAGTTGTTTGGCACTGCTGTTGAGTGCGGGTTATTTGGCGCCAGGTCGCATTGCGGGCCAAGCCCAACGGGGTGAGAGATGATGTGGCAGGTTGAGCTACACAGTCGCCTTGGGCAAAAAGAATCTGCCTTCGAGCTTTCGATAGCTTTCAAAAGCAATGCCCAGCGCTTGGTATTGTTTGGCCCCTCGGGTGCAGGCAAGACGCAAACCTTGATGATGATGGCGGGTTTGCATACCCCCCAACAAGGTCGGGTGGTCTTCAAAGACAAGGTCTTGTTCGACAGCCAAAGCCAATTCAATTTGCCAAGTCGTCTGCGTGCGCTTGGCTATGTGTTTCAAGATTACGCTTTGTTTCCTCATCTGACCGTGCGACAAAACATTGGCTTTGCACTGCAGCAAGGCTGGCTTAACCCCTCTGCCGCGCACAAAGACCCGTCGGTTAACCATTGGATAGAGGTGTTCCAACTTGAAGCTGTCGCCAGCCTGTACCCCGAACAGATCTCGGGTGGGCAACGTCAACGCACAGCTTTAGCCCGTGCATTGGTATCCCAACCAGAAGCCTTGTTGTTGGATGAACCTTTTGCGGCCATGGACCGGCCATTAAGACAACGATTGCGAAGTGAATTGTTACAACTGCAAGCAGATTTGTCTTTGCCCATGGTGCTGATTACCCACGATGAGGAAGATATGCATGCCTTTGCCCAAGAGGTGATTCAGGTGGACAAAGGGCGGGTGGTCAGCGACTCCAACCCATCCGACTGAGCAAGCCATCTCGTTTGACCCACTGGTGCCATACGGCAGCCGCGATGTGCAAGAGGATGATGATCATCATGACAAAAGCCGTGACTTCATGGATCTCGCTGAAAAGCTCTTTGCCCTCTGGCGAGGAATCCCACAGTTTGGGCAAAGGTATGCCGAAAAACTTGATGGGGTACTGAGAGAAACTCGAGCCCATGAAGCCCGACACTGGCAACACAACCATGCACAGATACAAAAGCCGATGGACCCATTTGCTCAACTTGTATTGAAACTCTGTGTTGCCAATGGGGGCTGCAGGCACCGAATGGGTGACGCGCCAGCCTAAGCGCCACAAAATCAACAAGCCTAGACAAATGCCAATCGATTTGTGCAGATTGAACCACTCGGCGCGAAGGCCTGGAGGGTCTTTGGGAATGTCTTCCATCCACAAGCCCAAACCCAGTTGGTAAAAAAGCCCCATGGCCAAGACCCAATGCAGCACCACCATCATGCGGTCGTATTTCAAAGGCAGCGCTATGTCACCGGCAGCATCGGTCGCGGAATGGTCAGAACTCATGAAAGCTTTCGGTTAATAGACAGAAACAAGGCGACTATTTAACAACCACGCCCCACGGCAGTTTACCTGTCGGTATTTCTTTGACCATTTTGCGGCTGGCCACATCCACCACACTGACTGAGCCGCTGCGCCCCGAGGCGATATAAAGTTTTTGACCATCAGGTGAAAAGCTCATGTTCCAAGGACGCTGACCGATGGCGATGTTCTCCACCACTTTGAATGTGGCGGTATCAACCATGGACACATTCGCGTCCCCTCCGTTGGTGGCAAACACATAAGCACCGTCCGGCGAGACCGATACACCCGCAGTGCGCTTACCCACTGATTGCTTGCCCACCACTTTTCGCTCGGCCATATCGATGGCAACCAAAAAACTGGCAGCCTCGACGGCCACATAGGCTTTTTTACCGTCAGGGCTGAATGCGATGCCGCGTGGTCGCTCGCCTACTATGATCGAAGCCACTTGTTTGCGTTTTTCAATGTCCAACACATCGACTTGATCGGCTTCTTCCGCGGAAACCAGCATGAACTTGCCATCTGGGCTGAACACACCGTGTTCTGGATTTTTGCCAGGGACCGAAATATCGAACTCCACTTTCAGGCGCTGTGTGTGGATGAAGCTGATGCTGTTTGAACCCTCGTTGGCCACACCCAACCATTCACCATTGGGTGAGCAATACACCGCTTCTGGGGATTCACCCAATGCAACGCGCTGCTCAATCACCCCTTTCACAGGGTCAATGACCAACAGCTGTGCTTTGGTCTGTTCTGTGACGTAGAGTTTTTTGCTGCCCTTGCACACGGCGAGGCCGCGCGGTTTGCCACCTGTCTCAATGGTGGAGACCACGGTGTCTGCGGCGATGTCAATGACAGAGATGGTGCCTGCACCCTCGTTGGTGGCGTAGGCACGGGGTTGGGCGAAGGCAACAAAAGAAGTACTCAGCGCGGCAACAACAACGAACGGCAAAACAAAATGTTTCATGACATTCCTTCAAAGAAAAACTGGCTTTGCAAGCTATACGGCAAAGCAGCTATCTTAGTCAGAATGGCATGGTCGCTTGAATACCCACTAAAGCAGTCAGGGGCATTGCTGGTTCGAAGAACTGAGAGCTTGCCTGGTTCACGATGACAGAACCGACGGCTTTGCGTTCAAACAAATTGTCGATAGCCGCATAGGTGGTGGTATTAAACGGTCCCCATTTGTATTTTTGTTGCGCACGAATATTCACCATGCTGTAGCCAGAAGCTTGGAATGTATTCAAGTCATTTGCAAAAATTTTGCTTCTACCAACCAAGTCGGCAGCCAGCTCCATGCCTGGTGTGAAGCTACCCGGTTTGCTGGACTGCACGTTTTGCGTCCATGTCAGATTGCCAAAGAATTGCCGCTGGGGAATGGCCGGAAGCGCATTGCCAACATTGACATAGGTGCTTGAGGTTGGAAAAGTTCTGAATCTTTGCTCATAGGTCACCGTCATCCACGTGAAAGACAATTGGGTTCTCCAATGGGGATCTATGGCTTGACGGAAAGCGAACTCGAAGCCGTCACGGTTGGTTTTTGATGCATTTTGAAATGCGGTTCTTCCGCTGCTGGAAAGCTTGGTGGTGATTTCGTTGTCTGTGTAAATGTGAAAAATAGCAGCATCCAACTGTGTCAAGCTGTTGGGCTTCCATTTCAAGCCAGCTTCTTGGTGATGACTTTTGGAAGGCAAGATGCTTGTATTGAATGTTTCAACGAGCGTTGTGCCAGCTGCGCCCGACGTAGAGTATGCGACCTCAGAAAGCGTTGGCGTTTCAAAACCGTTTCCTGTATTCAGGTATAAATTCAGTTCATCAGAAGCATGGAATGTCAATCCAAAAACAGGTGAAGTAGCTTTGTATGTGACTTCACCAGAGCCATCAGGGCTCGAGGATGTGATGAAGTTGTCTTTGCTGCTCAAGACCACTTTGCTGCTACGAGCTCCAGTGGTAAAAGTCCACTTTTCGTCAAAGTGCCAGTTGAGCTGTGCAAAAAAATCACGGTTCACAGCTTTGTTGCGTTCGTTACGTGTATCCGCACCAGTTTGCTCGCCCTTGGTGGTGGCTCCCGCCCGTCTCAATTCTTTGGATGAATCGAAATCCATGCCAATCACCCAATCGATGCCCGTTCCATCAGCAAAGGCTTTTTGACCTTTGGCTTGCAAGCCAGTGCCATAGAAATTCCTGTTTAAACCCGTCCAAGCAGGTGTTGATTGGTACTGAAGGTTTTGTCTGTCACCAAAATAAACGCGAGCCATCAGACTGAGATCTTTATCTACTCGATGATCCAAAACTGTTCCAAACTGATTCTGCGCAACTGCTTTTCGAGTTCTTGTCGTTTCAGCGCCCGAGCCAGCCAAAGCAGCATCTCGATTGAACTCAGCCAATGTCAAACCCAGAGGATCTTGGGCATAGGGCATGTCAAAGGAGTTCAGAATAAACCGCGCTTTGGTGTCTTCCTTGACATCCCAAGTCATGACGGTATTGAGTTGCTTGCGTTGTGCAGCACTGTTGACTCGGTAACCTTCAATGCCAAAGTTGCTGTAGTCCGCCACAATGCCTACCGAACCTGAACGACCACTCGCTTGGAAACTGGTTCGTGTCAAGCCATACGAGCCTGCGAATATTTGAGTGCTGGCTTCAGGTGTTGCTCCTGCTTCACGGGTGAAGGTTTGAATCACACCGCCTGAAGAGTTGCCATACAACTGTGCCAATGGGCCTGTCAACACCTCGATGCGAGATGCAGAGGTCAAACTGACGGTAGACGCCTGTCCTTGGCCATCAGGAATGGTGGCTGGAATGCCGTCGGTAATAAGACGAATACCCCGCAAACCAAAAGGCGCACGTGCACCAAATCCACGGATAGATATTTGCACGTCTTGTGCATAGTTGTTGCGGTTCAAGGAGACTACGCCGGGTACACGACCCAATGTCTCTGACAAATTCACCTGAGGACCCGAGCTACGCAAAGTGGCTTCGTCAATCAATTGAACTGAAGCAGGCGTGTCAAATTGCTGCTGCTCTATGCGTCCACCTTGGACTTTGACTTCTTCCAAAATTTGTGCGCTAGCGACGCTAGCCCCGAGTAAAACACCTGAGACCGTCAAGGTACGGGTAACGGATGAACGAAAATTGTTGCGCAATAACATGACGAGCCCTGAAGAATGAAAGCAAAAGGGTCAGTGTATGAAAACACTGCTTTTCCACCTAATCGAGCTTTCAATTCCCCCTTGATCCCCACCTAGATATTTTCTGTAGTCGCCTCAGTTATCATCCGCCCCTCTTCTCACAAGGCAATTCAATTGAAGTCTTTTTTCCAGAGCCTGAAAAATAAAAACCCACATTGGGAAGTCGAGCCATTGTGGTTTGAGTGGTTGGTATTAGTAGGTTTGTTCGTGTTCGCCACTTGGTTACTGGGCATTCAAGGCGTATGGCATTTACTCCTAAGTTCCGACCCCACAGGTATTACGCTGGTCATCATCATCGTGTTTGCTTTGTCCACCTTGTGGTGCGGGGTACGCTCTAAAGAGCTCACGCGTCAAAGAGATTTGTTGTCCTTGGCAAGCGTTTCAGGTGTGGAGTTCATGGTGCAAGCCGAGGGCTGGGCCGGTGAATACTGGAACGCCTTGGCCTTGAACCCCCAAGACAGCGGCGCCCCACTCGACTTGTTGCTGGAACACACCCATGGCTCGCATTCCACTGCATGGTGGGTCAATGGCGTTCAGCTCAAGCTTGGCTTGCTTGGCAAAGTGATTGGCTTTTCAGTGCTGGCCATGCAAATCGGCCAAATCCAAAGCTTTGATCCCTCGCAAGCCCAAGACCTTCTTCGCAACCTCACATCAGGTTTGGGCGTTGCACTGCTCACCACCATGGTGGGCTTGGTAGGCAATATTTTGTTGGGCTTGCAACTCACCCGCATGGACCGTTTTGCAGACGACATCGTTGCGCAAGCTCAGCGCCACGGTATGCGAATCGCTCGCTGAGCACTGCTGTTGTATGCGCAAACTCAGACACTCTCGCGAACCAGAGGTCGACCCTTTTTACGACATGTTGTTCAACATGCTCATCGCCTTTGTGTTTTGTTTCATCATTGCGTTGTTGGCCATGAACCCCAAGGCACTGAAGTCGGGGGACATTCCTGCCAAAGCCGAATTCATCATCACGCTGTCATGGCCAGACTCGGACCCCAATGATTTGGATTTGTGGGTGCAAGGCCCCTCGGGCGAGAGCGTTTGGTTTCGCAACCGCGAGGCCGACCTCATGCACCTAGACCGCGACGACCGCGGCAACTCCAACAACACCATCATGATCAATGGCAAAAAAGTGGTGAACCCTTTGCGTCAAGAGGTGGTGACGATTCGCAGCATCGTGCCAGGCGAGTACGTGATCAATGCCCATTACTATGAAACCAAGGAAATTGACCGCAACGACCCCAAAACAGGTCAACCGGTTGAAGCCACTTTGTCGGTGATCAAGGTCAACCCCAAAGCAGAGGTTGTTTACTATGGCCAAGCCACGCTGGAGAGTCGTGGCAAAGAGGTGACCATGGCTAGGTTTTCTGTGACTCCCACTGGCGGTGTCGACAACGTCAACACCATCCCCAAAATTCTTGTGAAGTCTTTCTAATATGTCGCTTACCTTCATTCTTGTCTTCGTTATTTTTGCTTTTTTGTTGGCCTTGGCCTTGGTGTTTTCACACTGGCCACGTTGGCTCAAAGGCTTGCTGGCAATTGGTGTGACGGGCTTTTATTTCTTCGGTTATGCCAGCGTGCATTCCTTGTTGGGTTTGCCCAGCACTGACGCTTTACCCCCACGCTTTGTGATGATTGCCGCCATCGTGGATGAACCGCGTGGCAAATTTCCAGGCGCTTTGTACATGTGGGTCACGCCGATTGAAGAAGGCAAGAGCGTGATGCGCCCTCGCGCCTACCAACTGCCCTACACCCGAGTTCTTCACGAGCAAATTGCCGACGGCATGAAAAAAGGTCGTGAAGGCGTTCCACAAATGGGCACAGCCGAGGTAAAGGCTGGTAGCGGTAAAGGCCCGAGTTGGCTTAACCCAGGCACGGATGAGCAAGAGGTAAAGATTTTGGACTTACCTACGCCTCAAGTACCAGAGAAATGACCATGCTTTCTAGACTTCTTCTTTTGTGCAGTTTGTTAGCGCTCAGTGCCTGCGAAAAACCCAGCAATGACCACCCTCTGTTTTCTTTGGCCCAAGGTAAACGCTGGACCTATGAAGTTGAAACGGTGTACGACAACCCCGAGGGTAAAACCGTCAAACAAACCATAGAGTTTCACAACTTAGGCAGTGCCACACTGGCTGATGGCTCTACCGCTTGGCTGCGCCGCAGCAGCAATGGCCATGAATACTGGTTTCAAATCACCAACAAGGGCGTGGATCGCGTCGCGATGAAGTCCCCTCTGCAAGAGCAAGCGGTGATGGATGAAGAGCCCCGCCAAGTTCTGCCCAATACCTTGGCTGTGGGCGCCCAATGGAAGCACAACACTCTGCCTTATTTTTTGCGCCGTCGCAACGAGACACCTGCTGAATTTCGCAACATCGATAAATACAAAAACGTGCCCATGGTTTACACCTTGGCTGCGCTGGATGTATCGCTGGACACCCCAGCAGGACGCTTTGAGCAATGTGTCCGTGTTGACGGGCAAATGGAGTTGATGCTTTGGCACGACGATACCCGTACCTATAAACCGACCCCTCTGCTGACAAGGGAGTGGTATTGCCCAGGTGTGGGTTTGGCGCAATTCGAACGCGATGAACCCACCACAGCCCAATTTTTTCAGGGCGGGCATTTGCGTATGCGATTGCTCGATTTCACCCCCTAACTTAGCCCAAGCTTACTCGGCACTTTAAGGAAGCTTACACACGCATGTCAGCAGTGTGTCTTTTTGAGAAATTTAGCATTCTTGAATGCCCCTACTAGGGTTATTGCTAGGGCGAGTCTTATATATGTCTTTCAAAATGTATGGGTTAGTGTTTTTTTCCGTTGTTCTTTATTTAAACCCTGAAGGAACTTGTATGAAATTGATAGTTAAATCAGTCGCGTTGGCTGCCGCCTTGGGCGCAGCAACGTTGGCCAGCGCCCAAAGCTGGCCTACCTATGGTGGCGACACCGGCAACACACGTTACAGCGAAGGTACACAAGTAACCACCGCCAACGTGAACAAGCTGTCTGTCAAATGGGCGCTGCAACTCGGCTCCAACCGTTCACAAGAATCGTCTCCCATTTTGGTTGGCGACACTTTGTACGTGACATCTTCTTTCGGCCCCAAAAACGTTTTTGCTGTGAATGCAAAAACCGGTGATGTCCGCTGGAAGTGGTCTCCCGAAATGCCAAAAGCGATTGACCAGTACGCTTGCTGCGACGTGAACAACCGTGGCGCCGCTTACAACGATGGCAAACTTTTCATTGGCCGCCTTGACGCCCAAGTGTCTGCTTTGGACTCTAAAACAGGTAAAGAACTTTGGACCACCAAAGTTTATGACTACACCGCAGGTGCAGTGATCACTTCCCCACCCACCATCGCTAAAAACCTGGTCATCACCGGTTACGGCGGCGGCGAGTACGGCGTTCGTGGCGCTTTGGTTGCTCTGGACCAAGGTACCGGCAAAGAAGTGTGGCGCACCCACACCGTGCCAATTGGCAACGAAAAAAATGCTGACACCTGGAAGGGTGACTCTGGCAAAACAGGCGGCGGCGCTGCTTGGAACGTCGGTTCTTACGATCCCAAGTTGAACTTGGTTTACTACGGCACCAGCAATCCTTCACCTTGGTCTGCTTCTGTTCGTGGCAATGACACCTCTGACATCGGCAAGTTCTCCAACTTGTACACCGCTTCAGTGGTTGCTTTGAACCCTGACACTGGCAACATCGTTTGGCACTACCAGTTCACACCCCATGACGCGTGGGACTATGACGGCGTGAACGAACTCGTGTTTGCTGACCTGCCTGTTGACGGCAAAAAAGTGCCTGTCATCATGCAAGCTAACCGTAACGGCTTCTTCTACGTGATCGACCGTGCCAACGGTAAGTTGATCTCTGCCAAGCAGTTCGTGAACGGCGTGAACTGGGCCACAGGCGTTGACCTCAAAACAGGTTCACCCATTGAAACCGCTGGTAACGTGAAGCGTCCCCAGTTGAAAAAATGGGCCAAAGACATTTGCCCCAACTTGTTGGGCGGCAAAAACTGGATGCCCATGTCCTACAACCCCAACACCGGCTTGGTCTACATCCCCACACTTAACCTGTGTATGGACCTCGAAGGCATTCAAGAAGAGTACAAACGCGGCCAGTTCTATTTGGGCGTGAACTTTGACCTCGGAAAAATGGGCCCAGGCGGCCACGGCGGCGGTTTGAAAGCATGGGACCCCGTCAAGCAAAAAGAAGTTTGGTTCAACAAAGACGAACTGCCTTGGGCAGGCGGCACCATGACCACCAAAACTGGTCTGGTCTTCGCTGGTGACCTCAAAGGTACCTTCCGTGCCTACGACGCTAAGAACGGCAAAGAACTGTGGAAATTCGCCACAGGTTCTGGCATCTCTGCTGCGCCTATCTCCTACACCTTGGACGGCAAGCAGTACATCGCCGTGGTGTCAGGCCGCACACAATCCATCCCCGCCTTCTTGGGCGCGATTGGTGAAAAAATGGTTGCTGCCAGCCCTGAAGGCGGCACCTTGTTTGTGTTTGCTCTGAACTGATCTCAGTTGTGATCTTGGCACCGCCCTTAGGGGCGGTGTCTTTTTCTAAAAAGGTTTACTTTTAAAACGCTGTGTTTCAACAGTTTTTTCAAAGTCATCACTTTATTTTTCACGGAGTCTTTTTCAATGTTTAAGCTGAGTATGAGCTCTACACGTGTACGTCTTTCTGCTTTGGTTTTGGCTGCCTTGACATCGTCTTGGGCCTTGGCCGCTGAGCCTTTGCGTGTGTGTTCCGACCCTGACAACCTGCCCTTTAGTAAATCTGAAGGTCCTGACAAAGGTTTGTACATCGATTTGGCTGAAATGGTGGGCAAACAACTGGGCACCACGGTGGAATATGTGTGGTGGCTGTCTTTCAACCAACGCCGCGCGTTGCGCAACACCATGGAAGGTTGTGACGCTTACTTTGCTTTGCCTGCTGACGCTGCCTACCGTGTCAAAGGCGTTGAGAAAAGCAATGCATTTTTGAGTGTCAGCTACGCCATCGTGGCACCGGCTGGCCAAACCTTCACAGGCTTGGCTGACCTCAAAGGCAAGCGTGTGGGCGTCATGTACGGTTCACCTCCGCAAATTTTATTGGCAACCCGTGAAGGCTACACCTGGAATACCTTCCGTACCCATGAGCAGCTGTTTGAAGCACTCAACAAAGGCGAGGTTGACTTGGCTTTGATGTGGGGCCCAAGTGCTGGCTTTGACAACCTCAAGTTGTTCAATAGCCGTTGGCAAGTCTTGCCTGTTCGTGGTGAAAGCTTGAACGGTCAGGTTGCTGTGGCGGTTTCTAAATCCAAGCCTGGACTCAAAGACCAAATCAACCAAGCTTTGAACGAGCTTGAGCCTGAAATTGCCAAGTTGGTGGTGAAGTATGGCTTCCCCACACAGGCGCCCATCGATTTGGTTCGCAGCACCCAATCCACTGTCCCTGCTGTCAACACCTTGAGTGCCAAGCACACACCTGCTAAGTCTGGATTTGTGCGTGTGGGTATGAAAGATCAGCCCAAAACTGAGTGGGTGGTTGCCAATGCAGGCCTAAGCCCTGATGAAGCCAAGTCGGTGTTCAACAACAAGTG
>CAMDKR010000042.1 GCA_945901225.1 Bordetella parapertussis | reverse complement strand
CGCGAGGCGAGCAAACGTCCAGCCAAGGGGCCGCTGACACCAATATGTGCTTGGCCAGCCGTGCTGGTGGCCGCAATCTTCCAGCCTATGGCTTTGTCGCCCGTGGCTTCAAACAAGGCTTGCTGAACCGCGTAGCCCTCGCCTCGGGTGTGGGGACGCACGGTGGGGTTGATCGCTTCAATTTGATGCGGAGCTTGCCACGCCGACAACAATTGCTGCGCGGCTGCCTGAGCCCCTACCATTGCCCGACATTGGGCATGGAAGCCCAAGGCTCTGCGGGTGGCAGTGGCGCGTTGGCTTGCAACAACTCCACAGAAACGCCGTCAGGGGAACGCACAAAAGCCATATAGCCATCGCGGGGTGGGCGCAAAATCGTCACGCCGTGTTGCTGTAAACGCTCGCAACTGGCGTAAACATTGTCCACCGCATAAGCCAAATGCCCAAAATTGCGTCCACCTTGCAAGACCTCAGGGTCCCAGTTGTGGGTGAGCTCCACTTGGGCGCTGTGGTCACCGGGGGCGGCCAAAAACACCAAGGTGAAACGCCCCGAAGGGACGTCTTTGTGGCGAATCACTTCAAGGCCCAAAGCATCGCGGTAAAACTTCAAAGAAGCATCCAAATCGGTGACACGCACCATGGTGTGCAAATAGCGCATCTCAGGGCATCCTTGTGGACTGCCAAGAAATGAATTCCAAAGCGTTGTCCTTTTTTTGCCAAATGCTGGTGAAGCGCAAAACGACATTGATGTCGTTCTCTTTCACCCTTACGTCATAGTTGCCAATGCCGTTGATGATGGCAACACAACCAAAGGTGCGCACGGTCACTTCCGAGCGGCGCATCACCTTGTACTTGACTGTCCCTGAGCGCATGGATTCAATATAGGTGGCCTTGTTGTCCAGCACCGAACTGGTGTGGATGTAAACCAAATCTGGCGAAAACAGCTTGTCCATGGCGGCAAAATCGTCGCCCATTTGCGCCGCATAGCGGGCGTCTTCAGCCTTGAGGGCTTCATCGCTGCTGACGGGGTTGCAAGAGCCTGCTGCATAGGCCAAGGGCATGCAGGCCAAGGCCAGTGCCATCCCGATAGATCTCAAAATAAGACGCATCGCCATCTCCTTAGGAAAGTTTGGCTCAGATGATACGCTTGGAGCCAATCAGAAATAAAGGCCGCGCTATGGTGTTTGAATACAGTGCCGACTTGGCCGCTCGCATCGACAACTTCGATTTAGAGTTACCTTAAGGGTGGGTGGACATGGCCGCTTGCATGGCCTGTGTTGCCACATCTTCCAACCAGCCAAAGTCCATGTGCTGGTGCGCTTCGCAAAAAAACCAAGGCTCTCGGGAGTCAGGCTCGAGCATCACGCCACGGTCAATCAGTTGCCAGCAAAACTCGCGGTACAAGCTGCTGTTGGTCTTGCGCCAGTCGCGGTAGGTTTCAGGCACTGTGGGGGTGAAGTGGATACCCAGCATAGAGGCAGGTCCTGCAAACTGATGTGCAATGCCTGCTTGCGTGAACACCCTGCCCAAGAGATCACGAACACGCTCTCCCACATGGTGCACGGTTTGCAGTGCATCTGTGTGGGTCAAGATGTCCAAGGTGCAATGCGCTGCGCTCAATCCCACCAAGTTGGCGGTGTAGGTGCCCCCATGCACCACGGCACCCGCATTCGCACCCACCACATCCATCACATCGGCGCGGCCACCGAATGCGGCCACTGGATAGCCGTTGCCCATGGCTTTGGCATAGGTCGTTAAATCTGCATAAATGCCATACAAGGCTTGCGCCCCACCCTTGGCCACACGAAAGCCTGACTTCACCTCATCGATGATCAACAAGGTTCCTTGGGCCGTGCATAAATCCCGCAAGCGCTGCAACCATGTTTGGCTCGCCGCAATGCTGCCTGCGTTGCCGATGATGGGTTCGAGCACCACACAAGCCAGTTGGTGATCACGGCGCTGAAACAAATCTTCCAAGGCGGCAAAGTCGTTCAAGCCAATGATGTCGACCAAGTCATGGGTCTTAGGGGGAATGCCCGCGCCAAAGGGAATCACCTCAGGTGCTTGGCCGCTGTGGGCGTCCCAGTTTTCGATGTCGGACTTCCACATGAATTCATCGGCCAAACCATGAAAACCACCCTCGACCGTCGCCATGCGCTCGCGCCCCGTAAAGCCCCTTGCGGTACGCACTGCGCCCATCACCGCTTCGGTTCCTGAGTTGGCAAAACGCATTTTGTCGATCTGCGGACACAGGGCTTTGATTTGCTGCACCACCAAGGTGTCGAGTTCGGTCGCGAAACCCGTCAAGGTGCCGCCGCTTTGTATTTGCCCAACCACCGCCTTGTCAACCCGCTCGTCGCCATAGCCCAAGATGACTGGGCCATAGCCCAAACGGAAATCCACATAGGTTTTGCCGTCCACATCGAGCAATTCGCACCCCTTGGCGCGTTGGATGAAGACGGTGCGGTCGGGGCCCCAGTAGCGGTAGTTTTCCGCCACGCCTTGGGGCATGTGCCGCATCGCTTCTTGCAGCAGTTGCGACTGACGGCTCATGGCTGCACAGCCTCTCCGTGCGGTGGACGAAGCAACATGCCCACCCGCTCTTCCAGCAACTTCACCACGTGCAGTTCTGCAGCATCATCGCCATATCGGGCTCGGGCCTCTTCAAACAAGGCTTGGGCATGTGCACCCATGGTGAGCGAGTAGCCCTGTGACTGGGCAATTTGGTTCACCAAACCTAAGTCCTTGCAACACAAGGCCAGCGAAAAACTCGGGTCGTAGTGGCCCGCAAAAATGGAAGGGATGTCGTGGCGAGCCACCCAACTGTCGCCTGCACTGGAAGTAATAGCCTCTTGCACCACGTTGAGCGGCACACCGGCTTTGGCACCCAACATCAGCGCCTCGCCAATGGTGGCGGCGCCTACAAACCACAACAGATTGGTCAAGAGCTTGACCGTGGCCGCGTTGCCGGGCTTGCCGCAGTGAAAGATTTTTTCGCCTATGACATTAAAAATTGGCAAATGTTTGTCGTAGCAGTCTTTGTCGCCGCCCACAAAAATCGACAAACGGCCCAAAGCCGCCATGTCCACCGCATTGGTGACAGGGGCTTCTAAAAAATCCACCCCCTTGGCTTGCGCGGTTTGCACCAAGCTTTGCACCAACTCCACCGAACTGGTGGAGGTGTCAATCACGGTAGTACCTGAGCGCACATGGGCAAGAACGCCGTCAGCGCCAAGCATGACTTGGCTGACCTGAGGTGGCCCAGGCAAGGAGCTCATCACCACATCAGCTTGTGCCACAGCTTGCGCAACGCTGGATGCGAGCTTGGCACCCAAGGCCACCAAGTTGTCTGTCTTAGCTTGAATGGCATCGAAGACAGTCACGTCGTAGCCAGCGCGAAGCAAATTTGCCGCCATCGGGTTGCCCATGTTGCCAACGCCGATAAAGGCCAGAGTTGGCAATTGACTCATGATTTTTTAAACGTCAAAAACTGCGGTTTGTCACCCGCATAAGGCTGGTAGGTAAAGCCAAAACCTTGAAGCATGTCCAAGGCTTGGGCAAAGGAATAGGTTCGGTATTGAATGGTCTGCGCCATCAAGGTTTTGTCAACGTCGGCCAAATAGTAATGCTTGGTAAAACCATGCTCACTGAGCTCAATTTTTTGCGAATACAGCATCCCATTCGAAATAGGGCTGGCGTAATCATGGTGCGGCCCTTGCACACCCAACAGCAATTGCCCTCCTGATTTGACGTGCTTGGCAAGTTGTGCGAGGCCGATTCTGTTGGGCTCGTCTTGCGCAATGTGGCTGACCAAAAACGGTTCTTTGTCTCCGTCAATAACGAAGTACCAGACGCCACCATAGGAAAAAGCCAAGTCATAGCTTTGGTCCAAATGCAATTCAGTCACGTTTTGGTGCTGCAACTTCACTTGGGAAAATGATTGCAAACGTTGTTGCGCAATCGTCAACATGGCTTGGGTCAAATCTACGCCGGTGATAGCCACTTCGGGCTGGCGCTTGGCCAAAGTCTCCATGATCAAACCGGTTCCACAACCGATCTCCAGTACATTGGAAAAAGGCAAATGCTGCACCAAATTGTCTACAATTTTGTCGTAATCATAATAACCAGATGTCATGATTAAGTCGTAATAACCCGACATATTTGTGTAATCGCCCATTATCTTCCCTGGTAAACAGCTGACCGAGAGATCAGGATGGCGCCATTTGGCATAGCCCCCTAAAATTTGGGGCAAGCATATCAGTCTCAAACGGGCACGCTTTTCTTCATCAGCCATGACACTGCTGAAGCCGCCCATCTAGAATGGCCTAATGGATAAACCTCACGTCTGTACTTACTGCAACTTGTCCGAGTCACGCATCATCGACCAAAGTCCGCTGACTTTGGTGTTTCGCGACGTCTTTCCCGTCTCGCCGGGCCACACCCTGATCATCCCGCGCCGTCATGTCGAATCCTATTTTGATCTCACCGACCAAGAACGCGAAGACCTGACTTTCATGATGATGCGAGCCAAGAATGTGCTCAAAAATGAACTCAGCCCTCAAGCCTTCAACATTGGTATCAACGAAGGTTTTGCCGCTGGTCAAACCGTGGCGCACACCACCATGCAACTGATTCCTCGCTTCAAAGGCGATGTCACCGAACCACGCGGCGGTATCCGCTGGATTTTTCCTGACAAAGCTGTTTTTTGGGAAAAGAAACCCACCACAGTCACCACCACAGAGACAAAATGAAAAACAACTTCATCGCAAAACAACTGACCATCGCCACCCTTGTTTTATCGTTTGCCTCGGCCCTGCATGCAGCAGAACCCAGCAACGACGACCGGATTTACCAAGCCACCTTTGGCGTCATCACCGCTTTTGGCTACAAAAAACAAATTGACGCAGACCCTATTTGCAAAGGCAAGGCTTACCCCGATTTCGATCTGAATCAATTCTTAAATGCCATCCCCAAAGACTTCCTCAAACGACCCGATCAGATTCAAGGTATTGCCAACCAATTCCAAGGCTATTTTCAAAACCTCGATACGGTGCAACTGCCTTCGGGCAAGACGATTCCTGTCTCTTACCAAGATTTGAAGAAAAGCACGGCTTTGTTGCTTCGCAAAGAAACCGAAAGCAGTGATGTCGCAGATTTGTGCCAAAAAATTTATGACGACGCCGATAACATTTTTAAGAAGCAAATCCAAAGCATTCAACTTTTGGTCATCAAAAAATAAGGCCCGTCCATGAAACGCCAATTCGGTTTTACCTCTGTGACCCGTGCCCACTTGGCGATGGCTCTCATGGGGGCCTTGTTGCTGAGCGCTTGTACCCAAGAGCAGCAGAATAAATTAGGCCGCGGCATCCAAAACTGGACAGGTACCGA
This sequence comes from Bordetella parapertussis, assembly GCA_945901225.1. GTDB lineage: Bacteria > Pseudomonadota > Gammaproteobacteria > Burkholderiales > Burkholderiaceae_C > Limnohabitans. Next base: position 6,456 of record CAMDKR010000042.1, on the reverse strand, counting down.
TGGCGTACTGGAAGTTTATGCTGGCGATAAAGTGGTTCGCCGCTTTCTCAAAGTGGACAAACTCAGCACTGCGCTGGGAACAGATGACGGTAAAGCCCGCGACTACCGCTACGGGTATGGCGTTTTGGACGAGAACCTCAATATGCAAGTCGACGCCAATGAAAAACGGGTCTATTTCGAATTCAGCAGTTATTCCAATATTGTGTTCTTTGAAAACCCAAATTAAACAAACTTGGGTTCTTCAACCAGCAGACCAGTTGGGTTTTCGCTTGTCCAAGAAAGCTTGAAAGCCCTCTTGGGCGCTGTCTTCCATCATGTTGCAAGCCATGGTTTGTCCCGCCAACTGGTAAGCCGCGCTCAAGCCCATTTCAAGCTGTTGGTAAAACAAGGCTTTACCTAAACGAACCGCGGGCTCGGGTTTGGCTGCAATCTTGAGGCACAACTGTAAAACCGCCTCAGCCAACACCTCGGCTGGCACCACTTGGTTGATCAAACCACGCTCTTTGGCGGTATCTGCGTCAATAAAATCGCCGGTCAAAAGCATTTCCATGGCCTGCTTACGGTGCATATTGCGGCTCAAGCCCACGCTAGGGGTGGAACAAAACAAACCATAGTTGATGCCCGACACCGCAAACCGAGCCTCTTGGCTGGCAACGGCCAGGTCACACATGCTGACCAACTGGCATCCTGCCGCAGTCGCAATGCCTTGTACTTCAGCTATCACGGGTTGCGGCAGATTTTGAATACGAACCATCATGCGGCTGCATTGTGCAAACAATTGGGTGTAGAAGTCGTGGTCGGGTTGGTTGCGCATTTCACGCAAATCGTGTCCGGCACTGAATGCACGACCGCCTGCAGCAATGACCACCACGCGACACGATGCGTCTTGCTCCACAGCTTGTAACGCATCATCCAAGGCGCTCAGCATCTCGCTTGACAGGGCATTGAAGCTATCCGGACGGTTGAGCACCAAACGCGTGACGCCTGTTGCGGGCGTTTCTCTTAAAACCCAATCGTTCATGGTGTATCTTCTCCTTTGAAACCTGCCTCGCCCCAGCCCCATGCCACCGAACCATCCGCCCTTGATTTATCTCGGGCCAAACGACCCGCTGCCAGACCCCTCAATGGCCTGGGATCGCTCCCATGGTGTGGAGGGCTTATTGGCAGCTGGCGGCGGACTGTCTGTTGAGCGTCTGCGGGAAGCTTACAGCAAAGGCTGCTTTCCTTGGTTTAGCGAAGGTCAACCCGTGCTGTGGTGGAGTCCTGATCCTCGAATGGTTTTGCAGGTTGCGCATTTCCGCTTCCACCGTTCCTTGCGGCAGTGGATGAAACAGCAAAAAAATTGGGAAATCCGCATCGATACAGCTTTTGATGCGGTCATCGAGCACTGCGCCCGTGCACCTCGCCCTGGGCAAAACGGCACATGGATCGTGGCCGATATGGTCAACGCATACAAGGCCTTACATACCGCTGGTTTTGCCCACAGCATAGAGACTTGGATTGATGGGCAACTCTCTGGTGGGCTTTACTGTGTCAGCATAGGGCATGCCGTGTTTGGCGAATCCATGTTCAGCTTGGTCCCCAATGGCTCCAAAATCGCTTTGGCCGCTTTGGTGGCCTTTTGCAAAGCCACCCAAGTCAGCATGGTGGACTGCCAACAAAAAACCCCCCACTTGTCTTTGATGGGCGGGGGCGAAGTACCGCGAAGTCAGTTCCTTAACCATATCCTGCTTGCCCAAACCCTCCCCCCATTGCGCTGGCATTTTGACCCTTTATACTGGGCCGAACTCACCACTCTTAACGCTTTGCCGTGACACACCTCAAGGATTTGCCGCTTCAATCGTTGCAGTTTTATGCAACAGCGCCCTACCCTTGCAGTTACTTACCCGATCGACAAGCAAGGTCACAGGTCGCCACCCCCAGCCACCTGATCCACAACGACACCTATTCAGAATTGGTTGCTAAAGGCTTTCGCCGAAGCGGCATGTTTACTTATCGGCCCTATTGCGATGGCTGCCGCGCCTGTGTGCCTCTGCGCGTCAAGGCCAATGAATTCAAACCCACACGCAGTCAGCGCAGAGCTCTCAAGCAGCACGAGGATTTGGAGTCGCGTATTTCAAAATTGGTTTACGCCCCCGAGCATTACCAGTTGTACCTTGCTTACCAAAATGGCCGCCACGCTGGTGGCGGCATGGACCAAGACAGCGTAGAACAGTACACCCAGTTTTTGCTTCAAAGCAGAGTGAACTCACGTTTGGTGGAGTTTCGCAGCCTCGACGCTGCAACGCCCGATGGGGACCTGCGCATGGTGTCTATTCTGGATGTGCTCAACGACGGACTGTCTGCGGTTTACACCTTTTACGACCCCTTGGCTGCCAAAGGATTGGGTACCTATTGCATTCTTTGGCAAATTGAACAAGCCCGCGAACTTGGCTTGCCTTATGTCTATTTGGGCTACTGGATAGGTCAAAGTTCGAAGATGAACTACAAGGCTCAGTTTGGCCCCCACCAAGTGCTGACAGAAGGCGAATGGGAAGACGTCTGAATCCGCTCTTGTAAGATATCGCCATGCGAAAAGTACCAGCAGGCCCCGTCCCTTCCCCCTCGATTCAAGTTTTAGAACGTATGTTCTCCCTGATTGACGTCTTGGCAGTCAAGGAAGGTTCATCGACTTTGAAGGAAATCAGCGAAAAGACGGGCTTGCATCCTTCCACGACACACCGCATCTTGAATGATTTGGTGCTGGGGCGCTATGTTGACCGCCCCGAGTCTGGGCACTACCGACTGGGTATGCGATTGCTTGAGTTAGGCAACTACGTCAAAGCTCGTCTCAATGTCCGAGATGTGGCGCTAGAACCCATGCAAGATTTGCATCAACTCACCCAACAACCGGTGAACCTCAGTGTTCGTCAGGGTGACGAGATTGTCTACATCGAACGCGCCTACAGCGAGCGTTCAGGCATGCAAGTGGTGCGTGCCATCGGAGGCAGAGCCCCCCTGCACTTGACCTCGGTGGGTAAATTGTTTTTAGCCGCCGACGACAACGTGCGAGTTCGCGCCTATGCCAACCGCACCGGCTTGCCAGGGCATACACGTAACAGCATTACCCAGTTAGCAGCTCTGGAAAAAGAGATTGCCAAATCTCGCCAGTCAGGCGTTGCAAGTGATAACGAAGAGCTTGAATTAGGGGTGCGGTGTATGGCTGCAGGTATCTACGATGACCAAGGAAAGCTGATTGCTGGGTTGTCAATATCAGCGCCTGCAGACCGCCTAGATGAATCGTGGCTGCCTAAATTGCAGGACACGGCTCTTCAAATTTCCCTGCAACTAGGCCACCCCACCAAGAATTAAGAAGCCAGCGACTGGCGAGTTTCTAGCCAGCGTCGAACGCGCTCTGCATCTGCGGTACGGCTGAACTTGCCGGCGGAGTCTAAAAAGATCATGATCAATTTACGACCAGCCACCTTGGCTTGCATGACCAAGCACTGACCCGCCTCGGAGATGTAGCCCGTTTTTTGCAAGTCAATATCCCAATTGGGGTTGGAGACCAATCGATTGGTAGAGTGGTATTTCAAAGTTTTACGACCTACTTCGACTTGGAAACCATTAGAGGTGGATAACTCACGCAAGGTGGGGTCATTCGCCGCAAAGGCCACCAAGGTAGCCAAGTCTTTGGCGCTTGACTGATTTCGGCTTGATAAACCTGTGGGCTCAGAGTAGCGGGTGTCTCGCATTCCCAGTTGCGCAGCTTTGGCATTCATTTGCGCAATGAATGCATCAATACCTGCAGGGTAGGTACGACCCAGGGCATGGGCCGCACGGTTTTCACTCGACATCAGTGCCAAATGCAGCAACTCGCCACGCGTCAAAGTGGTGCCGGGGCGCAAACGTGATCCACTGCCCTTTTCTGTATCTATGTCATCTACCGAAATCGTGATGGACTCGTCCATATCAAGATTGGCTTCGCGCACAACCAATGCAGTCATCAATTTGGTGATAGAGGCGATAGGCAAAATCGCTTGGTCATTTTTGCTCAGCAACACTTCCTGCGTATCTTGGTCTATCACGTAGGCCACGCTGGATTTCAGGGAAATTTGATCGTCACTGACAGAATGCAAACCGGCCAGTTTGCCAAACGAAGGGCGAGGAGGAATCGCCTTTTTCACACGCGCCTTTTTTTTGGCAACGGCGACCGTTTTTGCTTTCATTTTTTTCTTGGCGGTTTGCGCCTGCGAAGCAGGTGCCCAAGCCATCAATGCCGCAACGCAAAGCGCAACCAAAAGACGTGAGTTCATACTTTTCAACATGGTGTCCCATTAAAGGCCTCGAACAGCCTTGATGCACAAGTGTAGTGCGATTTAAAAATACATGCAAGATCAAAGACTTGCGTGTATTTTTTCAGGTAACCAAGAGACCATGCGTTTACAAAATATTAAGGACAACTTAATGTCCTAACCTTGCGCAGCTACGCGTTCAGCTTTACTCTGCAATTTGTTCAGCGCACTTAAGTATGCTTTTGCAGAGGCGACCACGATATCAGGGTCAGCCCCTACGCCATTGACAATTCGTCCGTTGTTTTGAAGCCTCACCGTAACTTCTCCTTGGCTTTCCGTTGAGCCGCTGATCGCATTCACAGAGTAAAGCACCATCTCTGCACCGCTTTGAACATGCTTTTCGATGGCCTTCAAGGATGCATCCACAGGGCCATTGCCGTGCGCTTCACAAGCGATCTCTTTGCCTTGGTCGGTGATGACGATAGAGGCAAAAGGCATCTCCCCTGTTTCACTGTGTTGCGACAACTTCACAAATGAAAACACATCGTTGTCATGCGAGATACTTTCTTCGCTGACCAAGGCCAAAATGTCCTCATCGAAGATTTCACTTTTTCGATCTGCCAATTCTTTGAAGCGACCAAAAGCTGCATTGGTTTCGGCTTCGCTGTCGAGTTCTACGCCTAAATCTTGCAAGCGTTGTTTGAAAGCATTTCGACCGCTCAGCTTTCCCAAGACGATTTTGTTGGAACCCCAACCTACATCTTCTGCACGCATGATTTCATAGGTGTCACGGGCCTTCAAAACCCCATCTTGGTGAATGCCTGATGCATGTGCAAAGGCATTGGCCCCCACCACAGCTTTGTTAGGTTGAACCACAAAACCCGTGGTTTGGCTCACCATACGGCTTGCAGCCAAGATGTGTTTGGTGTCAATGCCAAGTTCCAAGCCGAAATAGTCTTTGCGGGTTTTAACGGCCATGACAATTTCTTCCAAGGAGCAATTGCCTGCCCTCTCTCCTAGACCATTGATGGTGCACTCAACTTGCCGTGCGCCTCCAATTTGCACACCCGCCAAGGAATTGGCAACCGCCATCCCTAAGTCGTTGTGGCAATGCACCGACCAAATGGCTTTGTCGGAATTCGGTATACGCTCTCGTAATGTCTTGATAAAGATACCGTACAGCTCAGGGACAGCATAGCCCACGGTGTCTGGCACATTGATGGTGGTTGCCCCCTCAGCAATGACCGCTTCCAATATGCGACATAAAAAATCCATATCGCTTCGGTAACCGTCTTCTGGACTGAACTCCACATCCGCCACCAAATTGCGGGCGAAACGAACAGATTGCTTGGCTTGCTCAAACACTTGGTCTGGCGTCATACGGAGTTTCTTTTCCATATGCAAGGCAGATGTTGCAATGAAGGTGTGAATACGCGACTGTTTCGCGCCTTTCAGTGCTTCAGCGGCACGGGAAATGTCTCGGTCGTTAGCACGCGACAAAGAACAGACGGTGGACTCGGTGATAGCGTTGGCAATGGCCTTGACCGCTTCGAAATCGCCATCTGAACTGGCGGCAAAGCCCGCTTCAATCACATCGACCCGCAAACGCTCGAGTTGTCGGGCGATACGCAGCTTTTCATCGCGCGTCATCGAGGCGCCGGGGGACTGCTCCCCATCACGCAAAGTGGTGTCAAAAATAATCAATTTGTCAGCCATTTTTAAGCCCCTGAAAATTCAATCTTCCAATGCCAACCGGTGCGCCCCATTGAAAAAGGCCCGGTGCGGTAAGCAAACGGGCCTTGGGGAAAATTGCGCAAACGCTACTGATCCAGCCCTTGAAAGCTTTGAAGCAGTAGCAGAAGTGCAATATTCATAAGCGAAATGTATCACAGGCTTAGCAAGCCTAACAACACCAGGTTGTCATCTCAGTGCAAACCCTTTTCATCGGGCTCTTCCGTTGAAGTGCTGATCACACTGGTAGGCAGGCCTTTGTACTTTCGCCATCCATACACCACATAACCACTCATCCCATAGAAAAGAAACAAGCTGAAAAGCACTGTTGGTGGATGAATATTGATCAGTGCGATGACCAGTGCGATTGAAACGATGACTGCAAAAGGAACACTTTTGCGCATTTGGAAGTCTTTGAAGCTGTAAAAAGGCACATTGCTGACCATGGTCA
>CAMDKR010000041.1 GCA_945901225.1 Bordetella parapertussis | reverse complement strand
CCCAAGCGGTCGCCCTCATGGGGGTCAGCGCCTGCCAAGTAAAAAACCAAATCCGGCGTACAGCGGGCTTGCAGTTGTTGCAATGCTTGGTTCAAGGCCTGCAAATAAGGCGCATCCGAGCAGCCATCGGGTAACTCCACATCGATGTCGCTGGCCTCTTTGCGAAACGGAAAGTTCTTTGCGCCGTGCAGCGACAGGGTGAACACCGTGGGGTCGTCACGAAAAATATGCGCCGTGCCATTGCCTTGGTGCACATCCAAATCCATCACCGCCACTTGCAAAGGCCTGCGTTGCTGCCGCGACCACTCGGCTTGCATCAGGCGAGCGGCCACCGCCACATCGTTGAAGACGCAAAACCCGCCGCCCTTGTCCGCATAAGCATGGTGGGTGCCGCCTGCCAAATTGGCGGCAATACCTTCTTTCATGGCCAGTCTGGCTGCGCTGATGGTGGCGCCCACCGAGCGCCTGGCCCGCTCAACCATGCCCTCGGACCACGGAAAACCGATTTCGCGCTGCGCAGCGGGAGGCAGACTCCCTTGGAAAACTTCCTCTATATATAGAGGTGCGTGAACAAGCGCCAATTCGCCCTCAGTGGCGGGGTCGGCCAACAGCAGGCCCAGTTGCGGCATATCGGCAGCCAGTCTTTGGCGCAAAAGCTCGTATTTGCCCATGGGGAAGCGGTGGCCAGGCGGCAAGGTTTGAATATGGGTGGCGGCGAAAAATAGCTTCATTTGCCTAGGATTGTCAGGGGATTTAGAAAACCATACCTAATTTGTTGCATTGCAGCAAATAACACTTAATTTGACCAGTATTAACCCTATACTTCAATCCATGCTGCGCCGCAACAAAATCAAAACGCAGTGACCAGGTACCCACTTTTAACTTCTTCAAAGGAAAACACCATGATGACCCCAGAACAAATGATTGCCGCTAACAAAGCCAGCATGGACGCCCTTTTCGGCCTGAGCCACAAAGCTTTCGCTGGCGTTGAAAAAATGGTTGAACTGAACATGGCCGCTGCCAAAGCTGCTCTGTCTGACAACCAAGACCACGTCCTCGCCCTGATGAGCGTCAAAGACGTGCAAGAACTGATGGCCTTGCAAGCTGGCTACATGCAACCCTTGAGCGAAAAAGCTGTTTCTTTCAGCCGCCACATGTATGAAATCGCTACCAGCACCGGCAGCGAATTCACCAAGGCCATGGAAGACAAAGCCGCTGAGACACAAAAGACTGTCAGCAACTTGGTTGACTCTGCTGTGAAAAACGCACCTGCTGGCTCTGAAACTGCTGTTGCCATGGTGAAAAGCGCCATCGCTGCCAGCCAAAGCGCCATCGAAAGCGTTCAAAAAGCTGTGAAACAAGCCACCGAAGCTGCTGAATCCAATATGCACGCCATGGCAGCTTCTGCTGTTACCACTGCTGCTCCTAAGGCATCACGCAAGCGTTAATTTGCTTAGCTGATTCAAAGGCTCCTCAAAAGAGGAGCCTTTTTTATTTGGCCAGTGCCGCTTTAAGCGCTGGCAAGGCGAGCTTCATGGCTGCCCTGCCTGCTTCTATGCTTTTTTGACGGGCAGTAAATTCAGCGCTGCCCACGTCAGGCATCGCAGGACGCACCACCACTTCAGCTTGGGCCATCTCTAGTTGACTGATACTTTTGCCCATGATGCTGAAAGTTTGCAAAAGCACTTTCAGCATGTCTGAAGTCTTGGCATCTTCTGGGCGGCTGGAGATGTCCACGGCGATGACAATGTCCGCGCCCATCTGCCGCGCACTGCGAACCGGTACGGGCGACACCAATCCGCCGTCCACATAATCTTTATTGCCAATGCGCACGGGTTCGAACACCGAGGGCACGGCGCTGGAAGCGCGGACTGCGGTGGCAATGTCGCCACGCCTGAACAAAATACCGTCGCCGGTTTGCAAATCGGTGGCGACTATCCCTAAGGGCATCTTCAGGTCTTCAATCTTGGCACCATTGAGCTGCGAATTGACATAACGACCCAGCGCTTCACCGCGCAACATGCCTCGGCTCATAAAGGGAATGGTCCAATCAGTCAGTTGCGACTCGTCCATGGTGTCTGCCAGCCACTGCAACTGCGCCCCAGTTTTGCCGCTGGCATAAAAAGCCGCCACCAAACTGCCCGCCGAGGTACCCACCACCAAGTCGGGCTTGATACCGTTTTCTTCCAAAACCTGAATCACCCCAATGTGTGCAAAACCGCGCGCTGCACCGCCGCCCAAAGCCAGCCCTAATTTAGGTACTTTCTTTGGCGCAGGGACTTGCGGTACTTCAGGCTGTACAACCACCTCGGGGGGCTTGACGGTGGTGCAAGCGGCCAACACCATGAGCAAGGCAGCCAAGCCGAAGTGGCGAAAGCGCTGAGGAAAAACTGTCTGTGTGTTCATGTGCCGATTGTCACCCAGCAGGCACTGCGATAATCCAAAGCTTCTTAGTTTTAGACCGTGTTGAAAGGCTTTTCATGCAAATCAAGGGCAATGTATTTATCGTGACCGGCGGCGCGTCCGGTTTGGGCGAAGGCACGGCAAAACTGCTGAGCCAGGCTGGCGGCAAAGTCGTCATCGCTGACATGCAAGACGAAAAAGGCCAAGCCATCGCCGCCGAATTGGGTGGTGTGTTCATGCATTGCGATGTTTCCAATGAAGAGCAAGCGGCAGCGGTGGTTGCCAAAGCGCAAAGCCTGGGCAAGCTCAGCGGCCTGATCAACTGTGCTGGCATCGCCACCGCCGAGCGCACAGTGGGTAAAACCGGCCCGCACTTGCTGGCAGGTTTTCAGCGCACCATCAACATCAATTTGGTGGGCAGCTTCAACATGATTCGTTTGAGCGCTCAGGCCATGAGCACCAACACCCCCGAGGCCACCGGCGAGCGTGGCGTGTTGATCTCCACCGCCTCTGTTGCCGCCTATGACGGCCAAATTGGTCAAGCCGCTTACTCGGCTTCCAAAGGCGGCATCGTCGGCATGACCCTGCCTATTGCCCGTGACTTGTCCAAGCTGGGCATTCGCAATATGACCATCGCCCCGGGCATTTTTGGCACACCCATGATGTTCTCCATGCCCAAAGAGGTGCAAGAAGCCTTGGCAGCAGGTGTGCCCTTCCCTTCGCGCTTGGGCACACCGATGGATTACGCCAAACTGGTGATGCATATTTTGGACAACGACATGCTCAATGGTGAGGTCATCCGCCTTGACGGTGCGATTCGCCTGCCACCCAAGTAAGTGCATAAAGCTGTAAGGGGATTCACGCTCACGCTGGGCTTGCTCGCAGGTTTTGCGCAAGCACAGCTGAGTTACCGCATTCCCGATTTACCCGAGGCCAGCAGCGGCTACCAAGCCAAACCGGGGTGGCAACTCAAGCAGCGCGGCGTGGCAGCAGCCAACCCTTTGGCCAGCGACGCGGGTTACCAAGTGCTGCAAGCTGGAGGTACCGCCGTTGACGCAGCCATTGCGGTGCAAATGGTGCTGACCTTGGTGGAACCGCAGTCCAGCGGCATAGGTGGTGGTGGCTTCTTGCTACACCACAACAGCGAGCATGTGCAGGTCTATGACGGGCGTGAAACCGCACCTTCGCAAGCCAATGAGCGCCTCTTCATGGTAGAAGATAAGCCCATGGCTTTCAACGATGCGGTGGTGGGTGGCCGCTCGGTGGGTGTGCCAGGCTTGCTGCGAATGCTGGAGAAAGCCCATGAGCAACATGGCGCCCTGCCTTGGGCGCAGTTGTTTGAACCCGCCATCGCCTTGGCTGAAGAAGGCTTTCCCTTAAGCCCCCGTTTACATGCCTTGCTGAGTGCCGACACCACACTTCAACGTGATCACCAAGCCGCGGCCTATTTCTTTCAATCGGATGGTCAACCTTGGCCTGTGGGACACCGCTTACAAAACCCCGCCTTGGCGGCCATCTTCAAACGCATTGCGCAAGAAGGTACCCAGGCTTTTTACCAAGGCGACATTGCCCAAGCTTTGGTCGATAAGGTGCAGCAACACGCCGACAACCCAGGCCTGCTCAGCCTGAAGGACTTGCAAAGCTACCAAGCCTTGGAACGGGAAGCTTTGTGTTTCTCTCATGCCAGCACCTTGAGCACCACCAACCGTGTGCAGGTCTGTGGCGTCGGGCCCCCCAGCTCGGGGCTGATCACCATGGGGCAAATTCTGGGCATGCTCGCCACGGACAGCGGTAACCAACTCCCCCCCCCTGCTTGGACTGAACGCAACACCGCCATCCCCAGCACCGCTTGGCTGCACAACTACAACGAGGCCGCCCGACTGGCGTTTGCTGACCGTGCCCAATACATCGCCGACCCCGCATTTATGACTGCACCGGCGCTTGATTGGAGCGTGATGTTGGATACAACCTACCTTCAATCACGCGCCAGCCAAATTAGCGACCGACGTATTGCGCAGGTGAGTGCAGGCACCCCTGGCAGCGGCTTGCAAGGCATGGCGCCCATGCCAGATCAAGCCGAGTACGGCACCAGCCACATCAGCATCGTCGATGGCTTGGGAAACGCCTTGGCCATGACCACCACCATCGAGAGTGGCTTTGGTTCAAGGTTGATGGTGAGTGTTGAAAATTTACCTGGCGGCTTTTTGCTCAACAACCAACTGACCGATTTCAGCTTTGTGTCCAAAGATGACCTTGGCCGCCCCATTGCCAACCGCGTTCAAGCAGGCAAGCGCCCTCGTTCCTCCATGAGCCCCACCTTGGTGTTTGCTGAAAAGGACAGCCACCAACGCGGCGAATTGTTGGCAAGCTTAGGCAGCCCAGGCGGGGCCATGATCATCCACTTCACCGCGCAAACTTTGTGGGCCATGCTGCATTGGGAACTTGACGCCCAGCAAGCCATCAACATGCCGCATTCGGGCGTGACTGGCGCCAATGCGCCCTTGTTGCTGGAATCGGGCTTGTTTCCCTCTGCCACTGTGTCGAATTTGCAAATTCTTGGCCATACGGTGAAAGAGATGGACATGCCCAGCGGCTTGCAAGCGCTGCAGCGCCTAGGACCCGAGTGGTTTGGCGCTGCTGACCCGCGCCGCGAAGGCGTGGTCGCTGGCGACTGAAATGGCCATCCCTCAATCCTTTATCCAAGAGTTGATCAACCGCACCGATGTGGTGGAGGTGGTGGGGCGCTATGTACCGCTGAAAAAGGGCGGCGCCAATTACATGGGGCTGTGCCCTTTTCATGGGGAAAAATCGCCCTCTTTTTCGGTCAGCCCGACCAAACAGTTTTTCCATTGCTTTGGCTGCGGCAAGAACGGCAACGCCATTGGCTTTTTGATGGAGCATGGCGGCATGAGTTTCATCGAGGCGGTGAAAGATTTGGCGCAAAGCTATGGCCTGCAAGTTCCCGAGGACGATGCCGACCCCGCCGAGCGTCAACGCGCACAGCTGCAACGCCAGCGCCAAGCCACTTTGAACGAGGTGCTTGAAAAAGCCGGCGAGTCTTACCGCAAGCATCTCAAAACCAGCCCCCAAGCGGTGGACTACTTGAAAGGGCGAGGTCTCTCGGGTGAGGTCGCCAAGCAATTTGGCCTAGGCTACGCGCCTGAAGGGTGGCGCAATTTGGCCAGTGTCTTCACTGACTACCAAGACGCTTTGCTGGTGGAGTCGGGTTTGGTCATCTCACACGAAGAAAGTGGCGAAGAAGACAAGCGTTACGACCGTTTTCGTGACCGCATCATGTTTCCCATTCGCAATGTCAAAGGCGAGTGCATAGGCTTTGGTGGGCGTGTGCTTGGCGATGGCACACCCAAATACCTCAACTCCCCCGAAACACCGGTGTTCAGCAAAGGCCGCGAACTTTACGGCTTGTTTGAAGCGCGTACTGCCCTACGCGAAGCTGGTTATGTGCTGGTGACTGAAGGCTATATGGATGTGGTGGCTTTGGCCCAACTGGGGTTTCCCAACGCGGTAGCCACTTTGGGTACCGCTTGCACCACCGACCATGTGCAAAAAATATTTCGCTTCACCGACTCGGTGGTGTTTAGCTTTGATGGCGACGCCGCAGGACGGCGTGCCGCTCGCAAAGCCTTGGATAGCGCCCTGTCCTTTGCAAGTGATACCCGCAATGTGAAGTTTTTGTTTTTGCCAGCCGAACACGACCCCGACAGTTTTGTGCGAGCCCATGGTACGGACGCATTTGCTCGGATGGTGTCAGATGCAACGCCCCTGTCTCGCTTTGTGATGGAAGTTGCCCGCGAGGGTTGCGACCTCGACAGCGCTGAAGGTCGGTCTTTGCTGGCCGCTCAAGCCAAACCTTTGTGGCTGGCCATGCCAGACGGCGTTCTCAAAACCCAGATGCTCAATGAGCTGGCCAATGCGGTAGGTATTGGTCAACACGAGTTACAGCGCCTTTGGTTGGCTTCCACACCCTCAGGTACACCAAGCTTCAACCCATCCACCAAGCCTGCTCAGAAGTCTGGGTTTGCCTCTACTGGCCCTTGGACACGCACGGGCAACAACAAACGCCCCGCACCCATAGGCATCAACCTGCGCAGCAAAGCGCCTTCGCGCCATGACAGGGCGTTGCAAATTTTGTTTGCGGATATGCAGCAATGGGATGGCTTGTCTGCACACCAACACCACTTGCTGTTAGAGATGCCTGCACCTTATGGCGAGTTGATGGCTTGGCTCAACCAGCAGTGGTTGGAAAACGGTGTGCAACCCTTGGCAGGCTTGCGCGAGGGCTTGCGTGGACACGCCCTTGAAGCGGTGGTGTCGCGCTTGATCGATGACGCCCTTGCCGACATCGACAGCGATGCAGGTGAATTGCAAAGCATCATGTTGGCTTTAGAAAAAGACCAACTCTCCCAAGAGATAGACAGCTTGACCCGCCGCATGGCGAGCGACCCACTGGCCTATGAGCGCATCAAGCAATTGAATGGCCGTTTAGCAGTCCTGAAAAAAGCCCCTCTGGTATAATCCACTCACCAAAGCAAGCGCGACAGCAACACCTCCGGGCCAGGCCAAACGTGACTTCGTTCACAACCCGCCGTTCACCGCAAGGACTGCATACCAAATGATCGCCCTTTCAACTTGCTTGGAACCCCTGCCACTGTCCTGTTAGCGTGCTTAAAAGTACGCTAATACCCCTTTTTGTTGTTCAAGGATTGACATGCCAGCCAAGAAGTCCACAAAGCCTGCCAAGGCCAAAACAGCCGCTAAACCATCAGCGTCCTCCGCGAAACCTGTCCCCAAGAAAGCCTCTCCTGTGTCGACTGCCAAAAAAGCCCCTGCCAAACCTGTTGCCAAGCCTATCGCCAAAACCGCCGCCAAGCCTGCGGCCAAAGTAGCCGCCAAGCCAGTTGCGAAACCTGCGGCAAAACCTGCGGCTAAACCTGTTGCAAAAGCCCCTGTGAAAGCTGCCGCCAAGCCAAGCGCAAAAACGCCAGCAAAAGCACCTGTCAAACCCAGCGCTGAAAAAGCCAAACCACCCAAAGCTACCGCCAAAGCTGCGGCCAAAGGCAAAGCGGCCAAAAAAGGTCCGCCTGAAGATGCTGATTTGGTCGACCTAGAAGCCGAATTTGCCGAAGAAACCGTGGCCAGTGGCGAAAAGGTCAAGCCTTTGCGCATGAAGATCAGCAAGGCCAAAGAACGTGCCTTGATGAAAGAGTTCGGTTTGGACGAAGCCGTGTTGTCCGAAGAAGATTTGGCCAAACGCCGCTCGCGCCTGAAAACCCTGATCAAACTTGGCAAAACCCGTGGCTACCTGACGCACGGCGAAATCTCTGACCACTTGCCCGACAAACTGGTTGACGCCGAGACCATGGAAGTCGTAATCACCATGTTGAACGACATGGGTGTGCAGGTTTACGAACAAACCCCCGACGCTGAAACCCTGCTCATCACCAACACTGGCCCCACCGTGGCCAGTGAGGAAGAGGCAGAAGAAGAAGCCGAAGCCGCTCTGTCTACCGTGGACAGCGAATTTGGCCGTACCACCGACCCTGTGCGCATGTACATGCGCGAGATGGGCACCGTGGAGTTGCTGACACGCGAGGGTGAAATTGAAATCGCCAAGCGCATCGAAGGCGGCTTGATGGCGATGATGGAGGCCATCAGTGCCTCACCCGCTACTGTTGCTGAAATCTTGCGCATGGCTGAAGACATCCGCGAAAGCAAGGTGGTCATCTCCACCATTGTGGACGGCTTTAGCAATGCCAACGAGGCTGACGATTACGTGGCCGAAGAAGACTTCGACGAGTTCGACGACTCCGACGACGATGACGGCAAAGGTGGTTCTAAAGCGCTCACCAAGAAGCTGGAAGAACTCAAAACCGAAGCGCTTACCCGCTTTGACCGTGTCCAAATTTTGTTTGAAAAGATGCGCAAAGCATTTGACAAAGAAGGTTACGGCTCACCTACCTATTTGAAAATCCAAAAATCTATTAGCGAAGAGTTGATGAGCGTGCGCTTTACCGCTCGCACCATTGAAAAATTGTGTGATCTGGTGCGTGGTCAAGTCGACGACGTACGCAAGAAAGAGCGTGAATTGCGACGCATCATTGTGGACCGCTGCGGGATGCCACAAGACATGTTCATCAAAGAGTTCCCCCTCAATTTGTTAAACCTGAAATGGGTGGAAAAACAGTCTGCTGCGGCCAAGCCTTGGTCCGTCACCATGACCCGCAACATTCCCGCCATCCAAGAGTTGCAGCAAAAACTCACAGACATTCAAACCCGCGTGGTGGTTCCCTTGGCCGAACTCAAGGACATCAACAAGCGCATGAACGAAGGCGAGCGTTCCTCACGCAACGCCAAGAAAGAAATGATCGAGGCCAACTTGCGCTTGGTCATCTCGATTGCCAAAAAATACACCAACCGTGGCTTGCAGTTCCTTGACTTGATCCAAGAGGGCAACATCGGTTTGATGAAAGCCGTGGACAAATTCGAATACCGCCGAGGCTACAAGTTCTCCACTTACGCCACTTGGTGGATTCGACAGGCCATCACCCGCTCCATCGCCGATCAGGCCCGCACCATCCGTATTCCAGTGCACATGATCGAGACCATCAACAAGATGAACCGTATCAGCCGCCAGCACTTGCAAGAGTTTGGCTTTGAACCCGATGCGTCTGTCTTGGCCGAAAAAATGGAAATGCCCGAGGACAAGATTCGCAAGATCATGAAGATTGCCAAAGAGCCTATCTCCATGGAAACACCCATTGGCGACGATGACGATTCGCACTTGGGCGACTTCATCGAAGACGGCGCCAACACCGCGCCGCTGGAAGCCGCTATGCAAGCTGGCTTGCGTGACGTGGTGAAGGAAATCTTAGATGGCCTGACACCTCGTGAAGCCAAGGTGCTGCGTATGCGTTTTGGCATCGAGATGGACAACGACCACACCTTGGAAGAGGTGGGCAAACAGTTTGACGTCACACGCGAGCGTATTCGCCAAATCGAAGCCAAGGCTTTGCGCAAGTTGAAGCACCCCAGCCGCTCAGACAAACTGCGCAGCTTTATCGACACCTTATGACCGCAGCCAACAACCGACGTGGCGTGATCGCCATGTCGGTGGGCATGGCCAGCTTTGTGTTGAATGACTCGCTGGTCAAATACGTCAGCGACAGCCTGCCCCCCTCGCAGCTGATATTTTTGCGTGGCTTGTTGGCCGTGCTGGGTCTGGCCTTGCTGTGTGTTTACATGGGAACGTTCAAAAACCCAGACAACACTTTCTCAGCTTTGCGTGACCGCTGGGTATTGATTCGTTCATGTTTAGATGGTTTGGCCAGTCTGGTGTACTTGACTGCGATGTTTCATATGCCCTTGGCCAACGCCACGGCCATCAACATGGCAACCCCTTTGCTGATCGCCCTGCTATCGGGACTGATACTGGGTGTGAGGGTGAGCTTGGGTAACTGGCTCATCATCGCAACCGGTTTTGCCGGTGTGTTGCTGGTGGTGCAACCCCAGACTGATGGCTTTAACCAGTGGGCTTGGGTCTGTTTGGGTGGCACCTTGCTACACGCTTTGCGCGACATCAGCATGCGTTTTGTGCCATCGCAAATCCCTTCGATGATCGTGACCTTGAGCACAGCGACAACTGCCACCTTGATGGCGGGGGTTTGGAGTTTGTGGCAAGACTGGGCAGCGGTGAGCATGACCTCTTGGGCGTGTTTGGGTGGCGCAGCGGCGCTACTTAGCATTGGCTACTTCCTGCTGATTCAAAGTACGCGCAGCGCCGACCTGACGGTGGTCGCTCCGTTTCGCTACGTGGGCTTGCTGACCGCCGTGGTCATGGGCTTTGTGGTGTGGGGTGATATTCCCAACACCATGGCATGGTGCGGTATGGTTTTGCTGGTCGGTGCAGGCTTGATGATGCTGCGCAGTCAGCACGTAGTGAATGCAACCCCAGATTTATTGAAATAACGACCTTTACAATTTAATATGACCGTTTCGTTACTTAAGGTCATACAGACGGTGCTTCTATAGTCTCTCAAAAAAATCTGTTTTAAAAATAAATTTGAAATTGTCATAGTAGTTACCCTAGGTGACGCTAATCTAGCAACAGGAGTGACTCGATTGTCCTTCGACAGCTTGTACATGCCATTCAAAAGGGAAAGCATCAAATGTTTAAATCTTTGCGCAACTTACTTACAATTTTGATATGCCTGAATTCTCTTGCTGCACATTCAGCATGGGATATGAGTGAATCATCTTCAGACCGACAATTTTTTGCATCTTCACAATCATTAGCCACCGATGGTGAACTTCGCTTTGTGAAACAAATGGCCAGCAACGACAAGCCCAATCAAGATGGTTTTCTTTATGTTGAAAGCATTGCTCAATACAGTTGCACCAAACAGGCTTACCAAATCGTCTTGGAGACTGGATACAAAACTTGGGATGCCGCAGGTCAGCCAGTAGATAAAAACTTAGGCGTTTGGAAAGAAATAAAAAACGGCAGTCCTGAGCAAAGTTTGCTGAACAAGATGTGCGTTACTTTCTTGGCTGAAGATATCAATACGAAGGCAGGCAAATAATTCGTTCAAATTGTGCGTCACATGTGAACGATATCTAAATAAAACTCATATTGCTTTTTTGTCGTAATTTTGACATTGAATGATGCTAGGAAAAGGCTAAAATTCAGTCATCCTTACAACATCAACAACAACATGCGTGCCATCAAAAAAGTTAAAAAAATTATCGAACATTCGCCTGAGTCGACTACCGGATTAGTTTATTCAAGACTCATACTCGCATTGGAATCGGAAGAAGATTTTCTCACCAAAGAACTTTACAAATTGAATGCCCATGATTTTGAGTTAGCTATAGAACTCATGAAAGATTGGCGAGTTGATCGTTTTTACATTGGAAAAGCCAAAGCATTTGATATGGCTACCCACGCCTCAGACTTAGCCAGTAAAAAGCAGACAGCAGATTGATACGGTCCACATAGGTCGGTTTTTTGAAATGTGTCAATTTTTCAAGAGTAAGAACTCTTACCAAACTTCAAGAGATTGAACAACTGACGAACCCAGCGGTTTCGATTTTTTTCAGTTGATTCAAGGTAGGACTTGCTGGTTTGTAAAAAAGAATCAACAAAGACAAAGCTGAATGTACTTTCTTGAGCAGTTTCAAACGTCTTTAGCTCTTCTTCAACCTCAATCGTCTCCATTGACCTAGGCTTGAGTCTTATCAGCTGTGCCAGTTTGATGGCGAAGCTTTTCTCCCAATTGGCTGGGTGGCCTGACTTATCTAAGGTCCAAACCTTCAAGGTTGGAAATTTTGCTTTGGATTGATTCGCTATGTTCAATGAACATATCGGGCTCTCAGCGTTGTGCAGCAAAACAACCCGGCCGGTGAAATTTTGAAGTAGAGTGTGAAACCGCATTCCAAGTAAATCAAATTCATAGGGCAAATCAAAGTGTGAGCTGCTTTGTACTGCTTCCAAGGCACGCACATCTACTGTTAATTTATCGATTTGGTT
>CAMDKR010000040.1 GCA_945901225.1 Bordetella parapertussis | reverse complement strand
GCATGGCATGGGCGGTTTTCCGATGTGGACCATCCTCACGCTGGTAGCCATTAATCTGAGTGTGTGGAGCTTGCCCAATGTGCGCGAAGAAGTGCTACATGTTGAGGGCCAAGCTGGATTTGGCAAAGTGCTGCGCCAACCCATCACCCTGTGGTTTTTTGCGACACTGTTTTTCCATGTGCTGTCGCACGTGGCGATCTACACGTTTTTCTCTTTGTACCTCGATGAACTCGGCTATGGCAAAGACATGATCGGTGTGTTGTGGGCGGTGTCAGTCATCGTCGAAATCATCGGCTTCTTTTCGCAAAGTCGCTGGTTGCACTGGCTGAGCTTGCCCGCATGGTTGTGCGTGTGCACAGGCGTCATGGCACTGCGCATGGGCCTGACTGCTGCTTATGGACAACTATTGCCCGTGTTGTTGCTGGCGCAGTGTCTGCACGTGTTCACCTTTGCCATTCAACACACGGTGTGCATCGCCTGGTTGTCGCAGCATTTCCCTGGGCGTTTGCGCGGCAGAGGCCAAGCCTTGTATGCAGTGGTTGGCTATGGTTTGACCGGTGTGCTGGGAGCTTTGGGCGGCGCAGCCCTGAGCACGCACTTCGGCTTGCAAACCGTGTTCATGGCCGCCATGCCTGTGGCATTGATGGCCCTGCTGTGTGCAGCAGGTTTGCTCAGAGCGTCACGACGACATCTGATCTAACTGAAATATTACTCACTTTATTTCTGCTCATCTTGATGAGGGCGGAGAAATTAGGTACATCTCTTTCAAGGAGATGTTATGCCTCACCCGCGCATCTTGATCATCGAAGACCACCCTTTGATGGCCGACGCCATGGCCGCCTCGGTGCAAAGCTGTTTGCCGCTTGCCCAATGCCATATTGCCTCGTCGCTTGCATCGGCTGTATGCCATTTGTCATCGACCGAGACCTGGGCTTTGGTGTTGCTGGACTTGAACCTGCCTGATGCCCAAGGCTTGCACACCCTCAATACCGTGTGCGAACTGCGGCCCCAAGGCGCATTGGTGGTGTTGTCTGCTTTGCAAGACCCCTGCATAGAAGCCGCTTGTCTGGCCAGTGGCGTGACATTTGTCAACAAAGCCTTGCCCTCTAGTGCATTTCTGTCGGCATTGCTCAGTGCCATGTATCAGAACCTTTCGGTTCCGTTATTGGTCAATATGCAGGAGAGCAAATCTGTTCATGATCCCTTTCAAAGTTTGACGACGCAGCAACGCTTGGTCTTGTCGCAAATGTCTAAGGGTTGGACCAGTCGTCGTATCGCCCAACATTTACGCCTGAGTGAAGCCACCGTGCGCAGTCATACGCGCGAGGTACTACGTAAACTGGGTGCCGGCAACCGTACCGAAGCGACACATCGCTACTTGCAGTGGATACAGCAACAGGTCAGCGATGTTTAGACGCCAAGCAGGCAAGGGCACCGCCATTGGCGTGGGCTTGCGGTTAACATCGCCGCGCAACCCCTAACCCAAGGAAACCACCATGCCCTGTGCCTACATCATTGTTGACACCCTCATCACCAACGACGAGGAAATGGAACACTACAAACAATTAGCCAAGCCCTTGGTGGAGAGTTTTGGCGGCGAGTACTTGGCCCGTGGCGGGCAGTTGGTGGTGAAAGAAAACCAGTTGTGGTCGCCCACACGTTTGGTGCTGTTGCGTTTTCCTTCAATGGCACAGGCGCAAACGTTTTATGACTCGCCCGAGTACCAAAAGATATTGCCCATCAGCCAAAGCTGTGCCAAACGCACCTTGGTGATGCTCGAAGGCCTCTAGGCCAGTCCTTGTTTTAATCTCGCGGGCGAAAACTAAAGACCAACCGCGTTGGCACACTGCCATCGACATCACGGGGCAACATGGCGGTTTTGTACAGGCCGTTGACTACCGCGTCATCCCATGCTTTGTTTCCGCTGGACTTGAGCAAATTCACATCCTCGATTTTGCCGCTGGGACTGCAAGTCACTTCCACTTCAGCCGTAGGATTGCCCACCATGTTTTGCAAGAAATTGTCGGGGAAAGTGATGTTGGGTTTGACTTTGGCTCTTAATCGACCGATGTAACTGGCAGATGGGCCACTGGCCTTGGGTGCCACGCCGGTGTCCACAGATGAGCCTGTCGATCCTGCCATGGATTGCAGTCTCTTGACGGCCGCTTGGTGCCTAGCCTCTGCTTCCTTTGCCTCTTGTTTTTCTTGTGCTTTACGTTTGACTTCTTCTTCTTCTTTGGCAGCTTTGAGTTTGGCTTTTTTCTCTTCTTGTGCTTGCTGTTTTTCCTCGGCCTGTTTCTTTTTCAACTTGTCGATCGCGATTTGCGGATCGACCACAGGCGGTGGGGCTTGTGCAGGTTTGGCAGTAGGCGCCACTGGTGCAGGAGGTTCAGGTTCAGGCTCGGGCTGCGGCTCGGGAGTTGGGGGTATTTCTGGTTCGGGTGTTGCCTTTGCTGCGGGCGCAACCGGCTGGGGTATTGCCGACCATAACTCGGCTTCCACACTCATGTCTTGTGGTTGTTGCGACCACAAGGTCCCCCAGTTCAAGGCCAACAACAGCAAGGCATGCACACTCACAGCCAGCACCAGCGCACGACCGTTGCCGCGGTCAGGCACAGGGGCAAATTCCAAGTGAGCGTCGGTGGAACCCATGTCTTCTGTGTCAATCGCTCAGTTGTACCGACAAACCCACGCGTTGCACACCTGCGCGTTGCAAGCTGTCCATCAGCTTGACCACATTTTCATAAGCGATTTGTTTGTCCGCACTGATGACGACAGGTGTAGCGGCATTGCCAGCTTGCAGTTGCAAGGTCATGGCTGCCACAGTGTCCATGGTGGCAGTCTGCTTGACATCGGTGCCAGGCGCGTTTGAAGCACTGCGTGACTTGACCATGATGCTGAGCTTTTTATCAATCTCGACCGTGATGACTTGATCAGGGACAGCACTGGCCTTACCCACCGTGGGAATGTCAATCATGCTAGGCGCCATCAAGGGTGCCGTGACCATGAAGATGATGAGCAGCACCAGCATCACATCGATGAAGGGCACCATATTGATATCACTCATGGTGCGCCGTCGCATGCTTCTGGGAGTGGCTGAAGACATAGGTGTAACCTCGCTTTAGCGGGTCAGTGTGGTGGCTTGTGCTCCCACATTGCGTTGCAAGATATTGGAGAACTCTTCGATGAATGTTTCAAGACGGTTGGCCACGCGGTCAATGTCGCGAGAGAACCGGTTAAAGGCCAGCACCGCAGGAATGGCGGCAAACAGACCAATGGCCGTGGCCACCAACGCCTCGGCAATGCCAGGCGCAACCTTGGCCAAAGTGACTTGCTGCATTTCAGCCAAGCCCGTGAAAGCATGCATGATGCCCCATACCGTGCCAAACAAGCCTACATACGGTGACACCGAACCCACCGAAGCCAGCATGGACAAGTTGGATTCAATTGCGTCCATTTCCCGCTGCAAACTGGCACGCATGGCGCGACGGGCGCCGTCCATCAACAAGCCGCTGTCGGTGATGCGCCGCTCGCGCAGTTTTTGGTATTCGCGCATACCGCTGGCAAAGATGCGTTCCATGGGGCCAGAGAGCTTGGCGTTTTGCTGCGCCGCTGCAAACAACTCTTGCAGACTTTTGCCAGACCAAAACTCTCGCTCAAATTCGTCGTTCAAGCGACGCACATCGCCCAGCGACAAGAGCTTGCGAAAAATAGCTGTCCAACTGAGCAAAGATACAAACAACAAAATAAGCACAACCGCCTGTACCACCCAACTGGCATTGAGCAGCAGGTGAACAATGGAAAAATCTTGGTTCATGACAAACGCTCCAAAATGGAAGAGGGAATACGGTCGGGCTTGAGGCTGGCGGCTTGCACCCAGCCAATGCGAATCGTACCTTCGCACAGCAACATGGGTTGTGCAGCTTGCCGCCAAGCTTGTTGGGTGATGATTAAACTGGAACGACCTTTGCTGAGCAAGTTGGCGTTGACGCTCAACAGGTCATCCAATTGAGCGGGTTTGTGGTACTTCAGCTGCGTTTCCACCACCACAAACATGCCGCCCGTGGCTTCGCGCAGCGCTTGCTGTTCAATGCCCAGATGGCGCAACCACTCGGTGCGGGCGCGTTCGAAAAACTTTAAATAGTTGGCATAAAAGACGATGCCCCCTGCGTCGGTGTCTTCCCAATACACACGGATGGGAAACTCAAAACTCATGCAGCCTCCAACAGGTTTTGAATCCGTTTGGCTGCGGTCTGCAAGTCCTGTAAAGAAGACGCGGTAGAGAAACGGACATAGTCGCCCGGCGCATGTGTGCCAAAGTCGCGCCCAGGGGTGAGCGCCACATGGGCGTGTTGCATCAGGTGTTCAGCAAAGGCCCAACTGTCCTTCAAGCCCAAGCGACGGCAAGCATCGCGGCAATCGGCCCAAGCGTAAAACGCGCCGTCTGGCATGACAGGCACCGTCAAACCCATGGCATTGAGCATGGGAATGAAGTTGTCACGCCTTGCTTTGAAAGCCGCACGTCGATCTTCATACACGCCTAAGCTCTCGTCTTCAAAGCAAGCCAAGGCAGCATGCTGTGAAACGGTGCTGGGGCAAATAAACAGGTTTTGCGCCAAGCGTTCAATGACGGGCACCAAGGTATCGGGCACGACCAGCCAGCCCAAGCGCCAACCGGTCATGTTGAAGTACTTGGAAAAGCTGTTGATGCTGATGATCTGATCATCAATCGCCAACGCGGTTTGACCAAACGCCTCGTCATAGCTCAGCCCCAAGTAAATCTCATCCACCATGGTAATGCCGTCGTGTTGCTGCACTACCTTGTGAATCGCTTTGAGCTCTGCAGTGGCTACCGATGTGCCTGTGGGGTTGGAGGGAGAGGCCAACAACACACCACGTGTTTGGGCCCCCCAGTGGGCTGCTACTTGGGAAGCACTCAACTGAAAGCGTTGCGCCGCATCGGTGGGGAGCAACACAGCTTTTCCTTGGGCGGCACTCACAAAATGCCTGTTGCAAGGGTAGCCGGGGTCGGGCATCAGCACCTCGTCGCCGTCTTCAATCAAGGCCATGCAGGCCAATAGCAATGCACCTGATGCACCGGCGGTGACCACAATGCGCCGCGCTGGCACTTGCACACCAAAGCGCGACGCATACCAGCCGCTGATGCGCTCGCGCAGGGCGTCTAAGCCGAGGGCGTTGGTGTACTGGGTGCGGCCATCGCGCACCGCCCGCTCAGCAGCCTCTTGTACCAAGGGCGGGGCGGTGAAATCGGGTTCACCTATATTGAGAAACACCATGGGTTGGTCGCTGTGCTTGACCTGTGCAGCGATACGCTGCGCCGCTTTGGCCATTTCCATCACATAGAAAGGCTCGATGCGTTGAGCGCGTTGGCTGATGCGCATGTTTATTCGGTAGCGGCAGTAGGCAAGTCGGCTGTAGGCGTTTGGCGATCAGCTTCTACCTCGGTGGCACGCAATTGCAGGGCCAGTTGGTTGAGAACCGCATTCACGTATTTGTGGCCATCAGTGCCGCCAAACTCTTTGGCCAAATCGATGCATTCATTCAACACCACACGCCAAGGGATATCGATGCAATATTGCAACTCGTAAGCGCCTATCCACAGCACCGCATGTTCGATGGGGGAGAGTTCGGTCAATTTGCGGTCCAGCATGGGCAGAATCAGCGCGTCAAGTTTGCTTGCATGTTCAGCACAACCATGCAGCAGGGCATCAAAATGCACTGCATCTGCTTTGTTAAATCCACTGAGGTCGCGTGTAAAGATGTCCACCTCATCTGCAGGGTTGCCACCCACCATCACTTGGTAAAGCGCTTGCAACGCAAAACCACGCGCACGTGTGCGGGCTGCTCGGGCACTGGCACGGCGTAAGTTGCGATCTGTCATGTCAGGCTTTGCATCAACAGCGCCATTTCAACCGCAACCCGCGCAGCATCACGGCCCTTGTCGGTTTGACGGGCCACGGCTTGGGGCAGGTTTTCGGTGGTGAGAATCGCATTGGCAATTGGCAAGCCATGGTCTAGCGCCAACTGTGTGATGGCCGATCCAGATTCATTGGCTACCAGTTCAAAGTGGTAGGTTTCACCCCGAACAATGCAACCCAGGGCGATGAGCGCGTCAAATCGCTGGGTTTGCGCCAAGGCCTGCAAAGCCACAGGCACTTCCAATGCGCCAGGCACAGTCACATGATGGATATGGTTTGTTGGCACCTTGAGCGCTTGGAGTTCTGCCAAGCAGGCCTGCGCCAGAGCGGTGGTGATGTCTAGGTTAAAACGTGCTTGCACAATGCCAATGTGCAGGGCACTGCCATTCATGTCGCTGCGTGTGGCGCTTACATCAGGGTGGTGCATTTCATTCCTTGGAAAGGTAGCCGGTGATTTCCAGCCCGTAGCCGGTCATGCTGGGCATGCGTCTGGGGTTGCCCATCAGGCGCATTTTTTGAACACCGCAGTCGCGCAATATTTGAGCACCTATGCCATAGGTGCGTAGATCCATGCGGCCGCGCTCGGGTGCTTGTGCCGATCGCGCCACGCCTTCGAATTGTGCAAGCAGTCGATCGCCACTTTCGCCGCAGTTAAGCAGCACCACCACGCCTGAGCCATCGTGTGCCACACGTGCAAGAGCGTCATGCAGAGTCCAAGAGTGCATCACCCGTTGTGGTTCCAGCGCATCCAACACTGACAAAGGTTCGTGCACACGCGCCAAGACCGAGTGATCGGCGTCCCAACGGCCACGTACCAAAGCGATATGCACGCTGTCGCTGGTCAGATCTTTGTAGGCATGGGCGACAAATTCACCGTGTGCCGTGGTCATGGGTCGGCTGCTGATTTTCTTCACCAAAGATTCGGTGCGGCTGCGGTATTCAATCAAGTCTGCGATGGTGCCGATCTTCAAGCCGTGCTCTGCTGCAAACGTCATCAAGTCGGGCAGGCGCGCCATGGTGCCGTCGTCTTTCATGATTTCACAAATCACCGCTGCAGGCGAGCAGTTGGCCATCGCCGACAAGTCGCACCCAGCTTCGGTGTGACCCGCGCGCATCAGCACCCCGCCATCCACCGCTTGCAAAGGGAAGATATGACCGGGTTGGACCAAGTCGCTGGCCGTGGCGTTTGGTGCCACAGCCACTTGCACCGTGCGAGCGCGGTCGGCTGCAGAAATGCCCGTGGTCACGCCTTGCGCGGCTTCAATGGAAACGGTGAAAGCGGTGCTGTAAACGGTGCCATTTCGCTCGACCATGGGTGGCAGTTTCAGGTGTTCGCAGCGCTCGCGCGTGAGGGTGAGACAAACCAAGCCACGACCAAAGCGCGCCATGAAATTGATGGCCTCAGCTGTGACATGGTCGGCCGCCAGCACCAAGTCGCCTTCGTTCTCGCGGTCTTCTTCATCGACCAAAATCACCATGCGACCCGCTTTCATATCGGCCACGATGTCGGCCAAAGGAGAAATGGCAACAGGCTTGAGTGGGCTTGTCATGGGTTTGCTTTCAATGAAGTGTCTAGGCTGAGCATGCGTTCCACATAGCGAGCCACTGTGTCGATTTCTAAATTCACCGCGCTGCCTGTCTTTAAGTGACCCAGTGCGGTGTTTTCTATGGTGTGGGGAATCAGGTTGATGGATACCAAGCAACCTTTGGAAGCGTCTTCAACTTGGTTGACGGTCAAACTCACGCCATTGACGGTGATCGAGCCTTTGTAGGCGAGGTACTTGGCAAGAGAGGGCGGTGCCAACACCTGCAAGAGCCAGCTTTCGCCGATTTGTTCAAATTGGCTCACCACACCCATGCCGTCGACATGCCCAGACACGATGTGTCCACCCAGTCGGTCGTTGGCGCGCAACGCTTTTTCCAAATTGAGTACGGTGCCGATGAGGTTGAGGCCTGCGGTTTTGGCCAAAGACTCAGCGGAAATATCGATGGTGAAAAGGTTTTGCGTGGTGTTGAAACTGGTGACGGTCATGCAAGCGCCGTTGAGGGCGATGCTGTCTCCAAGTCCCACATCGTCTAAGTAATGCGCAGGTGTGCTGATCTCAAGGCGTTTGCCATGATCCAAAGAACGACCCAGGTCGTGCACGGCGGCGATGCGCCCCACGCCGGTGATGATGCCGGTGAACATAGCGCTATTTTGGCAGATCAGCGAAGCCGTCTGGCCAAGAGGCGCAAATCAGGCCCAACAGCGCTGTGACTGGTGTAGGACCACTTTGCGGCATCGCCTAATTGCGCCAGTGCTGGCAAAGCTGCCATGGGCTGTCCAGCGCCAAGCAAAACAGGAGCGATATAGATCAGTAGTTCATCCACCAAGCCAGCATTCAGCAGCGAGCCGTTGAGCTTGTGTCCGGCTTCGATATGCACCTCGTTGTAAGCACGTTGCCCCATGTCTTGCAGCATGGCGTTTAAGTCCACTTTGTGACCTGTATCTGGCAGGTGAACCAACTCAGCACCTTGGGCCCTCAGCGCCTCTTCTTTCGCGGTGTCACGCTCGGCATGGTAGATCACCACTTGCCGTGTCGTCTCCCACAAACGGGCATCCAGCGGGGTTTGCAAACGTGAATCAACCAACAGCAGATGCGGCTGACGAGGGGTGCTCACGCCGCGCACGTTCAACTGGGGGTTGTCTTGCAGCACCGTGCCGATGCCACTCAGGATGGCGCAAGCACGAGCGCGCCAGTGGTGACCATCCAAGCGAGCCGCCTCGCCGGTGATCCATTGGCTTTGCCCATTGAGCAAAGCGGTTTGGCCATCCAACGATTGCGCCGACTTCATGCGCAGCCACGGTGTACCTTGCATCATGCGTTTGAAAAAACCGATGTTCAGTTCTGTGGCCTCTTGCGCGCCCAGACCCACATCGACTTGGATACCTGCCGCGAGCAATCGTGCAAAACCCAAACCTGCTACCTGCGGGTTGGGGTCTTGCACACTGGCCACGACCTTGGCGATACCGGCATCAATCAGGGCGTCACAACAGGGGCCGGTGCGGCCATGGTGGGCGCAAGGTTCTAGCGTTACATAGGCCGTCGCCCCTTGTACAGAATGTCCCCGTGCTTGCGTATCGCGCAAGGCCATGATTTCGGCGTGGGCGAGTCCTGCGGCTTGGGTATGCCCTTCGCCCAACACTTCACCATTTGGCGAGGTCATCACACACCCAACACGCGGGTTGGGAGACGTGATGAACAGGGCTTGCTGAGCCAAGGCCAAGGCTTGATGCATTCGAGCGGTATCGGTATCAGACCAAATCATCCTGCCCATTATCGGAGTCTTCTTGACAGTCTTACCTTTCCCAGCATTGGGAAGCGCTCAATACCGCGTTTTGCACCCCTCGCTCTCCTGTGTGGCCAAGTGTCAGGCTGCCGCAATCGTCTTGGGCTTGTGCGCCCAAAGGGGTGGCGATCAATGTAAAAGACTGGGCTTGACTGTGAACTTGCAAGCGGTAGCGCAATTCGCTGCTTTGCCACACGCTGTCGGGAACGGCAGAGGGGTATTTGCCAGAGATGCTGGCTGCGCGCTCAAGCCAATGCGCGGTTTTGGCCAAGGCGAGTTTGGCCAAGGTACGCTGACCTTTTTGCTGGGTGTGTTGGTAACTGGGCAGGGCAAGGCTGCTGAGTATGGCGATGACAGCCATGACGAAGAGCAACTCGATGAGAGTGAAGCCACCTAGGAAGCGTCTCATGGTGACAAAGGAAGTAAACGTAGCCAGCCCCCTGCTGGCAGCCCAGGCGTAGCCTGGCTTGCGTCGTCTGAGTTTGGCCGCCACAAAGCTTGCCAAGCAGACTGAGCGCCACCCTCACCGTTTTGTACCAAGGCCGTGATTCGGTAAAAAAATGGCGAATCACCTGTGTTCACACTCAGAGCGGGCAGAACCTCCACCCAATACATGGCACTTTGGCCGTTAACAGATGGTGCGTTCTGTGCCAGGGCTAGTCTTGTCAACCAAGGGGTAAGGCTTGCATTGTCTTCGCCCAGGGGGCGGCAAATGCCAGTCTGGCACTCGTTGGGCCCCAAACGTGATTGCAATACTTCCCACTGTGGCAAGGTGCTTGGAAAAAATGCATGCCTGTCTGACGAATTCCCTATTTGGTGTCTTGCATCATCTTGGCTGAGGCGGATATCGTCGACGGCCAAGCGCAAAGTCTCCAGTGCGCTTTGTTTCAATTGCCAACGCAGCCCTGCACTTTTCCCCAATGCTTGTGCCATGGCCAAGTTGCGCCACTGCGCCATCAGCAACACACTGCAAAGACATGACAGCACCACCACCATGGGCAAGGCCAAGCCGCTTTGTGACTTCATGGTTGGGCGTGGCGTAAAAAGGCGACTCCCCGCCAGGAAAACGCGGGCGAACTTAAAGGCAGGCCACTGCTGCAAGATGGGCTCGGGGGTACAGCGCCCAAGCCAGACAGCTTCGTGTGCAAGCAGGTTTGCACGCCTCGCACAGCTTGCCAATTTGAAACGGACGCTGCGTTGCGCCATTGCATTCTGGGCTCTGCGCCTGGCAGCATCTCTGCATACAAAAAATTCACTTGGTCTATGTTGTCTACCAAGGCTTGGTAACTGGTGTTGCTGCGAAAAATGTCTTTGCAGCTGAGTTCGTTGCGCGAGCTGCGCTTGAAGTCGTCTTGTATCCACGGCAAGGTCGAGGCTTGATGGCCTAGGCAGTCAGAAGGACTCAGGCTGCTGTGGTGCGTCAATCTCAAAGTTTGGTCGCTGCCTTGCAGACCAAGCGTTGGCGACAAAAGGCTGACCTTGTTGTGTGCATCAAACTGCAGAGCAGGCGCACCCGCTCGCGCGACCCGCTCTTGCAACACAGACATCGCTGCGTGCAAACGCTCTTGCGCATCAGCCCGAGCTTGCATGTGTTGGTGGTTGCTTTGTACCCAAGCAAATGCCGCAAATGCAGCCATGATGACCCACATGGACAGCACCATGCCCACCAAGCTTTGTACCAAGGTGTGACCTTGTTGCGGTTTGCGAAGAAGAGGCCTCATAAGGACCAACTGGTTTGCCAGCAGCGGTGGCGACTTGGGCATGCGCTTGGCATCGTGCCCCCAATATCGAGCGCTGTACTGATTGGCCAAGCCAGCAGCAATTGCACATTGTTAGGGCCGGTACTGACCAACTGGGTTTGTGCGCCTGGCAGGCGCTCCTGCACAGCCGCTTGCCAAGTGGATAAATCTGATATGGCCCATTGGCTTGGCGTACACGCTTGGCTTTTGCAATTGGTAGCAGGCACCACTTGACCCAGCTGCAACTGGTAGGACATGGACGCTTGTGGAAACAGTTGCATTCGCTCCCACAGATCTTGGGCCAAGCCCACCGCTGCTTGCATGGCAAGCGCGTCTCGCTGAGCTTGCAAAGCTTGCAGTTGCATGGCGAGCACCCCAAAGCACAGCATGTTGAGAACCATCAAAGCCGCCAGAGCGTCGAGGGTAAAAAACCCCTTCAAAAGTTGGACTGAGGCTTTCATGCGCAAGTGCCGCCTTTGATGACCCTTAAACGCCCCGCGGTGTTGATGCAAATGGCGCGAACCAAGGAAGGGGTTTGGCTGCGCTTGGCTTGCACCACCACCCGCAGCCCTCCCGCCACCGGTTCGCCCAATGCGTTGATGTCCAAGCTGTTTTGCGCAGGACTGATGTGTACCAGCACTTCGCCAGCCAGCGTGGTGGTGACAAGCACGGTGTTGTTATTTTTTTGCGATTGGAGCAACTGCCAACCGCAGCGCCAGTCCCCGTTTGCCAAGGGCATGCTTTGGCACTGGCTTAAACGTTGCAGGCGCAAGGCTTGACCTGAGCGCAAGGCTTGCAAGCGGGCGGCTTGCAAGTCAGCGCTCCAAGATTGCACGACGCTCTCCACTTGCAGTCGCCACAGCCACTGCTGTAGCCAAGGCGTTGCCACGCTGACAAGGGCAGCCAATAAGCCCAACACTGTCAGCATTTCCATCAGCGTGTAGCCAAGGAAAGCTGAACGAG
>CAMDKR010000039.1 GCA_945901225.1 Bordetella parapertussis | reverse complement strand
CATCGGTCAACTCCGCCACACGCTTGGTCATCATGTCGACCGCACCGTAAATGGTGTCTAAGGACTTGGGGTAGCTCGAAGCCAGTCGCCAGCGAATTTCAGGCTTGGAAGATTGCGCCCTTGCTGGTGCACTGATGGCCGCAACGCCTACGCCTACAGCGGTGGTGGAGAGAAAATTTCTGCGTTGCATGGCTGTCCTTCAAAAGTTGACTTGATGTTAGCTGACGATATCAAGTTTTTCTCTGGCGATTTCATAGTTGGGGTCGAGGGTGTCTAGCGCCCAACCCGAGGTCAGCATGCGGTTCATGTATTGGCGGTTGTAAAGAAAAGGAAAAATCAGCTGCGACAGTCCAAAAGAGACAAAGGTGATGATCAGATGCAAGACGCCAACGCCTAGCTCACCCCGAATCACTGGCACAAACCAGCCAAACAAAAGATAAGTCCAGCTGAATCCCACATAACCATTTTTTCCAATTCCAGACGCCGAGTGGATGATGCGCACCTTTTTTTGCAGACCAAACAGCAAGGCGGCAAGTATCAGCGGAGACAAAACGATCAGCACCAAAATCCAAATCCAAAAGGTTTCCATTGAATTTCCTTGTTTCAGTTGAAAGGGGGCAACGTATGATCATAGAAGATACCTTCATCCGAGTATGAGGTGATTTTCAAATACATTGACAGCTTGAAAGTAATTGCTTTATGGAATTTTCACAACTCATTAAAGAACGCAAAAGCATTCGTGGGTACCAACAAAAACCTGTTCCTCGTGAATTGATTGCTGAAATCATCGAAGTGGCCAAGTGGGCTCCCTCCAGCATGAACACCCAGCCATGGTATGTGCATGTGGTGACGGGCGAGCCCTTAGACCGCATACGCCAAGGCAACTCAGACAATATGATGAACGGTGTGCCGCCTAAGCGTGACTTTCCCATGAAAGAAGAGTACGAGGGCATTCACCGCAGACGTCAGGTTGATATTGCTATTCAATTATTTGAAGCCATGGGCATTGAGCGTGACGATAAAGTGCGTCGCACCGATTGGGTTATGCGTGGTTTCAGGCAATTTGATGCACCCGTGTCTTTGGTGTTGACCTATGACAAATATTTGGAGCCCGCAGCCATCAGTCAATTTGACTTAGGCGCTTTGTCCCATGCGATTGTGCTGGCAGCTTGGGAGCGCGGTTTGGGTTGCGTCATCAATGGCCAAGGCATCATGCAATCCAAGGTGGTTCGTGAGCATGCAGGTATCCCCGATGATCAAAACATCATGATTTGCATTGCCATGGGCTACCCCGATGAAAGTTTTGTGGCCAACACTGTCAAGTCGGTGCGTGAAGACAGTGAAAAGTTTGTTCGCTATGTGGGTTTTGATTGAATCACTTACAACAAACGTTCAATCAGCCAAAACAAGGCAATCAGGAAGACGATCACTGAAATCCACCGTGTCAGCCATGCCTTGGATTTCTCAGTGCGTGCCAACAAGACAATTGGAACACCCACTGACAGCACTGCAACAATTTGTCCCAGCTCAACCCCGATATTGAAGGCCAGCAAAGCTTCAATGAAGTAAAACTGTGACAGCCCCAACTCCCGCAAGCCGTTGGCAAAGCCCATGCCATGAATCAGGCCAAACACCAGTGCCAGTTTCCAATGGCTGAGGACGATGCGTTTTTGCAAATTCAAGGCCGCTGACAGCATGATCGACAAAGCGATGGCTGACTCGATCCAGCGCGATGGCAGGGTGATCCAGTCCATGACCGAGGCCAGCAAAGTGACCGAATGCGCCAGTGTGAATGCGGTGATCACCTTGAGGGCAAACAATCCTGCGGCATGGGTGCTCACTCTGCTTGTGTCTGATCTCGGTTGCAGGAGCATCAAACCTGGCAAAAGCAAGGTGAAAAGAAACAAGAGATGGTCAGGACCACCCCAAATATGCATGGCACCTTCTTGGGCGAATAAACTCATGGTGGCCAAGCGCTTGGACTCGCCCAAGGCAAACCGCTGGGTATCCTTGCTGGAATCAAAGACCGATGTGATTTCCTCTTGTCCCAGCCGCAACTTGAAAAAGGCCCGTCCCAGCTTGTCGTTTTGGTTGAAAAAACCATAACGCACCACCACAAATCGAACTGGAGCAGGGATGCTCGGGCCGCTGAAACGTTGCCGTACATACAGCCCATCGTTGTGCAGCACCACCGACTGCTCGATGAAGTCCAAGCTTTGTGCTTGCTCATTCACTTCCACCACCAGCGACTCCTGAATGATCTGGATAATGGCGGCTTGCTTGGCCTGCAGTTGCTCGGGTGTGGGGGTGGAAGTAGCAGATTGTGTGCTGGCTTGCGCGGTGTTTTGTAACAAGCTGTCCAGGTCTCTGACGATGAAATCGATGTCAATATTCAGTCGCCCATTGGCATCGGTCACAAAGAGATAGCTGTTGCCTGTTTGGTGCGCTGATACAGGTGCTGAAAAGAAAAACAATATGACCAACAGACCAGTCGTTGCGTGTTTGAGCCAAGAGTTCATCACTTAAAAGGATGGTTGCTTGTTTAAAAGTTTCCCAATGCTTCAAGCGTCAGTGGCTTGAGGCTTTGCGGATACTGGCTGCGTAACTGGGTCAGCAATTGCTTGAATTTTTTCTGTCCATCAACAGGAGATAGCAATTGTTGATCAATGGCTTGCAGCGTGTGAATGGCTTGTATGAACTGCACCTCTTCTTGGTTGACGATCGGGTCCTTGGATTTGAGCAAGGTTTCGCCTATCTGAAGCAGCTTGGTGAGCTCTTCACGGGTTTGTGACAAGGGTTTGAGTGGGTTGTCTGTGAAGCTGTCGTAAAACTGGTTTTTGAACAAACGGTAGGCCGCCAGTGTTGCATACCCAGCCTTGGGATGCAGAGACAAAGCACTGCGGTAATGCTCAAGGGGCGACAAATACAAACCGATCTGCTTGGATTTGTTCAGCATGAACCCCCCGCGTGCCAACTCGGCCAGCAGTACATTTGACTCCAGCCCATTAACGGCACCATGACTTTGAATATCTTCATTGAATAAATCACGAATCTCATCCAAGGTGGTTGCCATCATGAAATGAGCTTTGCCTTTCTCGACAGCCGAGGTCGAGGAAACCAGCATTTGCTGGGTTTGCTGCAATGTCAATATAAAGCGCTGACGCGTTTCGGTGGTGATCGAGTCGTGCGCCCAACTGCTCAGGCTGCAGATGCACCCTAACAACCAAGCGCAGATGCGCAGTCGGACCTTGGAGTTCATGAATCAGCAGGAACTGGTGGTGGTTCCAGCTTTTCGCCACGGTAATAAGCCAGCGCACCAGGATGCAGTGCCATGCCAAAACGGGCGGGGGCGGGCTTGAGCAATTTCAAGCTGTCGGCGGCTTCCATCAAGGCCATGGTTATCAAATAACCATGGTAGAGCGGTACATCAGTGCGACAAACAAGCAAGTGCTGACCGTCATCCACCAAAATCTCCAACTGCATCGGCACAAATTCTGCAAAGGGCGCAGCACCAGACAGCATTTGTTGGGCATGCGCATAGGACAACACTGCAATCTTGACCTGATCGGTCTTGAGCAAACTGGCGGTACGCGTCAATTTGTGGGCACGGCTCACCATGGCACGGCTGAGGGGCAGTTTGTCGCGCAATACCGCTACCCATGCCTCTCCTTTGTCATCACCGGCTTCATCCTCCAGCGATGTCATGATTTGCATATTGCGCTTGCGAAAAACATTCCAAAAGCGGTAGGGGGTATGTGCCATGGCGAGCGTGACAGGCAGCCAAGTCAGGGCCGAGGCCAGGCTCAAGCGAGCCAAGAAAGAACGTCTTTGCATGTTTGATTTCCCAAAAAAAAGAGCGAGAGAATCTCGCTCTTTTTGTACAGCTTAGAAAGTTTATTTCTTATCGAAGATTTCCATCGGGCAGATGGTGGTCACGGCGTAGTTGGGCACATCGACCACGTTGCTGATGCGCAGATCGCAGGCTACGCTGGCAATCACCAGTGCTTGCTCTTTGCTCAAGCCTTTGGTGGCCATCAGCCAGTCGATCATGGCGATCATGGAGTTGCGTGCAGCCAAGGTCAAATCGTTGGACAGGTTGGTCAGCGGTTTGATTTTTTCGCTGTCAAGGTAAGCCCACTGGGGTGGTACTTCACCCGCTTTTTTCAAGGGATAACCGACCACAGCGTGGAAGCTGTCTGGCTCCAATTTCTTGATTTGTGAGCCACCTTCAAACATGGGTTGTTTGACCAAAGAGGCCATGCCCTTGCGGATTTCGGTGGAAACAGTCACAACTGCACCCATTTCAATGGCGGTACCTGCCACTTCACCATCGCCTTGTGCGTAGTGCACGTCACCAATGAAGAAGCCGCAACCGTCGATGTAGCAGGGCAATAACAAGGTCGTGCCTTCAACCATCTGCTTGACGTCCATGTTGCCGCCGTTTTCACGGGGAGGTACGGTACGCAAGCATTTGTCTTTGTGGCTGCCATTGGGGCCGCAGATTTCTGCAGGACGGGCACTGATAGGTTGAGGCGGCAGAGCCACGCCACCAGCAGCACCCAGTTGGCTTTCGCGGGCCAACCATTTTTCAACTTCTTCTTCGCCAGGCATGACACCCACCGAACCCATGAAGCCATTCATGGGAATGCGAACGCCAGGCAACTGGGCAGAAACAGCTTCGTAACGGTTCAACTTCCAGTTGGCGACATAAGGATCTGGAAACATGTCTGGCAAAAAGCCAAAGCCAGGAATCAGGGTGGTATAGCCGTATTCGTTGGGGTTGATGTCGATCAATTTGATGGCCAGTACATCGCCGCGCTTGGCGCCTTCGATGTAGATGGGTCCCGTCATCGGGTGGATCAAATTGGTGTCAATGGCTGTGACATCTTTATTCTTGGAATTGATATTAAGTTTGGCATCCAAGGCGTCTCGTGTGTGGACAACGATCAAGTCGCCGGGTTTGGCACGCGCAACGGGTTTGATGGCGGGATGGTAACGATTGAAACAGTTAGGGTCATTTTCACAATGTTCCCCTTTTTTCTTCACTTCAACGATGGTTTGTGTCTTGACATTGGTGGTGTCAGCAAAAGCATTGCCCATTAGCAATCCGAAAACCAACCATCCCAATGCAGGTTTTTTGTAAAACATGGTGATCCTTTTTGAGGTTTGTAAGTATTGTTGTTAGCTGTGTAACTCAATGATGATCATTGATTTTTTTGAATGATTGAACTTTGTCAATTTAAATCCCATGAAAGTCAAAGGGCATTACAAAAAATCCTTAAAAATCAAAGGAATCTGTCAAGCAGCTTTCGACTCGCCGCATCCAGCGACGGTAAATCACGGATCAGAAACTGAACGCCGTGGGCATCTGCCACGATCAAGGTCTGGCTGCTGACACGGCGTATGTCTTCTTCGCCTTTGAGGGTGAATTCACATTTGCCTCGGCTGGTTTGTACCGTCCACACAGAGGGCGTTGCAAATGAGCTGACACGCTCAACACTTAAGATTTCCGGCATGAACTCACGCGCTTGCAAGGCACTGACCACTGCCTCACGTACCTTTTCGTTTAGCTCAGACACATGCTCTATCCAGCATAGTTCATGACCTTCATGGTCAATCACCGAGATAGCCTCATCAGGCGCACGAATGGGAAAAGCACGAACCACCGTCACGCTGTTGTGAACCGAGCCATCGGTGAGGGTGGCTTGCCACAGTCCGCGTTGGTCTTTGATTAGGTGGACGAGTTGGCTCATGTGCGAACCTCTCGGATTTCGCTGGCAGATACCAGCCCCTGTTCTGCTTCTGCACGTCGAGCTTGTGCTTCATACAGGCGCCAATAAGCGCCTTGTCTGTCAAGCAACGCTTGGTGTTGACCTTGCTCTACCAATTGACCGTTCTCCATCACCACCAAGCGATCAGCGCGACGCAGGGTAGAGAGTCTGTGGGCAATGGCAATGGTGGTCCTGCCACGCACCAAGTTGTCCAAGGCTTTTTGAATTTCTTGTTCAGTTTCGGTGTCCA
This sequence comes from Bordetella parapertussis, assembly GCA_945901225.1. Taxonomy (GTDB): domain Bacteria; phylum Pseudomonadota; class Gammaproteobacteria; order Burkholderiales; family Burkholderiaceae_C; genus Limnohabitans. Next base: position 5,999 of record CAMDKR010000039.1, on the reverse strand, counting down.
CCGAGGAGGTGGCTTCATCCATGATCAAAATACGTGGGTCAATCAAGAGCGCTCTGGCAATCGATATGCGTTGGCGTTCACCACCAGACAAAGCTTGACCGCGTTCGCCCACCAGCGAGTCATAGCCTTGCGGTAGTCGCAAAATAAATTCATGCGCATGTGCGGCCCGAGCTGCAGCGACGATTTCGCTGCGACTGGCTTGAGGCTTTCCATATGCGATGTTGTCGGCAATCGTGCCAAAAAATAAAAACGGTTCTTGCAAAACCAAGCCAATATGCTGGCGGTAATCGCTGACACGCAAATCGCGAATGTCAGTGCCATCGATGCGAATCGCACCTTCGCTGACATCGTAGAAGCGGCATATCAAATTGACCATGGTGCTTTTGCCCGAGCCGCTTTGACCCACCAGACCAATCATTTCGCCGGGCGCAATATCCAAACTCAATCCCTTGATCACAGCACGGTTGCCATAGCGAAACCCGATGTTATCTATTTGGATGCGGCCTTGAATCTTGGGCATGGGTTGCGGATTGATTGGCTCAGGAACACTGGAGACGTGGTCCAAGATTTCAAAAATACGCTTGGTCCCTGCAATCGCTTTTTGGGTGTGCGACACAATGCGACTCATAGAGTCTAGGCGGGCATAAAACCGGCTGCTATAGGCCAAAAAAGCAGTCAATACACCTACCGTGACCTGGTGATTGGCTACTTGCCAAATACCAAATGCCCAAACCACCAGCAGACCAATTTCCGTCACCAAGGTTACTGTTGGCGAAAACAGCGACCATAAAAAATTGACTCTGTCATTGACGGCTAAATTGTGTTTATTGGCAGAGCGAAAACGAGATGCCTCGCGTTTTTCTTGGGCAAATGCTTTGACCACGCGAATACCCGGGATGGTGTCAGCCAAGACATTGGTCAACTCTGACCAGACACGGTCAATTTTTTCAAACCCATTGCGCAGTCTGTCGCGCACATTTTGAATCAACCATCCAATGAAAGGCAGGGGAAGCAAAGTGGCACACGCAAGCCAAGGATCTATGCTGAATAAAATGATTGCCGTCATCAAAATCATCAGTACGTCGGTTGCGAAATCCAAAAAATGCACTGACAAAAAGATGCACAAGCGGTCTGTTTCGCTGCCGATACGGGTCATCAAGTCGCCCGTTCTTCTTCCGCCGAAATACTCTAAGGAGAGTCGCAACAAATGTTCGTAAGCGGTGGAGCGCAGATCTGCGCCTATGCGCTCGGAGGCCAGCGCCAGCACATAGGTTTTGTACCAACCTAAGCCCCATGCAATCAGCGATGCGCCCAACAAGCCTGACAAGTACAGCGTGACCAAATCCCTATCGATTTGCTGTCCATTTTGAAAGGGTATCAGCACATCGTCCATCAAGGGCATGGTCAAGTAGGGGGGGACCAAGGTGGCTGCTGTCGAGGCCAAGGTCAACACAAAACCCAAAAACAATTGTCCTTTGTAGGGTTTGGCAAAGCGCCACAAGCGCAGCAAGCCCCAGTTGCCTTGCAAGGGCGGGTGCTCGTCTTCAAGCAAAGCGTCAGCGTGTTGCTGTGTGCTTGTGTCGTGTTCTTGGGGTGATGGTGGATTCAAGCGAGCAGCGAATGCTTCGGCGAAAGCCTGTGCTTGCGCGTTGCGCCCCAGTGTGAAACGCCACGTCCCCATGCTGTGGGTGAGGCTGTGCAACTCTAAAGTGCCCACGCCTGCATAGTCCTTCAAAGACAGTTGCAAGTCTGGCGTCAGTGGCCATTCACGCACCAACCACTGGGATTGATCGTCAGGTTCCAGGGCAAAAAGCCGATCAGCACAGAGCAGAAGCAGGGAGTTTGCGAAATATAATCTGGCATTAAGGTCAACCTCTAAGCAACCCAGCACGTTGGTGAGTGCGGGAATCTTCTCTTGCACCCTAGCCCGCCAATCCTGTGACAAGCCATGCACTCCCCGCTGAAATCTGTAGTCGGTCATCCGATTTTCTATAAATAAACGCTAAATTATTACAAGGTCTCGATTATGACATTTGACGATATTCAAATTCTTCAACAGCGTTTTTTGCGCGGTCCCAATTTTTGGACTTACCGCTCTGCCGTTGAAGCTTGGTTGGATATTGGTGAGTTAGAAAAATTCCCCTCTAACACCATCCCTGGTTTTGTCGATCGATTGATTGAGTGGTTACCCAGTTTGCAGCAACACCATTGCAGTGTTGGTGAGGTGGGTGGTTTTGTCTGGCGCTTGCGCGATGGTACTTGGCCAGCCCACATCATTGAACATGTGGCCATCGAGTTACAAACCTTGGCAGGTATGCAGGTGAGTTTTGGCAAGGCCCGAGAAACCAGTACCAGCGGCGTCTACAAGGTGGTGTTCAGAGCCAGGCAAGAAGAAATCGGTATGGAAAGTTTGGTTGACGCTCGCAATTTGGTCATGGCGGCTATCAACAACAAACCTTTTGATGCCAAGGCCACGGTTAAAAAACTCAAGGACATGGTGGACCGCTTGTGTTTGGGGCCTAGCACTGCGTGCATCGTGGACGCTGCCACCGAGCGACGCATTCCCTCTATTCGATTAACCACGGGCAATTTGGTGCAACTGGGCTATGGCTCGCGTCAGCGGCGTATCTGGACAGCGGAAACGGACAAAACCAGTGCCATTGCAGAACATATTTCCAGCGACAAAGACCTGACCAAGCGTTTACTCACACAGTGCGGCGTGCCTGTACCCAAAGGCCGTACGGTGACTACCGCAGACGAGGCGTGGTCGGTGGCGCAGGACATCGGTTTGCCCGTTGTGCTCAAACCGATTGATGCCAACCATGGCCGAGGCGTGTCACTCGATTTGAAAACCCAAGCCGAAGTTCATGCTGCTTTTGATATTGCTTTACGCGAAGAAGAAAACAACGAAGTCATCGTTGAACAATTCATTGTGGGTGAAGAACATCGCTTGCTGGTGGTGGGCGATAAAGTGGTGGCAGCTTCGCGCGGCGAAACGGTGCAAATTACGGGTGACGGTGTTTCTACAGTGGAGCAGCTCATCGATTCTCAAGTCAACACCGATCCACGGCGTGGCTTAGAGGAAGAATTTCCTTTAGAAAAAATCATTTTGTCAGAGCAAGGCAATATTGTTTTAGAGATCCAAAAACAAGGCTTTGAAGTGCACAGCGTGCCCGACATGGGTAAGGTCATCATTGTTCAGCGCACTGGCAATATGGCCAACGATGTCACTGACGATGTTCACCCCCAGGTGGCTGATATGGCTATTCTTGCCGCCAAAGTGGTGGGCTTAGATATCGCTGGCATCGATTTTGTGACGCCCGATGTGTCTCGGCCTTTGCAAGAGGTCCATGGCGCTGTGGTCGAGGTCAATGCTGGGCCAGGCCTGCTGATGCATTTAAAGCCTGTGCTTGGAAAGCCCAGGCCAGTGGGCCAAGCCATTGTTGACCAGTTGTTTGAGTCCTCAGACTCTGGGCGCATCCCCATCGTGGGCGTCATGGGCAGTCACCAAACCACCGAACTCTCCAAAATCATTGCTTGGCTGCTCGAACTCAGCGGCAAACACACAGGCTTGGCGTGTGCAGATGGTCTGTATTTAGACCAACGACGTGTGGTCAGCAAAGATGCCCGTACTTTTGAATTAGGTCAGCGCTTGCTCATTAACCGCGTTTTGGATGCTGCTGTTTTTGAAAGTTCTGACATGCAATTGATGGACGAAGGCTTGGCCTACGACCGATGCTTGGTTGGTGTGGTCACAGGTGTACCGGAACCTGTCGGACTTGAAGTTCACGACATACGTACACCTGAACAAATGCGAAACGTCATGCGCAACCAAGTGGATGTGGTGTTGCCAGAGGGTGTGGCTGTCCTGAATGCTTGCGACGAGGTAGCCGTATCGTTTGAGGAACTCAGCGATGGTGATGTGTTCTTCTACAGTCATGAAGACAACAACCCAGTCATCGCAGCTGCGCTTCAAAAGTCGCAGCGCGTGGTCTTCCACCATGACCATCAAATTTTCTTTGCGCACGGTGCCAAGGAGGTCAGCATGTTGCAAACCGATGCTGAACCGATACAGTTGCTTATGCAAGAAGGCGGCATCAGCTTGTCCACCTTGTGTGCAGCAGTCGCAGTGGCCCAAACTTTGGGCATCTCCACTGACCTCATCAGGGCTGGGTTGAAAAGCTTTTCGCAAAAAAACACCAAACTTACCGCGTCTTCAAAGGGGAGCGTTCAGTGATAGAAGTCACACGTACGCGGGCCTTGCGCGGCCCCAACCTCTGGTCTAAACATACATCTGTTGAAGCCTTGGTTCAATGCGATACCCAACACAGTATCGATGTGCGAATCAGCGCGCCCGATTTTTCCAATCGGCTCAGGCATTTGTTTCCTTCCATCTACAGCATTTACAACAGCTCTTCTGAGTCGGTCTATACCTTTGCTCATGCATTAGAAGAAGCCACGCTTTCTTTGCAAATTGAAGCGGGTTGCCCTGTGACCTTTAGCCGCACCACGGCCACACCTAAAGAAGGCTTGTACCAAGTGGTGGTGCAGTACACGGTGGAGCAGGTGGGACGCTTGGCCATTGGCTATGCCCAGGAGTTGTTGCAAGCTGCATTGAACAACACCGATTTTTCTCTCGCCAAAGCCATTGCCACCTTGCGCGAAGTTGATGAAGATTTGCGCTTGGGCCCATCCACAGCATCCATTGTGAATGCAGGCTTGAACAGAAATATTCCCTTTATCCGTTTGACAGAAGGCAGCTTGGTGCAACTTGGCTGGGGCAGCAAGCAGCGACGCATTCAAGCCGCCGAAACTGACGCCAGCAGCGCCATTGCCGAATCTATTGCGCAAGACAAAGAGTTGACCAAAAAGCTGTTCAGGATGGCTGGCTTGCCGGTTCCTGAAGGACGTCCTGTGAAAGATGTGGACGACGCTTGGGCAGTTGCCCAAGAAATTGGTCTTCCCGTGGTGGTTAAACCGCAAGATGGCAATCAAGGAAAGGGTGTTGCCGTCAATGTCAAAACCCGTGCTGAACTTGAAGCGGCCTACAAAATTGCTTTGCGTTACCGTGAAGACATCATGGTCGAGCGGTATTTGCCTGGCAGCGATTACCGAATGCTTGTGATTGGTGACAAATTGATTGCGGCTGCTCGGCGTGAGCCCGCACTTGTTGTCGGAGACGGCAAACACACTGTTCGTCAGTTGGTCGACATCGTTAACGCAGACCCCTTGCGAGGAGAAGGACACTCTTACCCATTAACGCGTATCCGTATCGATGAAGTTGCCTTGGCTTGCTTGCAAGAACAAAACTTGGAGGAAAGCAGTGTTCCGCCAAAAGGCATGCGCGTCATCATGCGCAACAACGCCAATTTGTCTACGGGTGGTTCTGCGACCGATGTCACTGATGATGTGCACCCTGAAGTGGCTGCCAGTGCCGTCTTGGCTGCTCAAATGGTGGGCTTGGATATTTGCGGTGTGGACATTGTTTGTGAAACCATTTTGCGTCCCCTTGAGGAGCAAAACGGCGGCATCATCGAAGTCAATGCTGCACCCGGACTGCGAATGCACCTGAGCCCATCCTTTGGCAAAGGGCGAGATGTAGGCAAGGCGGTCATCGATCAGATGTTCCCTGATGGTGAAAACGGGCGTATCCCAGTGGTTGCCGTGACGGGAACCAATGGCAAAACCACTACTGTGCGTTTGATTTCCCACTTGCTTGCCTCTAGTGGTCTTCGCATGGGCATTGCCAATACCGATGGTGTGTATGCCAACGGTTACCAATTCGATTCAGGCGACTGTGCAGGCCCACAAAGTGCGTTGCGCGTCTTGATGCACCCCAATGTCGATGCAGCTGTATTGGAAACTGCCCGCGGTGGCATGTTGCGAGAAGGCTTGGCCTTTGATAAATGCCAGGTAGCGGTGGTCACCAATATTGGAAGTGGTGACCACCTTGGCTTGAACTACATCTCTACCGTTGAAGATTTGGCTGTTCTCAAGCG
>CAMDKR010000038.1 GCA_945901225.1 Bordetella parapertussis | reverse complement strand
AGCATGGAGGCGAGGCCGAGCCTGCGGTACGCGCCTCTAGATTGCTTCGTCGCTTTGCTCCTCGCAATGACATAGCGAGCAATGACGTGAGGTTGCTTCGGGGCTTTGCCCCTCGCAAAGACGGGCTTACTTCAAGCCCAAAATCCAGGCTGCGATTTTTTTAGCTTCGGCCTCTTTCACCTGCGGGTTGGCAGGCATGGGTATCGCGCCCCACACGCCACTGCCACCAGCGATGATTTTGGTGGCAAGGGTTGCAGCAGCGCCTTTGTCACCCGCGTATTTGGCAGCAACTTCTTTGAAACCAGGCCCTACCACTTTGCTGTCCACCGCATGGCAAGCCAAGCAATTTTTGGCTTGCGCTAATTCTTTGCTGGCCATGGCGGGGGCCACCAAGCAAGTGGCCAGCAGGGCGGCTGTCATCACACGTTTCATGGGTTTTCCTTTCAGAACAAATCGAGCACTGCGCCTTTGCTGGCGCTAGAGGCGTTATGGGCAAACTTGGCTTGCACACCGCGGTTGTAGCGCGGCGCGGGGGCTTTCCATGCGGCGCGGCGCTTGGCGATTTCATCATCCGCCACATTCAATTGCAATAACAACTGGTGTGCGTCGATGGTGATGCTGTCGCCTTCATGGATGAGGGCGATATTGCCGCCAGCCGCCGCCTCGGGCGCCACGTGGCCCACCACCATGCCCCATGTGCCACCCGAGAAACGTCCGTCGGTGATCAGGCCCACGCTTTCGCCCAAACCTGCACCAATCAGGGCGCTGGTGGGCGCTAACATTTCGGGCATGCCAGGGCCGCCTTTGGGGCCGAGGTAACGCAGCACCATCACATCACCTGCTTTGATCTTGCCGTCCAACACGGCTTTCAGCGCCGACTGCTCGTCGTCAAACACACGGGCGGGGCCGGTGATGACGGGGTTTTTCAGGCCAGTGATCTTGGCCACGCAACCCTCGGGCGAGAGGTTGCCTTTCAAAATCGCCAAGTGACCTTCGGCGTACATGGGCTTGTCGATGGGGCGAATCACGTCTTGGTCGGCGCGGGGAGCGTCTGGAATATCGGCCAAGTTCTCTGCCACGGTTTTGCCGGTGATGGTCATGCAGTCACCATGCAACAAACCAGCCTTGAGCAACACCTTCATCACCTGGGGAATACCACCGGCTTTGTGCAGATCCACAGCCAAGTGTTTGCCACTGGGCTTCAAGTCGCAAATGACGGGGATTTTTTTGCGCATACGCTCAAAGTCGTCAATCGTCCAGTCCACCTCGGCGGTATGGGCGATGGCCAAAAAGTGCAGCACAGCGTTGGTCGAGCCGCCGGTGGCCATGATGACCGCCACCGCGTTTTCAATCGCTTTTTTGGTGACGATGTCGCGGGGCTTCAGGTCTTTTTTGATGGCCTCGATCAGCACCTTGGCGGCTTCTTTCGCCGAGTTTTGTGTCTCGTCGTGCGGGTTGGCCATGGTGGAGGAGTAGGGCAGGGCCATGCCCAGCGCCTCGAAGGATGACGACATGGTGTTGGCGGTGTACATGCCACCGCAGGAACCCGTGCCGGGGATGGCGCGCATCTCGATTTCGCGCAAATCGGCATCGCTCATTTTGCCGGCAGCGTTCTCGCCCACGGCTTCGAAGACGCTCACGATGTTCAGGTCTTTGCCCTTGTAGCTGCCGGGCAGTATGGTGCCGCCGTAAACATAGATGGCGGGTACGTTGGCTCGTAGCATGCCCATCATGCCGCCGGGCATGTTTTTGTCGCAACCGCCCACCACCACCACGCCGTCCATCCACTGGCCGCCCACGCAGGTTTCGATGCAGTCGGAAATGACTTCGCGGCTGACCAGCGAATACTTCATGCCCTCGGTGCCCATGCTCATGCCGTCAGAGATGGTCGGTGTGCCAAAAATCTGCGCATTGCCACCGGCCTCTTCAATGCCCGCCACCGCCGCGTCGGCCAGCTTTTGCAAGCCGCTGTTGCACGGTGTGATGGTGCTGTGTCCGTTGGCCACGCCCACCATGGGTTTGACAAAGTCGCCCTCTTGGTAGCCCATGGCGTAATACATGGAACGGTTGGGCGCGCGCGATTTGCCCTCGGTGATGTTGGCCGAGCGGCGGTTGATTTTGATGGGAGTGGTGGCCATGGTGTCTCGCTGAGGTCTGGGAAAAGCTTAGTTTAGCCGTGAGTCAATGGCACTCGGCCTTGGTGCGAATTCAAACCGCAATAGTTAATTTCACACCCAAGGCTTTGCAGACCCTCGCAATCGTGTCCAACCTGGGTTGTGCGTTTGGGCGCAGTGCTTTGTAAAGCGCCTCGCGTTTGATGCCGGTGGTTTTGGCAATTTCTGTCATGCCCCGCGCCTTGGCGATGTGCCCAAGCGCAGCAGCCAGCTCTGAACTGTCGCCATCCTCCAGAACCTGGCGCAAATACTCGGCGACATCAGCATCGGTTTCAAGGTGGCGGGCCAGGTCAAATTCAGGCAGGTCGCGGATATCAATTTTTTTGTTCATGGATTTATTCCCTTTAAATTGGCAGCCAAGGCTATAGCGCGAGCAATGTCTTCCCTTTGGGTTGATTTGTCACCCCCACCGAGCATGACAACCAAGGTGTGACCTTCTTGCGCAAAGTACATGCGCCAGCCAGGCCCATGAAACTCCCGCATCTCTAAAACGCCACCGCCAACGGGTGCCACATCACCCAACAGACCCCTGCGGGCCTTGTCCAATCGACGTAGCAAACGGATGCGAGTGGGCCGATCTTTGATGTTTGACAACCAGTCTTCAAATTCAGGCAGGGCGATGACGGTGTACATGGCTTAAATGTAATCGATCGAGGACGGATCTGCAAGGGATAGGCTTCAAGCGGCATTCAACTCTTGTCGCACCAGCATTTGTTCTGGTGTGGTGACGCGGCCCTTTTCATCGTTGGCCTCGGCAAGTGCCTGACGCAAATCGGGAAGCGCCTCTCCAGCGTCGGCCTCAATGGCCGCGGCCACTAGGTTTGAGTTTGTTCTGCGACCCATCGCAGGTCCATAGGTTCAAATTGCGAAAAATCCAAATTCGACAGGATGGGGAAATGTAATGTGCTGATTGACATTGTCAATTGATAATTTACAATCAAGTCCACATGATCACGTCTTTCAAGCACAAAGGTTTGGCGCTTTTCTTTACCCAAGGAAGCTACAAAGGTATTCCTGCTCAGTACGGTTCGCGCATTGAGAGGATGCTCGATCGTTTAGACGCTTCCAAAGAAGCTGAGGACATGGACTTGCCTGGCTACAAGTTCCATGCGCTCAAGGGTGATCGAAAAGGAGGGTTCGCTGCTTCAGTCACCGGCAATTGGCGAATCACATTTGAATTTATGGGCGAAGACGCCATCAACGTTAATTTGGAGGACTATCACTGATGAAGTCTCTGCGAAACCCTGACCGTCAACCCACCCACCCGGGCGCGGTGCTTCGTGAAGATGTGTTGCCTGAATTGGGCTGGACACAAGGTGAATTGGCTTCCAAATTGATGGTCAGTCGGCAAACCGTGTCAGACTTGCTGCACGAAAAAAAGGCGCTCACTGCTGAGATGGCCATCCGCATTGCAAGAACCATCGGTGGCACCCCAGAGAGCTGGCTTCGCATGCAGCAGGCTTTGGACCTGTGGACGGCTGAAGCTAAGTTCAAAAAAAACCCTTCGCTGGCTCCTAAAGCATTGGCTGCTTGATAAGTCTCGCCCCCACCCAAGCCGTCAGTTCGACTTCGTCAAATCGCTCTTCAAAAGCATCCGAAAACAGCGAGTCAACATCAGCGAATTGGCCGGGATGACCGAGCGCAAAGCGCTTGGAACGACAAGCTGATTAACGCCACCAAAGGTTGACCGTGATGTTTGTCAAATAGGAGCCGGGCGTCACGGTGGCTGAGGTTTTGACAAACTGGGCTTTGAGGGCAAAGAGCCTAGCGTTTCCTAGCGGTGCAACTCGGCTATCGTAAGCTTCTCTTAAAGTACTTTTGCCGGACAATAATGGCCCAATACCTGACGCTGTATTTCTTAAATTTAAAAAACCCTCGCCTAAGATATCTGTATTAGGTGCAAGTAGATTTCTATGGCTTGCGATCAGCGATAAAGCCACCCCTTGAGCTACGCCGCCAGGTGCTGAATCATTGCTCCTCAGAAAGCTATTCGTACCCACATTAACGACTTTATCTTGATTTATGGTCAAGCCGATATCAAAAGTAGGACCACCACTACAGTCTCGCCCTGGACCTCTGCTGGTGAATAGAAAAATCGTTTTTGCCTCGCCAAAAGTACTGCCCACGTTAGCTGCATTGGCAGCAGCCAAGGTTCCTGAGCCAAGATCTAGGTTTATGAATGGCTTGTGAACAGTTGTAAATAAATTAGGATTTACGTCTGTCGTCATGACCAATTGACAGGAGACTGTAGTGACTTGGCCTAAGACCTTCACACCAGCTGAATCAGAGCTTTGTGCCTTCACCTGTGTTGAGAAGGCCATAAAAGCCAAAACAGCCAGACCTTGAACGACACGCTGCAGGTAAGCCTGCTGAGGGTGCTTTGGGGATGGAAGAATTTGAAACAGGGATTGAAACACCGGAAGCTCCAAAATAAATACTTATTGGTAGATAATATCTAAAAAACAATAATTTGTAACTAATAAATCTAATTTTTAGTTGTTTTTTGTATTTTATGAGTAGTTTTTAAATTTCAATCCAGCGTTTGGGCGACTCGCCCCCACCCAAGCCCTCAGTTCGACTTCGCCAAGTCGTTTTCCAGCAGCATCCGGACATACCGCATGCAGGGCACACCCTTTGGCCTTCTGACGGGTAGAAACTGCTTCATTCGTATTTGACGGTGAAAGTCACTCTTGTGCTGAAAGGCCCTGTCTTAGGTCTTCTGTCACCAGAAGCGCCGCGAAAAGCTGCCTGCAAGGTGATGAAGTCCGAGTAAGGCTGTGGAGTGGAAGCGGGATCGTTGGCCTTGAACGCCAAAGGGGTGAGAGAAGTGGCAGAGGTTGGGCAAATTCGTTGGGTGAATCCTTGTAGATCGCGGATGATCTCAATAGTCGCGTCTGTTGCGTCGGCGCTTGTAAGTTCATTGCTAGCAAAACATGTAGTGCCAAGTGGTTTTTCAAACTTCATGGTCACTGTTGGGGTGAATTTTGTTGGCCAATTTTGCGAGCAATTAATAGCGATATTGAAATTGGTAGCGTTTACTCGGGCATTGCCAGATTGAGGAAAAGCATCGGGCTTGGCATTGCCTAAATTGACATTGGAAGGAACGACAAATCCGCAGGTCGGGATATTGGGAACACCGGTCGCACAGGCAGGTGTGATGGTGGTTTCTCTGCTAGGGTTCGAAGGGGTGCCTCGGGTGGCTGTACTGAACGAGGGACAAAACTTCCACGCTCCAAAGGCGTTACCAGAAAACTCATAAATGACGTCGTAAAGAATGCCAACGGTACCATTGGGGATAAGGTAGGAAAACGACCCAGGCGCAACGAAGTCGCTCCAATTACGTCGGATTATGGGTGGGCAGGGTGTGTTGTTAGGCCAGTTATTGCCAGCACATGCCGAATTATTTGTCGGCACCCGTTCAAAAAAAATCTTTGATTTTTTGATGGTGTTTAATTTGGCTGCAGTTTGGTCATTAGCTATAAAAAAAAGATTGTTGTTATCGTGGGTGATTAAGCATCTGTCGCCAGGAGAAAAAGTGTTATCACCAAGAACAATGGTGTATTTGACTTGAATCGTGGCAGTTGTTTGGGTAATTATTGGGTTTCCGAGTGGCACAGTACTTTGGCAATCTGCACCCAAACTCCAGCCGCAAAAAAACAACCAACATAAACTGATAAAAATTTTGATAGTTTTCATTACGTTTTCTAGGTTCCTTCTTATTTTTCAGTTTTCACAAGTTTGTCCACCCAAGCGGTGTCGCTCACGGAGGCTAAAAAAACAACCCTGCGCTGGCCCCTAAAGTATTGGCTAATTGAAAGAGCCCCACACCTCCTAACCTTTTAGGGCAACTTCGCCCAGTCGTTTTCCAGCAGCATCCAGACATACCGCGTGTAGGGCAGGCCTTTGGCCTTCTGACGGTTAGAACCTTCTTCATTCGTATTTGACGGTGAAAGTCACTCTTGTGCTGAAAATCCCTGTACTAGGTCTACCTACACCCAACCTAGCGCGAAAAGCTGCTTGCAAGGTGATGCTGTCCGAGTAAGGCTGTGGAGTGGAAGCGGGATCGTTGACCTTGAACGCCAAAGTGGTGAAAGGAGTTTCATTGGTCGGGCAAATTGGTTGGGTTAATCCATTCACTACGCCGATGATCTCCATAGTCGCGTTTGTGGCGTCGGCGCCTGTAAGTTCATTGCTAGCCAAACAAGAAAAGCCAAGTGGTGTTTCAAACTTCATGGTCACTGTTGGGGTGAAAGTTGTCGTCAGTTTTTGCGAGCAATTGATACGGATATCGAAATTGGTAGCATTTACTCGCTTCGATCGATCGCCCCTCCACTCCTCATACGAAGCATTGCCTAATGAGAGATTAGAGGGAGCCGACAAGCTGCAAGTGCTTTGAGGGGCGGGATCGGGTGTCACAGACCCAAGAGAAATGCTGGCCAAGGATTTAGTAAAACCACTAGAGTCTTGCCTATCTTCAACTGCAATACTGATCAATGGGCTTAGCGTGTTGGTGCCTGGGGCTGAATTGGGGTCTGCAACTAAAGTTATTGAATAAGATAAAGATAACTGGCAATTACCATTACTAACAAAGAAATTAAGTGATTTGATAAATTCAATAGAGGTTTGAGAATAGTCACGTTGGTTTGTGACGAGAATAGATGAACAGTTTAGGTTATTGCTGGTTGAAAAATTAATGTCATTTAGAAATTTCCATCCTCCCACAATATTGTTTGTTTGGGTCTTTGGGCTGATTTGAATCCAGCATTCTGGAATTATGAGGCCGCCCGAACGCTGTACAGACAGCGTAACTGAGTGAGTGAAGGTGTAAGTGACTTGGGTGCTGGTAACTGATGTCTTGGATATGGAGGCATCAGATATGGAGCACGTAGCTGAGACTTGGCTAGTACTAGAAGTTACTGAGGCCGCCCCAAAAGCAAACTGACAAAACCCGAATAACATCAAACTTAAAAACAGTTTCATTTCCATAACTTGGTTATTTAATGGTGGGCACCGTTTGCGCCGTGGCTTCTTTTCCGCCCGCCACCTCACAGCGCAGTTTCAAATTGGTAAATCCGCTGGCATTGGCGGTTTGTTTTTCGTCCAAGGCGTAGTCCAGCCAGCAGGTTTCTTCGGGTTTGTCGCCCCACACTACTTTCAGGCGGTCTTTGTTTTTCTGAACCCGCACCAAGGCACGGCTGCCTTGGCCGACCGTGCCTACCTCGTTGCCAGCGGCGTCGCTCACAGTGGAACCAATGGGTACCCGCGCACCATTGCTGGGCTGCAACACAATTAGCAAAGGCCGCCCCGAGGTGGCATTGAACTTGAGGCGCACGATGGAGCCCTCGACAGGCGCCACCTTTTGGCTGGCGTTGTCCACTTCCAGTTCGGTGGGTGCGCCTTCCAAGCTGATTTGCACATCGTTCAGGTAATAAGGCGACAGATAAGGCACCACGCCAAAACCGCTGCTGTTGACGCGGGCCGTGCTGCCTAAGACCCCTGCGCCTTCGCCCTTGGGTACTTCCACAATGGCAAAGGTGTCTCCCAAAGAGGGTGCCAATATCAAGCCGCCGCTGTGCACCACCAAGCCGCCGCTGGCCGACAAACCGGTTTGCTGACTGCCACCCGAGGAGGAGGACAAACTGGCACTCAGATTGCCATACCGGTGAGGCACATTCAAAGAGGCGCTGGACGAGTCGGCATAGCCGGATTGCGATTGGGTCAGGCTGTAGCTGAGCTGGTTTTCTTGGCTGTAGCCCGAGTACGACAGCGACTTGTTGGGCTCTAAGCTGCCGTATTGGTTGTAGCTGCCCCGCAGACTGCCCAATGAAGGACCAAAGCTCAAGGGTATGGAGGCGAAAACACTCACGCTCTCTAAAGCTGCGCGGTTGTCGGTGTAAGTGGTGTGGTCCACATTGACACCCAAGTTCACTCGGCTGATACCAATGCTGTAACCCCAGCGTACCTGTTGACTGCCCACACCCAGCCAACTGCGCTGCTGACTGGCCCCTAGACTGACACCCCCCCAAGAGCCCATGCTGAAGCCCAAGCCCAAAAACGCATTGTTTTTGAAGCTGTCATTCGCAAACAAAGCGTTGTTGCCAATATTGAGTGCAGCACTGGGCGTGGTGTATTTTTGCGACTGCATGCCCAGGCCGGCATAGGCATTGAAGCGGCCCATGGCGGGTGGGTTGTAGCTGAAGTTTTGGGCGTAGCCGTTGGCCCTAGGGGTTTGGGCATTGCCATCGAAGTGGGAGAACAGGGCATTAAAGCTCAAGCTCCCCAAGGCCGAGCTGAACGCAGCTTGCACGCCCACATTGCTGTAATTGGGTCCCACCAGCACTTCCATGCCGGGTGAGAAATAGCTGTTCAAACCGTAGCGCAAATACGCTTGCAACACTGGTGTGTTTTGGGTGCTGGTGAAGTTTCGGTACTGCCCTGTGGCCACGCTGTAGCGAAACGAGCCGGGGTTGAGCGCGCCCATGCTGGGGCTGTAGGGCACCACAAAGGTTTGTTGCGAGCCATCGGCCTCGGCAATCACCACCTGTAAATTACCCACCGAGGCAATCGGGTTGATATCGTCAAACTCAAAGGGGCCGGGCGGCACGGTTTGCTCGAAAAACACGGCGTTGTTTTGCGAAACTCGCACCCGTGCGTTGGTACGTGCCACACCCTTGATGACAGGGCGGTAGCCGCGCTCTTCGTCGGGCATCAAGCCTTCTTCGCTGGACAAGCGCACCCCCCGAATGGGCGTGGAGCCAATGATGGGGCTGTTGGTACTGGTGTCGCCGAAGGCCAAGCTGGCTTTCATGTCGATCAGGGGGCGCTTGACCACGGTTTCCCCCGCTACATATTGGCTGGTATTGGTGGCAGTACCGCTGTCAGTGCTGCGGTTTTGCGACAAGTAGCTGGTGTGGCGTACTTGCCAGCCGGCAATATTGACGCCGGTGTTGAGCCCCAGATAGTTGGAGCTGAAACCCTGAGCGTTGTAGTTATTCAGGTTGTAGTTAATGAAACCTGCGTTTTCACCGCGTGTGAGCATTTCGGACGGCACGCTTTGTCGATTTTGGCGTGTCAGAAACGCTTGGGCGATGGTGATATCCAAGCGCAGTTCGTTGGTGTCAAATTCGCTGGTAGCACCTGCCACCCATTGGTCTATGTACAAACAGTCTGCCGCAGATTTACTGGCAGCGGGGGTGGTTGCTGTTTGCATCAGTTGCAATCCCTGCGGACTGATGAAGTTGGTTTTGACACCCAGTTGCTGAAACAAAGCGGGTGTGATGCAAGCACGGGCATTGCCCCCGCTTGGGGGTTCGGTGAAACGTACCGTGGTTTTGCTGACCAAGCTGTCGTTGCGGTAGATGTCAGCCGCCACATCCCCAGTGCGTACATTGCCCAAGCGTTTGACCTCCAAGGGGCTTAAGTTACGAAAAGCCTTGCCGCGTAAAAAATCCAAATCAAACTCAACGTCTTCTTCCAACTTGGTGGGTGGCAGCTTGACCGACAAAGGGTCCTTTTTGATGTTGGCAGGTGCCAGCGCTAACAATTCGGGCCGCTTGGCATACAGCTCGCGGCGTTGGTTGGGTTTCAAGGGCAGTTCGGTGACTTCATCGGCTTGTTTGGGTGAGCGCAACCGCACGGTCAGGGTGGCTTTTTCGTCTAAGGGCGGCATACCCTTGATGCGGAAATTGCCATCAAACAACTTTTGCTCGTAAATGATCAAGCCCTTTTGCTCTAGCTGCACCGATTGGCCTTGGAATGACTCACCTTCGAGGTAGACCCACACAGGCACATCAGTGTCTAGCTGCAGGGTGCGAGCCTCTAGGCGAGACAGCACATTCAGCTGAGCTTCAACATCAACCGCCTGTTGGGGTGGGCTGGCTGCAAAGGCTGCTGACGCACCTACCGCGCATACAGACACCCAACTGCGAACAGCCACGCCTAAGGCAGAGGGAGTTTGGGTAGCAGGGTGGATGGGGCAGCGCATGGGTGTGGCATTCAGGCTGAATGCGTTCAGTTATCTGCGCTGAGGGGAAATTCTTTGGAGCTGGCGCCACCATAGTCGTTGACGAAATCCACCTTGATGGCTTTAAGGGGTTGGGTGATTTTGTCCACCGCTCCCACCACGAAGCTGGCGGTCGATTTGGGTGGAATCATGCCGCCATCGGAGGACACATCAAACTTGCCATCGCTGCCTAAGTTTAGGCTGAAAAAGGACAGGTGAAATGCTGAAGGGTTGGTTCCCTCAGCCATCCAATTGCCGTCTTTTTTGACCAGTTTCCAAGTCGCCTTGTCCAATTGATCAATCAATTCGCCCTTCAAGGCCTTGGGGCGGTAAAACACCTTGATACGGGTACGAATGGCAAAGGCGATTTTGTTTTCTTCAGCGGATTTTTGAGGTACTTCCAGCATGTTGAAATAAAACACGCTTTCACGGTCGGCGGGTAAGGGGTCTCCTGTGAACACCAAGCGCACCACTTGGTTGCCTCCGGGCTTAATCCTTGAAATGGGGGGCGTCAGGTTGAAAGGGGCGATGGCTTCTTCTGGCGAGGCTGAAGCGTTGCCATCGTCCAGCCACATTTGTACAAATGCAGGACGCTCTTTATTGACATTGCTGACCTTGAAAGACACTTCTCGCTTGGCCTCGGGGTAAATCACCCGCGTGGTTTCGACGACCATGTCGGCACGAGCGCTGGATAAACACAGCGCAATAAAAGGGATTAAAAAGACAAAACGCAGGTACTTCATGTTCTTCTCTTGGTGGTGAAAGGGTTGTGAAACACCCCCACCGAGAAGAACTTCTGTATCTAAGGCATTTAACGGTAGGTAAGGGTCACCAGCCGTTTGCCATAGCCAGCACCTGGGGTGCTGGGCAGGGTTTCTTTTGCGATGCGGGCAATGCTTAATGACGACAGCGGGTTGGCGGGGCCAGAGGTCAAGCCACAGGCTTGACCCTTGATGCTGGTTTGTTGACCCAGTTGCAACACCGTTTGTTGGCTGAGCGTGCAACCTGGGGAGGTAATCACACCGTGAATTTCCAACATACCGTGTTGCGCATGAACGGCATTTGCCGTCAATACCAACATCGCTGACACCGCCGCCCAAGTAGCTTGTTTTGCAAAACTGTTCATGGCTTTTTCCTTTGTTCGATTCGGTGATTGAATCGAAACCAAGGCCTAAGCGCAAAAACTGCTAAAGCATTAAAACTACTTGTCAGTTGTCATATTTAAGCGGGGTTTAGTGTTCTCCTTGTGTGGGTTTTTAAAAGCTTTTCAATTCTTTTGAAAAAAATTCAGAATTGCAATTTTTGGACAAAAAAAAGCAACAACGCAGAAAAACTGTGGGTTTGAGGTTGAAACATGGGAAATCACCTTAATTGAGTTTGAGCAAAAAAGGCAAGAAAACCGAGAAATTACCGGCAGCCACATCCTGTGAACCTGAGTTGGCTGCAGTGTTTTGGGGCAATACTGAGCGTGACGCCACATAGCGCACACCCAACTTGATGTTCTTGGAAGTTACTGCGTCAGGGCCTTGCTGAGACAAGGCATTGTTCAAAATTTGGGGCTGATTCATATCCAAGGGGGTGAAAACGCCTTGGGCATCAATCAAGCCAAGCTGCAAAAACACATTTTGCGCAGGTCGAAAAATGGCGCTGTTGCGCAGCAAACCGGTTCTTGGGGCAACGGCAGCCAATTCGCTGTCGAATATCAATTTCACCGGGATATTGAAGTCGCCGCCCGTGCAATTGGAATCAGATTGGGTTTTGGACACATTCAGATTGATTTCTGTGATGGGGCCAAAAGAACTGTTTAAAAACGAAGTGGTATTGAATACGGGAAGATCAATGACGAAAGAATTTGCAACTTGTTTATTGACGCTCAAATTGGTGCACACAACCAAAACAATTTCTCCAGAGATCTTCCAAGATTCAGAAAGAAGGGAGTCAAAACTTTGCGCCTTGGCGTTAGAAAGCAAACACAAGCAGACAATGACAGGAAGCAAAAAAAGGCGCTTTGAATAAGCTGTTTGTTTGTGAAAGTTCATGGGGACCGATAGGTGAACGAAGTGGCGGCCCTTAAGCCGCCAC
>CAMDKR010000037.1 GCA_945901225.1 Bordetella parapertussis | reverse complement strand
GACAAAAGTTTCAACGAATGGTGCGAGTTTGTCTCTAAGCCTGAAAACTCGCCCGAAGCATTTGAAAGTGTGACTGGCGTTCCTGCCTCAGAGGTTCGTGCTGCTGCACGTTTGTATGCCGCCGGTCCTAACTCAGCGATTTACTATGGCTTGGGGGTGACAGAACACTCACAAGGCTCTACCATGGTGATGGGCATTGCCAACTTGGCCATGGCCTGTGGCATGGTGGGACGTGAAGGTGTGGGAGTTAACCCCTTGCGTGGTCAAAACAATGTGCAAGGTGCGTGTGACATGGGCAGCTTCCCGCACGAGTTGCCCGGCTACCGCCACATCTCTGACTCCACCACCCGTAGCTTGTTTGAAGGCGCTTGGGGCGTCAGCATCAGTCCAGAGCCTGGTCTGCGCATTCCCAATATGTTTGACGCTGCCATGGACGGTACCTTCTTGGGACTTTACTGCCAAGGCGAAGACATTGTGCAGTCCGATCCCGATACGCAGCATGTGGCAGCCGCTTTGTCCGCCATGGAATGCATCGTGGTGCAAGACATCTTCTTGAACGAAACTGCCAAATACGCCCATGTGTTTTTGCCCGGTTCTTCTTTCCTAGAAAAAGACGGCACCTTCACCAACGCTGAGCGACGCATCTCTCGGGTGCGCCAAGCCATGCCACCGATGGCGGGATTGGCTGACTGGGAAGTCACTGTCAAATTTGCCAAGGCTTTGGGCTACGAAATGCATTACAGCCACCCTGAAGAGGTGATGAAAGAAATTGCCGCACTCACGCCCAGCTTTGCGGGTGTCAGCTACGCCAAGATTGACGAGCACACCAGTTTGCAGTGGCCTTGCAACGCCAACACCCCCGAGGCAGGCATGGACATCATGCATACAGCAGGCTTTATGCGCGGCAAAGGCAAGTTCTTCCCCACGCAGTACGTGGCCAGTCAAGAGAAAGTCACCCGCAAGTTCCCACTTTTGCTGACCACGGGTCGTATCTTGTCGCAGTACAACGTGGGCGCTCAAACCCGCCGCACCGACAACAACCAATGGCACAGCGAAGACCGCTTGGAAATCCATCCCCACGATGCCGAAGAACGCGGCATCAAACAAGACGACTGGGTGGGCATCGAAAGCCGTTCGGGTCGCACCGTGCTGCGCGCTGAAATCAGCGAGCGTATGCAAGCGGGCGTGGTCTACACCACCTTCCACTTCCCCGAGTCCGGTGCCAACGTCATCACCACAGACGCCTCCGACTGGGCGACCAACTGCCCCGAGTACAAAGTGACTGCCGTGCAATTGGTGGCAGTTAGCCAACCCTCGGAGTGGCAGCAGAACTACCAGCGCTTTAACAAAGACCAACTCGGTTTCTTGGCCCAAGCGCAACACAAAACCGAAGCCCTTGAGGTGATGGGCAAGTGAGCCAAAGCCACAGCAGCTATTTAGCCTTGGCTGAAGAGGTGCCTGTGGCGCTGGTCTTCAATGGCATCTCGCACGCTGTGATGATGGCCAGTCCTGTGCATTTAGAAGATTTCGCTTTGGGTTTTGCCTTGACGGAAGGTTTGCTTGACCAAGCATCCCAGTTGTATAGCGTGGAGGTCCTTCACCAAACCAACGGCATTGAATTGCAACTCGATGTCGCAGCCCAAACCGAAGCAAGGCTGAAAGAACGCAGACGCAGCATGGCGGGTCGCACCGGCTGTGGCTTATGTGGTGCTGACAGCTTGGCGCAAGTCAAATTGGCATTACCCCAAGCACCTGAGGTGCATATCGACGTTGACGCCATGCACCGTGCCCATGCGCACATGCGAGCCTTGCAGCCCTTGAAACAGCAAACAGGCGCCACCCATGCGGCAGCTTGGTCCAATGCGCAGGGTGAAATTACCCTGCTGCGCGAAGATGTGGGCAGGCACAATGCTTTAGATAAATTGATCGGTGCCTTAAGCAAAGCCTCCACGGATATGCAGCAAGGCTTTATCTGCATCACCAGTCGCGCCAGTTTCGAGATGGTGCAAAAAACCGTGATGGCAGGTGCAGGTGCTTTGACCGCGGTGTCAGCCCCGACCCGATTGGCCGTTGAACTGGCCGAGCAACACAACTTGGCGCTGGCTGGTTTGGTACGCGGTCAAACCTTCACGGCTTACAGCCACCTCACCCGCTTCACGATTTCACAACCTATTTCGGCATAAGCACAGCATGAACGTAGACAACCTGGTACAGATGGCCAATCAAATTGGCGAGTTTTTCTCAGCTTACCCTGATCGGCAAGAAGCCTTGGATGGCATTGCCAACCATATCCGTAGATTTTGGGAGCCGCGTATGCGGACAAGTTTGCTGGATGCACTGGCCGCAGGAGAATTGAAAGAATTGTCGCCACTGGTCAACGAAGCATTGCTTGCGAATCTGGCTAAATTAAAGCCTATGGCGTCTTAGTCGCTTGATATTGTTTTGATGGCATTTACATTCATTAAGGCTTATGGCCAAGAGAACACGACTGCAACAACTACAACGACATAATTGATTTATTGGCCAAAACCATATTTTTTAAGTGTTGCTTGCGCCAATGGCGATTGAAGAAATTGAATGAACTTGACAGATAAATTCTTGGTTGCGCCACCCACCACGGGGGCAATGGGGTATTGAATGGGCGTGAGCGTCGTGACCTGCATGGCCACTTTGACTTTGTCTTGCATCAACTGCGCATCACTGGCATACACAAAACCTGCATCCACTTCGTCCCGCGCTACATAGTCCAAGGCTTGACGCACATTGGTGGTGTTAATGACCTTGTCTTTCACTTCACTCCATAAGCCTGCTTTTTCCAAACTGCCTTGGGCATAGTGACCCGCAGGCACACTGGCAGGTGTTCCCATGGCAATGCGCTTGATGTCTGGCTTCTTTAAATCAGCGAGTTGCTGCAAAGCCGTTTTGGATTGAAGCGGCACGATCACTACCAACTTGTTGGTGGTGAAAACTTTGACATCAACAGCCGCAACCACACCTTTGGCGAAAGCTTTGTCCATGTTGTCGGTGTCTGCGCTGGCAAACACATCCACAGGTGCACCATTGGCAATTTGCTGCATCAAGGCACCCGAGGCGCCAAAGTTGAACTTCAGTTTGGTGCCGGGATTTTGGTTTTCAAATTGAGTACCAATGTCTTGAAATGCCTGCGTCAAACTGGCGGCGGCTGACACCGTCAGGTCTGCAGACCACGCCACCGAGTGCCAAACAACCAGGCTAATGAGCAAAAGTTTTTTCATATTTTGTAATATGTGTATAGCGAAAGCATAGAAAACCGCGATGAAATAGGAACCAAAAAGCGCTACATTAAATCCTGTTTTCGAAAGTCTTTTATGCGTATTGTCAAAATGTATCTGTGCCGAAACTTCTCCGTGGCTATTTTAACTTTGTGTGGTGTTGCCAGCTTCGCCCAAGAATCTGAAAAACTCCACCAACGTGCCAACGCCGCCATGTGTGCCAACTGCCACGGCAGCGAAGGTCGCACGGTTGAGCAATCTGCTGTTCCGTCTTTGGCCGGTTTGCCCCGCGAGTACTTCATTCAGCAAATGCAGGCTTACAAGGATGGCAGTCGCAAAGCCACTGTCATGCACCAACTCAGCAAAGGCTTTAGCGATGCGCAAATTGCCAGCATGGCTGACTATTTTTCCGCCCTGCCTCGCTGAAAGCACAGAATGCAAAGAAGACATTTACTTCAACTGGGCTTGGCATTAGGTTCATCTCCCATACTTTTGGGCCATTCGGTGTTTGCGCAAAACACAGCGAACAAAGCGCGGGTGATTGTCATTGGTGGTGGTTATGGTGGTGCAACAGCTGCCAAATACATTCGAATGCTGTCAGGCTACAACATCCCTGTCACCCTCATAGAGCCTAATGCCAGTTTTTTGTCTTGCCCCATGTCCAACTTGGTGATTGGTGGCAGCAAAACACTTGACGACCTCAGCACACCCTACGCTAGCTTGGTGAAGAAACATGGCGTAACGGTCGTGCAAGACCACGTAACCCGCATTGACACGGATAAGAAGACCATCACCCTTGCCAATGGCCCCACCTTGCCCTACGACAAATTGGTGTTGTCCCCAGGGGTTGAGATGATGTTCGACACGGTCGATGGACTTCAAGCGGCTCACGACAGCGGCCGCATATTGCAAGCTTGGAAAGCTGGCGAAGAAACCACGGCTTTGCGCAAACAATTACAAGACATGCCCGATGGTGGCGTTTACGCCTTGACCGTACCCGAATCGCCCTACCGCTGCCCCCCTGGCCCCTATGAACGCGCCAGCCAAGTGGCCCACTACTTCAAGCAAGCCAAGCCCAAGTCCAAAGTGCTTATCTTGGACGCCAACCCAGATGTCACCTCCAAAGGACCTTTGTTCAAAAAGTTCTGGTCTGAAAACTACAAAGACATCATCGAGTTCCGCCCCAACCACAAAGTCACCGGTGTCGATGGGCAAGCAGGACTTATCAAGTTTGACGTCCAAGAAAACGTGCGTGCAAACGTGTTGAACGTCTTGCCCGATATGCGTGCCGGCAGCATTGCTGTGCAAAATGGCTTGGCCACTGCAAACAAACGTTGGTGCGGTGTGAACTATTTGACGTTTGAATCGACGGTTGCCAAAGACATCCATATCTTGGGTGACGCCATGTTGGCCGCTCCTGCGATGCCCAAATCCGGACACATGGCAAACTCGCATGCCAAAGTAGCTGCTGCTGCCATCGTGGCGCAACTCAGTGGGCTGGAGATCAACCCAGCACCCTTTTTGACCAACACCTGCTACAGCTATGTGAGTGACAACATGGTGGTTCATGTGGCCTCGGTGCATCAGTTCAATGTGGCCGAAAAAACCTACAAGACAGTGCCCGGGTCGGGAGGTGTTTCTGCTGAAGCCAATACTTTGGAAGCCACCTACGCATGGAACTGGGCCCAAAATATTTGGGCTGACAGCTTGTTATAGGCTGGTCAGCCAGCGCTAAATCACGCCTGGCGCCTGGTAAGCCAATCGTCCATCAACCAAGGTTGTTATGACTTGGGCCGTCATTTCGCTGCCACTTAAATCAAACGCAAAAGGCGTGTGTTTGCATTGGCTTTGAAGATTTTCAGGCAGTACTTGCCAACTCGCTTTAGGGTTGATCACGCAAACATCAGCAGGGGCGCCAACGGTCAAACTGCCACGATCAGACAACCCTAAAAGCGCGGCAGGTGCACTGGTAACTACCTGCAAGGCACGCAGTGTGTTCACCTGACTTTGTGCTGCCCATTTCAAGCTGGCGCTGAGCAACAACTCCAAACCTGTGGCACCTGGTTCAGCTTGCGCAAAAGGCAAGGCCTTGGCATCGCCTTCGACAGGCGTGTGGTCTGAAACCAAGACATCGATGGTGCCATCGGCCAAACCCTCTTGCAGGGCTTCACGGTCACGCTGTTGCCTAAGAGGCGGGGTCAATCGAGCTCTTGTATCGAAGTAGCCAATGTCCGCATCTGTGAAGTGCAGGTTGTGGATACTGACATCGCAAGTCAAGGGCAGCCCTTCAGCTTTGGCGGAGCGAACCAAAGCCACACCGGCTGCACTTGAGAGCTTGCTGATATGAATACGCGCACCTGTCATGCGCATGAGATCAATATAGGTATTCAGGGCAATGGTCTCGCCAGCCACTGGCACACCACTCAAACCCATGCGGGTTGCCAAGGGGCCACTGGCGACGATGCCCTTACCCAAGTAGCTGTCTTGCGCTCTGAGCCAAACAGCATAGCCAAAGGTCGAGGCATATTGCATGGCACGTTGCAGGCTTTGGGTATTTGCAATGGCGAACTCTGCTTGCGTAAAGCCGACACAGCCCGCTTGGGTCAGCTCGACCATGGGCGTCAAAATCTCACCCTCAAGACCACGCGTCAACGCGCCTAGCGGGTAAACATTTGCAAGATGCAGACGCTTGGCACGAAACTGCAACATCTCCACCAAGCCGGGTTCATCCAGCACAGGTTGGGTATCAGGCAAACACACCACACTGGTGACACCGCCGGCAACCGCTGCAGTTAACTCACTTTGGAGCATGCCCTCATGTTCATGGCCTGGTTCGCCTAGTCGCGCACAGGCGTCCACCAAGCCAGGAATGACCCAGCAGTTGGATGCATCAATGGATTTGTCTGCATGGAAGTCTTTGGAGACTGGACCTATGGAAACCACTTTGCCGTCTGCGATAGCCAAATCTGCCTTGGCGTCAAAGCCACTTGCAGGATCCATCAGATGGCCGTTTTGAATCAAAATTCTCATGCATCATTCCCCGCAACGATAGACATGACAGCCATACGCACAGCAATGCCGAAAGTCACCTGATTCAGAATCACACTTTGCGGACCATCCACCACCGCAGATTCAATTTCAACACCTCGGTTGATGGGTCCTGGATGCATGACGATGGCGTCGGGCTTGGCGGCTTGCAGCCTAGCGGTTGTCAAACCAAAATTTTTGAAGTACTCCTGACTAGAGGGAAGCAGTGCACCATTCATGCGCTCGTTTTGCAAGCGCAAGGCAATGACCACATCACAGTCACGAATGCCTTCTTCTAGCTTGTAAAAAACCTTCACACCGAGTTGCGACAGGTCAGAAGGAATCAAGGTGCGCGGCCCCACCACGCGAACCTCTGCACAACCCAAGGTAGTGAATGCATGAATATCTGAACGCGCTACCCGAGAGTGCAAAACATCCCCCACGATCGCCACACGAAGGTTAGAAAAATCTTTTTTGAAATGGCGAATGGTGTACGCATCCAGCAAACCTTGGGTGGGGTGTGCATGGCGACCATCGCCTGCATTGATGACATGCACATGGGGTGCAACATGCTCAGCAATCAGATAAGGAGCGCCAGACTCGCTGTGGCGCACCACAAAAATATCAGCAGCCATCGCACTCAAGTTGGCAATGGTGTCGAGCAAGGTCTCGCCCTTGCTGGCTGAAGAACGGGCGATATCAAGATTAAACACATCCGCGCTGAGTCTTTTGGCGGCAATTTCAAACGTGGTGCGTGTGCGTGTGCTGTTTTCAAAAAACAAATTGAAGACCGACTTGCCGCGCAAAAGAGGAACTTTTTTGACATCTCTATCGCTCACCGAGACAAACTGTGTAGCGGCATCCAATATATGGGTCAGGATGTCGCGCGACAACCCTTCGGTGGAGAGCAAATGGATGAGTTCGCCGTTTTTGTTCAGTTGGGGGTTGCGTTTGTACAGCATGGGCTAGCCTTCTAATGAAAACGCAAATTGACCTTGACTGTCTTTCTTGAAGCGCAAGGTTTGCTCTGTAGGCAAAGTCACATGGGTCACTGCAACATCAGCCTGAATGGGCAACTCACGTCCTGCGCGATCTACCAACACCGCCAGATGAATCGCTTTGGGGCGACCGTAGTCATACAGCTCATTGACCACAGCGCGTATGGTGCGGCCAGTGAAAAGTACATCGTCAATCAACCAAATGACGGCACCTTCGACTTCAAAAGGTAATTTGGTGGCAAGGCTTTCTGCCATGCCTCGCTTGGAAAAATCATCTCTGTGCAAAGAGGAAGACACGATGCCAAAGGGAACTTGTCGACTCAAGTCATGCTGCAAACGTTCTGCCAACCAAGCTCCCCCAGTGGTGATACCCACCAAATGTGCATCAGGGGTGAGCGTTGATTGCAAGCTCAACAATAACTGCTGGTACAGCGCTTGTGCATCAAGAGATGGAAATCCAGTGTTCATGTGTTCAAGCTTCGCAGAAATTGATCCAAAATGACACAGGCGGAAGCCGCATCCACATCTGCTGCACCTTGGCTACGCGCCTCGGTGGTTGAATAGCGTTCATCTACCTCAAAGACTGGCAGGTTGTAACGCCCACGCAGTTGCCTTGCAAATTTTTGTGCATGAAGGGTGTTTTCATGCTCAGCACCGTCGGGGTGGTAAGGCACACCCACCACCAAAGCGTCAGGTTGCCATTCATCGATATGCTTGGTGATAGACGCCCAACGCATTTGGCCCGAGCCATGGACGGTACCTTGCGGCTTTGCTTGACCGATGATGCGAGAAGCATAGGCCACGCCGGTACGTTGTTGTCCAAAATCAAAAGCCAAAAAAGAGTGCAACTCGGTTGCTGCGGTTGAGGACACCGCCAGACTCACGCGTGACCCGCCTGAGGTGAAAGCATCCAAGCTTGCAAACCTAAAAGCGCCAATGCACGGTCATAACGCTGCTCGATGGGGGTGTCAAAAATCACCTTGGGATCGGCTTGTACCGTTAACCAGCTGTTTTCACCCAGTTCGGATTCGAGCTGTCCCTGCGCCCACGCAGAATACCCAAGGGTGATGAGCACGCGCTTAGGACCAGCACCCGTAGACAAGGCCTCTAGTACATCTTTGGAGGTGGTCATCTCCAAGCCACCCGGGATAGACAAGGTTGAGGCATAAGCGGCCTCGCTGGCCTCAGCAGGCGTCATGGTGCTGGACAAGGGTTCATGCAAAACAAATCCGCGCTCTGTGTGCACAGGGCCACCCTGGAAGACAGGAATTTCAATCAAATCAGCGCGCCCCAAATTGAGCTCTACTTTTTCAAAAAGATCTTGCATACGCAAGGTACTGGGTTTGTTGATAATCAAACCCAGAGCACCTCGGTCACTGTGTTCGCACATGTAAACCACGCTGCGATTGAAAGATTCGTCCATCAAACCGGGCATGGCGATCAAAAAATGATGCGTAAGGTTGATCGGCGCAGAATCTAGGGTCATTCCACTATTTTAAAGGGTGAATATGAAGCCAAACCCGCGGGAGTTTTTTGACCGCTCTTTGGTGTGGTTTAGACGCGATTTACGCGCGGACGACCACACGGCATTGCACCACGCATTGCTTCGGAGCAAGCAAGTTTTTTGTGTCTTTATTTTTGACAGCACCATTCTTGCAACCCTGACACGCCAAGACCGGCGGGTGGCATTTATTCACGGCAGCTTGCTGGACTTGGACCAGCAACTGCGCACACTTTCAGACGTAGAAGAGGCCGGGCTTTTGGTGCGCCATGGCGAACCGATGGCGTGTTTGCAGCAATTGGTCACCGAACTCGGCGTTCAAGCCGTTTTCGCCCACCATGATGATGAACCTTATGCATTGAAGCGGGATACGACAGCCAAAGGTGTACTTGCCAACCAAGGTGTGGCCTTCGTCAGCTTCAAAGACCATGTGGTGTTTGAGCGCAGTGAAATCTTGACGCAAAACAGTCAGCCCTATGGTGTTTTCACGCCTTACAAAAACAATTGGCTCAAGAAAGTCACTGCTGCTGATTTGGCTGAAAAACACATCAAGCCTTCAGCAGGTCAACTTGCAGCCATTCCTGCTGCTTTGCGTCGCCCCCTACCTAGCTTAGAAGACATTGGCTTTGAAACAGTCGATTTACCATCGCTACACATACAAGCTGGGGCAAGCGGTGCACAGCTTTTGCTCAAAGATTTTGTCAAACGGATCGGTCAGTATCAGCAAACCCGCGACTTTCCCAGCGTGAAAGGGCCGAGCTACCTGAGTGTGCATTTGCGCTTTGGCACGGTGTCGGTAAGACGTTTGGCACGCATTGCACATCCCTTGGCCATGAAGGGGGACTTGGGCGCACAAACATGGCTTGGCGAGTTAATTTGGCGAGATTTTTACCACCAAATATTGCACCACCACCCACGGGTCGTAGAGCAATCTTTCAAACCTGCTTATGACGCGATTGCTTGGGAAACAGGCAAGGAAGCCAAACAATTGTTTGCTGCATGGTGTGAAGGGCGAACCGGCTATCCACTGGTAGATGCAGCCATGGCGCAAATCAACCAAACTGGCTATATGCACAATCGCTTACGCATGGTGGTGGCCAGTTTCTTGGTGAAAGATTTGGGTGTCGATTGGCGCTGGGGCGAGCAATATTTCGCTCAGCACCTGATCGATTTTGATTTGGCTGCAAACAATGGCGGCTGGCAGTGGGCAAGCTCAAGCGGATGCGATGCCCAGCCTTATTTCCGCATCTTCAACCCCGTCAGCCAAAGCGAGAAGTTTGATCCGCAGGGAAAATTTATTCGCCGTTATTTGCCCCAACTTGCAGCGCTGCCCAACGACGCCATTCACGCCCCTTGGTTGGCCAAACCCTTGGTCATGGAAGCTGCCAATGTTACGCTGGGCAAGACCTATCCAATACCCATCGTGGACCATGCCAAGGCACGCTTAAAAACATTGATGCGCTACAGCGTTGTGAAAAGCAAAAACGACTGATGTCGCTAACCGCCTAGATTTGCACCATTTCAAAATCTTCCTTGCGCGCGCCACACTCTGGGCAAGTCCAATTCATGGGCACTTGCTCCCAAGGGGTTCCTGGCGCAATGCCTTCATCAGGCGCGCCAGCGGCCTCGTCGTAAATCCATCCACAAATCAAGCACATCCAAGTCTTGTTCACAGGTATTTCTTTCTGGTTAATGAGGTAAAACCCGCGAGAGCGGTGGCATAGAATGAAACAGATTCTATAGATGGCACATGAACACTCCCAACCCCCTGCCTGATGAAGGCCAATCTGAGGAAATGGCGCACCCTTGCGTGCTGTGTTTCAATGCCAACGACCCCAGCGGCGCCGGTGGATTAACCGCAGATATTTTGGCGATGTCGTCTGTGGGCGCGCATGTGTTGGCCATCTCGACGGGAAGTTATGTGCGCGATACCGCCGAGGTTTTTGACCATATCACCATGGACGATGAGGCTGTCGATGAACAAGCCCGCACCATTCTCGAAGACATTGCGGTCCAAGTGATCAAAATAGGTTTTTGTGGCTCGCCTGATGTTCTTTCCACAGTGGCTGAAATTTGCGCTGACTACGCCGATGTGCCGGTGGTTGCCTATATGCCCAGCCTGTCTTGGTGGCAAGATGAACCCATTGACTCTTACCAAGATGCTTTCATGGAACTGGTGTTGCCACAAACAACGGTATTAGTAGGAAACCACAGTACCTTATGGCGCTGGCTGCTTCCTGAATGGGGCAGTGACCGCAGTCCCAGCGCCAGAGATTTGGCTAAAGCTGCAGCCGACAAAGGTGTACCTTACACATTTGTCACAGGCATGCCCCAAACTGGCGGCCAACACATGGAAAACGCCTTGGCCACACCCTTGAATGTCATCGTCAGCGAAACCATTGAACGCTTTGATGCAGTCTTCACTGGTGCGGGCGACACCTTGAGCGCGGCTTTGGCCGGCTTGCTGGCCATGGGAGACGATTTGGAGGCCTCCGCTGCAGAGGCCCTTGGCTACCTCGATGGGAGCTTGGACGCCGGTTTTCGTCCAGGCATGGGGCATGCCGTTGCCGACCGGCTGTTTTGGGCGCACAGCGTAGACGAAGGCAGCGGGTTTGAAGATGACGACGATGCTGCCGCAACTGCTGAGGACTTTTCTTTGCCCGCTCACCAAACACGACATTGATTTTTATTCACTGACACCATGACCGATCTGAACCAAACCCTTTTCGACCGCGCCCGCCAAGTCATCCCTGGCGGCGTCAATTCACCCGTTCGTGCTTTTCGCGCCGTGGGTGGCACACCGCGTTTTGTCAAACGCGCCCAAGGTGCTTATTTTTGGGATGCCAACGACAAGCGCTACATCGACTACATCGGCTCATGGGGCCCAATGATCTTGGGCCATGGCCACCCCGCTGTGGTGGAAGCCGTGCAAAAAGCGGTGCTCGAAGGTTTTTCCTACGGTGCCCCCACCGAGCGCGAAATTGAACTCGCCGAAGCGCTGTTAAAACTCATGCCCTCGATGGACATGGTGCGCTTGGTCAGCTCGGGCACCGAGGCCGGCATGAGCGCCTTGCGCTTGGCCCGCGGTGCCACTGGCCGCAGCAAGATCATCAAGTTTGAAGGCTGCTACCACGGCCACGCCGACGCGCTGTTGGTGAAAGCCGGTTCGGGCTTGGCCACCTTTGGCAACCCCACCAGCGCCGGTGTGCCGCCTGAAGTGGTGCAACACACCTTGGTGCTCGAGTTCAACAACATCCCCCAATTGGAAGAAGCCTTTGTCCTGCACGGCAAAGAGTTGGCGTGTTTGATGATCGAGCCCATCGCCGGCAACATGAACTTTGTGCGCGCCAGCGTGCCCTTCATGAAGCGCTGCCGCGAGCTGTGTAGCCAGCACGGCGCACTGTTGGTGTTTGACGAGGTGATGACCGGCTGCCGCGTGGCGCTGGGCAGTGCGCAAAGCGTTTACGCGCAGTCCATCCCCGGCTTCGAGCCCGACCTCACGGT
>CAMDKR010000036.1 GCA_945901225.1 Bordetella parapertussis | reverse complement strand
ATCTCGACTTCAAGTCAGGTTCTGACCCTTCCCCGGACAAACCACAAGACATGAAAATTGATTTCGATTTGGACCTTCCCCCTCGCTCGGCGCCAAGCCCTGTTGCACCTGCGCCTTCTGTCAACGCCCCTTCTGTCAACGCGCCTTACAGACAAACTGCGCCGGTCTCCTCGATGCCCAACGCAAACCCTTTGAGCGAAGACCCCTTCCAAGTACGTCTCGATTTGGCGGATGAACTTTGGAAATTAGGCCAACGTCAAACGGGACGCGCTTTGGCCCAAGAAGTCGCAGACCAAACCCATGGTGAAACCCGCGAACGGGCACTGCGCTGGCTACAAGAACGCTCGTGAATCCCATGCGCGTAGCGCTGGGTCTGAGCTATGCGGGTCAAGCCTACGAAGGCTGGCAAAGCCAGCCCAACGGGCTCACAGTTCAAGACAAGCTTGAAGCCGCTCTTTCAAGTTTTGCCACCCAACCAGTGCGCACCTTGTGTGCTGGTCGCACCGATTCAGGCGTACATGGCCTGATGCAAGTGGTGCATTTCGACACCCCCCTTGGGCGCGATATGCAAAGCTGGGTGCGTGGCACCAACACCTCTTTGCCAAGCGACATCGCAGTGCAGTGGGCACAAGAAGTACCCACCAGCTTTCATGCCCGAGGCAGTGCGTTATCAAGGCGCTATGCCTACATCGTCTTGCAGTCGCCAGTGCGTCCCAGCCTGGAAGCTGGACGGGTGGGCTGGGTCTACCGACCGATGCAAATAGAGCCCATGCAAGAAGCTGCCCAGTGTTTGCTCGGCGAACACGATTTCACCTCTTTTCGTGCCTCCAGCTGCCAAGCGCTCAGCCCAGTTAAAAACATCATGCATATTGGCATTCAACGCATCGGTCAAAGCCAAGACAGCGCCTACTGGCGTTTTGATTTTCAGGCGTCGGCTTTTTTGCACCACATGATTCGCAACCTCATGGGCTGTTTTGTTGCCATCGGACAAGGCCTTCAACCCCCTGAGTGGATGCATGCTGTTTTGCAAGCACAAAGCAGAAAAGTGGCGGCACCCACTTTTTCACCTGACGGTTTGTATTTTTTAGGGCCGGTGTACGACAGCACCTGGGGCTTGCCGACACGAACCGCGGTTTACGATAGCTTGCCTGGAATCACCCCATGAACCACATTCCCATCAAAATATGCGGCTTGACCCGATCGCAAGATGTGCAGGCCGCAGTGGCCGCCGGTGCCAACGCCATGGGCTTTGTGCTTTACCCCCCTAGCCCACGCTACGTCACGCCCCAGCAAGCCGCTGAATTGGCAAGCCTGCTGCCGGCTTTTGTCACGCCGGTGTTGTTGTTTGTGAATTCCTCTGCAGATGAAGTTGCACAAGCTGCTTTGCAGGTACCAGGCGCTTGGCTGCAGTTTCATGGCGACGAAACCCCCGCGTTTTGCCAAGAAGTCGCACAAAACCTCGGCAGACGCTGGATTCGTGTGGCTCGCGTCCCCAAGGAAACCCCTGTGGGCGAGATGCCTTTTGACCTCTTAAAATACGCGTCCGACTACTCACAAGCCCATGCCCTGTTGCTCGACACCCTGGTCGATGCCTATGGTGGCAGTGGCAGCACATTCAATTGGTCACAGCTTCCAACAAACGTCAATGCTCACCTCGTTTTGTCTGGTGGACTCACACCTGCAAACGTGGCCGACGGCATTCGCGCCGTGCATTTGCGCGGACGTTCGTTGGCGGTTGATGTGAGTTCTGGCGTGGAAAGCGCCAAGGGCATCAAGGACGCAGACAAAATCCGTGCTTTCGTGGCAGCCGTGCGCAACACGCCACTTGCCAATTAATTGTCAATGCAACCCATGGGCTGCACCCCTTTCGGAAAAACCATGTCAACCACTTACCAACAACCCGACGCCAGCGGCCACTTTGGCATCTACGGCGGCAGTTTTGTCAGCGAAACTCTGACCCACGCCATCGAAGAGCTCAAAGAAGCCTACGCCCAATACCAACACGACCCCGCTTTCATCGCCGAATTCAAATCCGAGCTGGCGCATTTTGTGGGCCGTCCCTCGCCCATCTACCACGCGGCTCGCATCAGCCGCGAGATGGGTGGTGCGCAGATTTACTTGAAGCGCGAAGACCTGAACCACACCGGCGCGCACAAGATCAACAACACCATCGGCCAAGCCATGCTCGCCAAGCGCATGGGCAAGCCGCGCATCATTGCCGAAACCGGCGCGGGTCAGCACGGTGTCGCCACCGCCACCATTTGTGCCCGTTATGGCTTGGAATGCGTGGTCTACATGGGCAGCGAGGATGTGAAGCGCCAAAGCCCCAACGTCTACCGCATGAAGTTGCTCGGTGCCACGGTCGTGCCGGTGGAGTCGGGCAGCAAAACCTTGAAAGACGCTTTGAACGAGGCCTTGCGTGACTGGGTGGCCAATGTGGACAACACCTTCTACATCATCGGCACCGTGGCCGGACCGCATCCCTACCCGATGATGGTGCGCGATTTTCAAAGCGTGATTGGCGAGGAATGCATTGCGCAAATGCCCAGCATGCACCACGGCTTGCAGCCCGATGCGGTGCTGGCCTGTGTGGGTGGCGGCTCCAATGCCATGGGCATTTTTTACCCTTACATCCCGTTCGAGAAAACCCGTTTGATCGGCATCGAAGCCGCCGGTGAAGGCATGGAAACAGGTCGCCACTCGGCCTCGCTGCAACGCGGCGTGCCCGGTGTGTTGCATGGCAACCGCACCTATGTGTTGCAAGACGCCAATGGGCAAATCACTGAAACCCATTCGGTGAGCGCAGGTCTGGACTACCCTGGTGTGGGTCCCGAACATGCGTTTTTGAAAGACATTGGCCGCGCCGAGTATGTGGGTGTGACCGACCAAGAAGCGCTGGATGCCTTCCACTACCTGTGCCGCACCGAGGGCATCATCCCCGCGCTGGAATCCAGCCACGCCGTGGCCCACGCCATGAAGCTTGCCAAAACCATGACGCCGCAGCAATCCATCTTGGTGAACCTGTCGGGCCGTGGCGACAAAGACATTGGCACCGTGGCCGATTTGTCCAACGCCGATTTCTTCTGCCGACCCAGCTGCCAAGGCCAAACCGTCAAAGGCGAACACGCCATTTCGCTGGCGGCATTGAACGGGAGCAAAGCATGAGCCGCATCGCCCCCGTCATGGCCTCGCTCAAAGGCGCTGGCTGCAAAGCCTTGATTCCTTACCTGATGGCCGGTTTCCCCGAGCCTTCGCACACCTTGGGGCTCATGCATGCCTTGGTGCAGGGTGGTGCCGACATCATCGAGTTGGGCGTGCCCTTCAGCGACCCCATGGCCGACGGCCCTGTGATCCAAAAAGCCGGTGAAGCCGCGCTGCGCCACGGTGTGGGCATGGGCGAGGTGCTGGCCATGGTGCGCGAATTTCGCGCCACCGACACAACCACCCCCATTGTGTTGATGGGCTACGCCAACCCGGTGGAGAACTACAACCTGAAACACGGCGTCAACAGCTTTGTGAGCGATGCGGCCAAAGCCGGCGTGGACGGTATGCTCATCGTCGACTACCCGCCCGAAGAATGCGTGGACTTTGCCGCCAGCTTGCGGGCGCACGAGATGGATTTGATTTTCTTACTCGCCCCCACCAGCACCGACAAACGCATGCAGCAAGTGGCGGCCGTGGCCAGCGGCTATGTGTATTACGTTTCGCTCAAAGGCGTGACGGGTTCAGGCGCTTTGAACACCGACGAGGTCGAGGCCATGTTGCCGCGCATCCGCCAGCATGTGCACATCCCCGTGGGTGTGGGCTTTGGCATTCGCGACGCCGCCACCGCCCGCACCATTGGCCAAGTGGCCGACGCGGTGGTGATTGGCAGCAAGCTGATCCAGTTGGTCGAAGCCGCCCCCAGCGGCCAAGCCGCTGAAGAGGCCCGCAGCTTCATGGCCGAGATACGCCAAGCGCTGGACGCATAATGCCTGTGGACATTGATTAAGGAACACCATGAGCTGGCTTGAAAAACTGCTGCCTTCCAAAATCCAGCAAACCGACCCCGCTGACCGGCGAACCGTGCCCGAAGGTCTGTGGGTTAAGTGCCCCAGTTGCGAAACCGTGCTCTACAAAAACGATTTGGAAGAAAACCAAAACGTCTGTCCCAAGTGCAGCCACCACCACCGAATTTCAGCCAGAGCTCGGCTAGACGCTTTCCTCGACCCCGAAGGGCGTTACGAGATTGGGCAAGAGGTCTTGCCCATGGACCCTTTGAAATTCAAGGACAGCCGCAAATACCCCGAGCGTTTGAAAGAAGCCTTAGAGAACACCGGCGAAACCGACGCCTTGGTGGTCATGGGCGGTGCGGTGCACAGCATCAATTTGGTGGCCGCGTGTTTCGAATTCGACTTCATGGGTGGCTCCATGGGTTCTGTGGTCGGCGAGCGCTTTGTGCGTGGTGTACACGCTGCCATCGAACAAAAAGTACCCTTCATTTGCTTTACCGCCACCGGTGGCGCTCGCATGCAAGAGGGTTTGCTCTCGCTCATGCAAATGGCCAAAACCAATGCGTCGCTCACACGTTTGGCACAAAAAGGCCTGCCTTACATCAGCGTGCTCACCGACCCCACCATGGGCGGCGTGTCCGCTGGCTTTGCCTTCATGGGCGACATCGTGATTGCCGAACCCAAGGCCTTGATCGGCTTTGCCGGTCCGCGTGTGATCGAGAGCACAGTGCGGGTGACCCTGCCCGAGGGCTTTCAGCGCTCAGAGTTCCTGATGGAAAAAGGTGCGCTCGACATGATTTGCGACCGCCGCGATTTACGCAAAACCATCGCCAACGCTTTGGCCATGTTGACCAAGCAACCCGCGGATTCAGTCGCCTGAGGTCAGCGGTAATACACCTCTACCCGACCTTTTAAAGTGATCAGCAGGGGCTTGCCCTTGCGGTCCAAGGTTTTGCCAGCAGGCACCTTGATCCAACCCTCGCTGATGCAGTACTCCTCCACATCGTGGCGCTCTTTGTCGTTGAAGCGAATGCCAATGTCGTGGTGAAACACCGCCTCAAGGTAATGAGGGCTGCGGGCATCGATAGACAAACGGTCTGGGAGTTCGGGGCGGGTAGGTGTGTCGCTCATGGTGATTAGATGTGTTCTGCAATGACAGCTTGCATTGTCTGCGAACTCTTAGAATCCTTGGATGTCCGAAAACACCATCTCCCCAGAACCCCAAGACGAAAACCAACTCATCGCAGAACGCCGCGACAAATTGAGCGCCATGCGTGCTCGCCAGGCCCAAGGCGGCCCGGTGGCTTTCCCCAACGATTTCAAACCTGCGCATCATGCAGATGCTTTGCACACCGCACATGGCGCTAAAACAGCCGAAACCTTGGTGAAAGAAAAACACACAGTGCGTATCGCTGGTCGCATGGTGTTAAAGCGCGTAATGGGCAAAGCCAGCTTTGCCACGCTGCAAGACAGCACAGGCCGCATGCAGGTGTATGTGAAGGGCGAAGAAATTGGTGTTGATATTTACGACGACTTTAAACACTGGGACTTGGGCGACATCGTGGGCGCTAAAGGCCATGTGTTCAAAACCAAAACCGGCGAGCTGTCGGTGCATGTCACGTCCATTCGCATGCTGACCAAAAGTCTGCGACCCTTGCCGGATAAATTTCATGGCATCCACGACCAAGAAATCAAGTACCGTCAGCGCTACATCGACCTCATCACCGACGACACCTCACGCCAGCGCTTCATGGCCCGCAGCAAAGCGGTCAGCAGCATCCGTGAGTTCATGGTGCAACACAGCTTTTTAGAGGTGGAAACGCCCATGCTGCACCCCATCCCAGGAGGTGCGAATGCCAGGCCTTTCGCCACCCACCACAATGCGCTGGACCAAGAAATGTTTTTGCGCATCGCGCCAGAGTTGTATTTGAAGCGCCTGTTGGTGGGCGGCTTTGAGCGGGTGTTCGAGATCAACCGCAATTTCCGCAATGAAGGCATTTCGGTGCGCCACAACCCCGAATTCACCATGATGGAGTTTTACGCGGCTTATTGGAACTACCAAGACCTGATGCAGTTCACCGAAAGCCTGATCCGCGACGCCGCCGAAAAAGCCGTAGGAACCTTGTTGCTGACCTATGACGGCAAACCGGTGGATTTGTCCAAGCCCTTTGCCCGTCTGACCATCCGCGAGGCTATTCAGAAGCACACCGATGCGGGTGCGCATGTGGACGATGCGGCATGGTTGACCAACGCCTTGAAAAAGCTGGGCTTCACCGAAGAAAAACACAAGCTCTCCACCCGCAGCTTGGCAGGTTTGCAGGTGCTGTACTTTGAAGAAACCGTGGAAGACAAGCTCTGGGAACCCACCTTTATTTGCGAGCATCCGGTGGAAATTTCACCCTTGGCGCGTGCCAGCGACAGCCATCCCGAGGTGACCGAGCGTTTTGAGCTCTACATCACGGGACGTGAGTTTGGTAATGGCTTTAGCGAATTGAATGACGCCGAAGACCAAGCGGCGCGGTTTCATGCGCAGGTCAATGCCAAAGACGGCGGCGACGACGAGGCCATGTTTTACGACCACGACTTCGTTCGTGCCCTGGAGTACGGCATGCCGCCCGCAGGAGGCTGCGGCATTGGCATTGACCGTTTGATGATGCTCTTGACCGACAGCCCCAGTATTCGGGACGTGATCTTGTTCCCCGCTTTGCGTCGGGAAACCCACTAGATTGCTTCGTCGCTGATGCTCCTCGCAATGACGTCATTGCGAGCGAAGCGAAGCAATCTTGGTCATTGCGAGGGGCGTAGCCCCTAAGCAATCAAGCCGCTTTAGGCGCAGCAGGCGCTGCTGGCTTTGGTGGTTTGCAGTCATGGCAGAAAAACGCCAAGCTGCCTGCAAAGCGCTGTTGGCTGCCTTGACGGCGGGGTTTGTGCATGCCGCATTTGATGCATGACATGGTTTCGCCCATTTTGCCCATGCCAGCAAAGGGGGAGCCATTCTCACGACTGGTAAAACGAAGACCACTCTCGTCAACAGAGGTTTTGCCAGATTTGGTTGCCATGGGTATCCTTTACTCCTGCTAATCCCCGTTGCCTTCGGGGTAAGAGGGTCTATTTTAACCGCTTTGGCAGGCTTTGTGCCGCCCTTGTGTGTCGCCTGCCTTTTTTCAGGGCAGCAAGCTCAAAGCTTGCAAATAACCGGGGTTTTGCATCAAAGTGGCCCAATCCAAGGCCTTGGAGAAAGGCAAAAGGGCCAAGCGCCGTTGCTCGCTGACGGCGCTTGCATGCCAGCTCGCACGTTGCTGCGCTTGGGCTAAACCGTCCAGCAGCTCATCCACTGCGCTGCCGCCTCCAGGGCTTTCAGGCGTACTTTGGTTGCACAACAAGACCAAATCACAACCCGCTTGTAAAGCTGTGACTGCGGCCTCGGTGTAACTCACTTCTTTGCCGTCGATGAGCCGCGCCCCCGCCATGGACAAATCGTCGCTGAACACCGCGCCCTGAAACCCCAGTTGGTGGCGCAAGATGTCTTTGATCCATCGTGCTGAGAAGCCCGCTGGCCGAGCGTCCACCTTGGGGTAAATCACGTGGGCCGGCATGACGCTGCTCATGCTGGTGGTCAACCATGCATAGGGCAAGGCGTCGTCATGCAAGATGGCCTTCAAACTGCGCTTGTCGATGGGAATATCGGTGTGCGAATCGGCTTTGACAAAACCATGCCCTGGGAAATGCTTGCCGCAATTGGCCATGCCCGCTTGCAACAAGCCATGCATCAGGCTCTTGGCTAACAGGGCAACGATGCGCGGGTCACGGGCAAATGCGCGGTCGCCAATCACACCACTGGTGCCAAAGTCCAAATCCAACACAGGGGTGAAGCTGAAGTCCACGCCACAGGCGCGTAACTCCGAGGCCAACACAAAACCACAGGCAGTGGCAGCGTTGGTGGCGTTCAAAGCGCCACTGCCAGGTACATCTTTGTCATCATCGAACCAGAGTTGACCCAACTCCGCCATGGGTGGCAAATGGGTGAAACCATCTGTGCGAAATCGTTGCACACGCCCACCCTCATGATCGACGCAAATCAAGGCGTCGCTACGAACGCTTTTGATATCAGCGCACAAGGCTGTGAGGTGATGACGGTCCACCCAGTTACGGCCAAACAAAATCATGCCCCCGCACAAGGGATGCGCCAAACGGCGGCGATCAATGTCGCTGAGCTTGGTGCCAGCAATGTCCAAAATCAAGGGAGCGTGTTTCACAAAGTTCATGGTTCAAGCAGTTTGTTCGACGATCACCTGGCTGGTGGCGTAATCGGTTTCGTCACTCAGGGTGACATGGGCCCGCAGTTGGCGCGTGGCACACCACTCTTTCAAAGCGCCATGCAGCACGATGGTGGGTTGGC
This sequence comes from Bordetella parapertussis, assembly GCA_945901225.1. GTDB lineage: Bacteria > Pseudomonadota > Gammaproteobacteria > Burkholderiales > Burkholderiaceae_C > Limnohabitans. Next base: position 4,057 of record CAMDKR010000036.1, on the reverse strand, counting down.
CACTGGGCAAGCGCCCCACTTCGCAATGTCGCCAGGTCATGGGCATGCGCATACCCAAGCCAATGGCTTTGCTGAAAGCTTCTTTCACCGAAAAACGCGTCGCCAAAAAACGCACCCCGCGGTCGGGCCAACGGGCGCTTCTGGCTCGAAAGGTTTGCATCTCGGCCTCACTCAGTACCTTTTGGGCAAAGCGCTCACCATGGCGATCAAAGGCGGCGCGGATGCGGCGTATATCGCAAATATCGGTACCTATGCCGAAAATCTGGCTCATGGCTTGAGGCAATCCAAATAGGCTTGCACGGTGGCGTTGTAGCCCCGCTCCAAGGCGTCGGCCATCAAGGCGTGGCCAATCGAAACCTCTTTCACACCGGGCACTGCCTGTACAAAGTCGCGCAAATTGGCCAAATTCAGGTCGTGTCCAGCGTTGACTTCTAGACCCACAGCTTGGGCGGCCTTGGCCGCCGCCACAAATTGCGCCAGCACCGCTGCGCCTTGCTCACTGCCATGGTTTGCCGCATAAGGTTCGGTGTAAAGCTCCACGCGGTCAGCGCCCACTTCCTTTGCAAACACCATGGCTGCAGGGTCTGCGTCCATGAACAGGCTGACCCTTGCACCCCAAGCTTGGGCCTGAGCGATCAGAGGTCGCAGTCGCTCAGCATCCTCAGGAAAGCGCCAGCCGTGGTCGGAGGTGAACTGGCCTTCGGCATCCGGCACAAAGGTGACTTGCTGAGGGCGCACTTTTTCCACCAAGGCCATGAGGTTGTGAAACGGGTTGCCCTCGATGTTGTATTCGCGGTCTGGCCAAACTTTGAGCAATTCAGCCAAATCGAACACATCGCTGTCGCGGATATGGCGTTGATCGGGTCGAGGGTGGACCGTGATGCCATGGGCACCCGCTTGCAAGCACAGGGTAGCCGCACGGGTGACGCTGGGAATGCCCAAATGGCGGGTGTTGCGCACCAGCGCGACTTTGTTGAGGTTGACTGATAAATGGGTGTTCATAAAGCTTGTAATTCCATCATCACTTGGCGGGTGCGCAAGCTGTTGACGCCGCAATGGTAGTGCAAGAGGTTGCGCAGCTGGGTTTGCAAGGCACTGCGTAACTCGGGTGCGAACTCGGCGCAGCAACGCAGCAAGGCGGTCAAGGGCGCATCAGTGCCCAACGCAGCATGCAACTGCAGCCAATGGCTGCCGCGCAAAGCCGCTCCTTCCTCCACGGCTCGCAAGCCACCTTCGGCAAACAAGGCGTAGCTGGCGTGTGCTTGCAAGGCTTGCAAAGTCAAGGTTTGCGCCGACAGGTCTGGCAAAAAACCAATGTCGCGCAGCAGCAGCAACTCAAAAGAACGCAACAAAGCTGCGATGGTGTTGTCCAAACCGCTGGCCAACACCTTGACGGTCTGGCGATAGGTATCGAACAAGGCGGGATGCGGGTCGTCACGGGCCAGCAAGCGCAACAAGAGTTCATTCAGGTAATAGCCCGATAGCAAAGCCTCGCCGCTGGGCATGACATGGCCACCTGCCCATTCGGCACTCTTCAAGGTGCGAATTTCAGCGTCGCCGCCATAACAAAGCGACAAGGGTTGCAGGGGCAGCAACACGGCACGCAAATGGGAGGTGGGGCGTTTAGCTCCCTTGGCGACCAAGGCCACCCGCCCGTGGTGACGGGTGAAGACTTCCAAAATGCGGCTGGATTCGCTCCAGTCATAGTGGTGGAGCACAAAAGCGGGTTCATCCAGAACCCTGAGCGTTGCAACTTTACTCGTAGCCAAAGCTGCGCACCCGCGCCTCGTCATCGGCCCAGCCCGAGCGCACTTTCACCCACAGTTCAATGAAAACTTTGGCGTCCATCAGTTTCTCTAACTCTTGGCGAGCCAGCGTGCCGATTTGCTTCAAGCGCTCACCGCCCTCGCCGATCACCATGGCTTTGTGACCATCGCGCTCGACCACGATGGTGGCGGCAATGCGCACCATGCGAGACACCGTTTTGCCTGGCTCTTCGCTGAATTTATCGATGATGACGGTGGAGGTGTAGGGCAACTCGTCGCCGGTGAAGCGAAAGAGTTTTTCACGGATGATTTCACTGGCCAAAAACTTTTCGCTGCGATCGGTGAGTTCGTCCTCGCTGTACCACCACGGTTGCTCGGGCAAATAGGCTTGGCACTGGGTCAGCAAGCGCTCAATGTCCTTAGCGTTTTTCGCCGACATGGGCATGAACTGCGCAAATGGGTGGCGTGTTTGCATTTCTTGCAGCCAAGGTGCGATGTCCTCTCGGCGGTGCACTTTGTCGAGCTTGTTGGCAATCAGCAATGCCGGAATACCTTTGTGCAACAGCGCCAGCACCTTGGCATCGGCTGCAGCAAAGCTGCCCGCATTCACCACAAACAGCACCAAGTCCACATCGCTCACAGCACCCATGACGGTTTTGTTGAGCGAGCGGTTCAAGGCATTGGCGTGGTCGGTTTGAAAGCCTGGTGTGTCGACAAAAATAAACTGGGTGTCGCCCGTGCTGCGAATACCAGTGATGCGGTGACGTGTGGTTTGCGCTTTGCGCGAGGTGATACTGATTTTTTGACCCACCAAGGCGTTCAGCAAAGTTGATTTGCCCACATTGGGTTTGCCCACAATGGCCACCAAGCCACAGCGTTGCGTGCCGGTTGATGTGGGGCTTAAAGGTTCTGTCATAAAGGATGCTCCTGCAGCCATTGGAGCATGGCGGCCGCGGCCGCTTGTTCGCCGCTGCGCCGCGAGTTACCAATACCGCGCTGGGCTTGCTTTAATTCAGCGATTTCGCACTCGACATCGAAGGTTTGTTGGTGAGCCGCCCCCGTCGTACCCGCTACACGGTAGATAGGAAGTTGCATACGCCGTGCTTGTAACCACTCTTGCAATTCGGTTTTGGGGTCTTTGGCAGCAGCGGTCATGGTCGGAGAGATGGCCACCTTCTCAAACAAGCGCAGCACCAAGCTTTCAGCGGCCTGGTAACCAGCGTCCATCAATACCGCGCCGATGATGGCTTCTAAGGCGTCGGCCAAGATAGAGGGACGCTTTTGACCGCCCGAGCGCATCTCGCCCTCGCCCAAACGGATCAAGCCGCTCAAACCCAATTCCACCGCCAAACGGTGCAAGGTGTCTTGCTTGACCAAATTAGCACGTACACGGGAAAGGTCGCCCTCCGGCTGATCGCGCAAAGCTGTAAAGAGCATTCGAGATACAGCCAAATTGAGCACCGAGTCGCCTAAAAACTCCAGGCGCTCATTGTGTTGGCTGCTGAAACTGCGGTGGGTTAAGGCCAGCTCAAGCAACTGAGGCTGGGCAAAGCGGTGCTTTAACCTGTCTTGCAAGCCCGAGGTGGTCAACTTCTCATGCACCTCGGCCATCGTCAGTCAAAACCGCCGACCCGAGAGGGATTGCCAAAATTCATCCAAACAAAAAAGGCTTTGCCCACGATGTTTTGGTCGGGCACAAAGCCCCAGTAGCGCGAATCCAAGGAGTTGTCGCGGTTGTCACCCATCATGAAGTAATGACCGGCTGGTACTTTGCAAACAAAACCTTCGACGTTGTAAGTACAGTTTTCTTTGTAAGCAAAGTCATCGATACCGCTCACAAAAGCCGGCGCACGTTCTTCGTTCAACAAACGGTGGGTTCGCAGATTTTTCATGTCAGACGGTGTGCTGCCAATCGGCATGGGTTCTTCGAACTGCTTGCTGTAGCGCATATTGTCTGCGTCAAAAAAATCAGGGATGGCGGTTTTGGCCACCTGCTGTCCATTGATGGTGAGTTGCTTGTTGATGTAGGCGATCTCGTCGCCAGGGATACCTATGACGCGCTTGATGTAGTCCAAGCTGGGCTTGGGTGGGTAGCGAAACACCATCACATCGCCACGCTGCACCGCGTTGCCATCGGTCAGCTTGCGGTTGATGACGGGCAAGCGTATGCCGTAATGGAATTTGTTCACCAAAATCAAGTCACCCACATGCAAGGTGGGGATCATGGAGCCGGAGGGGATTTTGAAAGGCTCAAACAAGAAAGAGCGCAAGATGAAAACCGCGGCGATGAC
>CAMDKR010000035.1 GCA_945901225.1 Bordetella parapertussis | reverse complement strand
TCCTGTAACCACTGACACATAGGTCGCCATTGCAGCAAGTCTCTCTCCACCTTGCTGGGGGTGATGTCAAACATGCTCAAGCCGTGGGCGGCCAAATGCAAATAGTGCTGGGTGTCACGCAAGTAGCCCACGATGGGAAGATCTAGCGTGTCCATGAACTGGCGCAGTTTGCTGGCTGCCAAGGTGCGCTCATCGACACGCATGCCCACCACGCCCACTTTGGTGCGGGTGTTGACGGTGATTTCACGCAGCTTGGTGAGGAAATTTTGCGCAGCGTACATATCGAAAATGCTGGGCATGATGGGCACCATGATTTTGTCGGCCCGGCTCAGCACCTCTTTGAAGCGCCAGCCGTCCAAGCCCCCAGGGGTATCGATCACCACATGGGTGGTGCCGCGTGGTGGTTTGGCGGTCAGCACCAAATCAGCTTGCATTTCCCAAGTCGTGATGCGATTGACTGTGCCGGGGCGCAGATTGAGCCACAGGCGTGACGACTGCTGCACATCCGCGTCGCCCAACATGACGGAGTGACCCAGCGAAGCAAAGTAGCCCGCAACATTGGTGGATAAAGTGGATTTGCCAGCCCCGCCTTTGGGGTTGGCGATAACAATCACCGGCATATCAGGAAATCTCCCAGCCCCTGTCGCTGTTGCAATAAGTCAATGCTTGGTTGTACAAAGCGGTTCCCCCAGTGCGTCCTGCGGATACCAAGAAATGGTTTTGGAGCGGCATCATATCGTTGGATCGAGCGCAATCAAAACCATTGTTTTTGGCACCGTTAAAGTACAGCACCACACGGCCATTGGATTTGACGCTGCGTTGCCTTGCGGTGAGAAAACCCACCGCACAAGCGCCGGAGCAGAGTTGGCCCTCTGTCACCACGGCTTCAGCGCCATAGCGGGCCAAAATTTGACCCAATTCGATCCCCAAGAGCGGTTTGCCGCCGTTGGAATTGAGGTAGACCTGTGGCGGCACACGCTGGCCTTGGCGGTTAATGCACCGCGATAAATTGTGCATATGCGATTGCAAACTTTGCAAACTGGCAGGGTCGATGGTGCCTGACAGTTCAATGATGTCCATGCTGCCTTTGGCGCAGTTGTCGTGGCGCAAAAGGCTGTGACGCGTCTCAAAGGTTTGGCCTTGCATTGAGCCCAGCACAGTGAGTTTGTTTTGTGGAAAACCAAAGCTGTTCGAACCCAAGATCACCTGATGCGGGCTGGGTGCCAAGGGAGAGGCCACTGGCCCGTTGACGGCACAGGCCACCAAACCAAGCAAAAACAAGGCAGGCCAAAGGGTTAGTAGTCTTTTCATACAGCAATCCTGATGGGAAATATCCGTGAGAGGGTGTTCTATTCTCGGAATTTGTGGGCAAAACTTGAGCTTGATGAAACCTTAATTCTTTAGGGGTATTTCAAGGCATTGTTGTGTTTTTAAAATGAGATTGCTTCTCGCATCCCACCCATTGAAGGTATTCCATGAAAAAAATCATCGCAGCTTTGTGTCTATTGGCCAGTTTCTCTGCCATGGCCGAATGGGTCTTGGTGAGCGAAAACGAGTATGGCACAGGCTTGTTTGTCGACCCCAATATCAAGAAAAACGGCAATTTGCGTATGTTTTGGCATATCCAAAACCTCAAGCAAGCTGACAAGCAAGGCGATATGTCTTACCGCGGCGTATGGCAATACGACTGCCAAGAAAGCCGCCAACGCAATATGCAGGTGGCTGCTTACCCTGGACCCATGGCAACCGGTCAAAAGTCAGAAGAAGCCTACAAACCCAGCGAGTGGGTTTCCATTGGCGGCGATCAAAGCAGCCAAGCCATGTACAAATACATCTGCTCTTTATAAGAGCCTTTAGTTGACGAAAGTCGCGACCGGCTTGCCTTTTTCCACAAAGTAGGTCGCCAAAATTTTGCCCTTGGTGCTGCCTGTGTTGAGCGCATCGTGGATGGTGTTAGGAGGAACCATAAAGGCGTCTCCTGTTTTCACTGTTTTGGGCTCTTGTCCCTCAACGCGGATTTCGAATTCGCCCTCCAACACATAGCCCAGTTCTTCGCCAGGGTGGGTGTGGCGTCCGACAAAAATACCCGGGTCGAATTCAACACGCGCTTGGACCCCCATGCGTCCCGGCACAATCAACTCATGCGACTGCAAAGCTACGCGTGTAATGCCCGGCTTTTGGGCAGAAACCAAGCCCATCACACTGACGCCAATCACGCACACCAACAAGGTTGAAGCTTTCATTGCAACGCTCCCAAAGGTTAAAAATCAGTGCACCACCATCAAGGTGAATGGGAACACATAGGCTTGCAGCGTCACCAAAATACCCACCAAACAGGCCAGCGCAATCGAGTGGAAGAACACGTAGCGAAGAATATCGCCCTCGTGGTTGAACCAACGCGTGGCGGTGGAGGCCACCACGATGGACTGGGCGTCGATCATCTTGCCCATCACGCCGCCCGAGCTGTTGGCCGCGCCCATGAGGTTGGGTGACAAGCCCAGTTGTTCAGCCGCGACTTTTTGCATGCCGCCAAACAGCACATTGGACGCCGTGTCTGAGCCCGTCAGCGCTACACCCAACCAGCCCATCAAAGTGCCAAAGAACGGGTAGAACACGCCGGTATTGGCAAAGGCCAGACCCAAGGTGGTGTCGGTACCGGAATAGCGGGTGAGGTAGCCCAGCGCCAACATCAACACAATGGTCAGCAAAGAGTAGCGAACCAGCCACAAGGTGGAGAAGAAAATACGCACCATGTTGAGGGGGTTGTATTTCATCACCAAGCCGCCCACGATGGCCGACAGCAAAATGCCGGTGCCGGTGGAAGACAACAGGTTGAGCGTGTAAATGGCACTTTCTGTTTTAGGAATGGGAACAACGGGCGGCATCTTCTCAATCAGGTTGTGCAAACCATCCATCATGAATTGCGGCGCAAAAATCCCATTCAGATAGGCTTTCACAGGCGGCAATCCCCAAATAAAGATGAAGACCGTGAGGATGGCCCAAGGGGTCCAAGCGCGGATGATCTCATCGCGTGAATGAACCGTGACAGCGCGGGGCGCTTGCGCTTGGCCACCCGTGGTTTCATGGCCCTTCAACGACACCGAGGTCCAAATGGTTTTCGGCTGCCAGTAGCGCAAGAAAGTGACCAAACTCGCCATACTGACCACCGCAGCGATGATGTCGACCAATTCGGGGCCAATGTAGTTGGAGACCAAGAACTGCATGATGGCAAAGCTTGCCCCAGTCACCAAGATGGCGGGCCAGATATCCCACATGGCACGACGTCCGGCAAACGCCCAGATCAGCCAGAACGGAACAAGCAAGGAGAAGAAAGGCAATTGGCGACCCACCATCATGGAGACTTCCATGGCGTCGTAGCCATGCACCTTGGCCAAGGTGATGATGGGCGTACCCAAGGCACCGAACGCCACAGGGGCGGTATTGGCAATCAGCGACAAGCCTGAGGCGGCCAAGGGCGAAAAGCCCAAACCAATCAAAATAGCTGCAGTCACCGCCACGGGTGTACCAAAACCGGCTGCACCTTCAAAGAAAGCGCCAAACGCAAAAGCAATCAGCAGCAACTGCAAGCGGCGGTCTTCGGTGATGCCGGCAATCGAGTCTTGCAACACCTTGAAGCTGCCGTTTTGTTCGGTGAGTTGGTGCAAAAAGATGATGTTGAGCACGATCCAGCCAATGGGCAGCAAGCCGTTCAGGCCACCATAAAGGGCTGCACTGGCCGCCATATCGCTGGGCATGCCGTAAACAGCGATCGCAATCACCAAAGCAGCAAGCAAGCCCGCCCCTGCAGCAATGTGCGCCTTCATGTGCAAAAAGCCCAAACCCACCAACATCACCACGACGGGCACGGCTGCCAACAAAGTAGACAAAAGCATATTGCCTAAGGGGTCGTATATTTGTTGCCAAACCATGGTGTAGTCTCCGAAAAAGGTAAATCAAAAATTATAGGAAGATGACTGCAAGGGTTTTCCCTCTCGTTATTCTTTGGAGACACGCATGATCGAACGCACACTTTTCAGTCCTGAACATCAGGCCTTTCGCGACAGTTTCCGCCGCTTCATGGCAGAAGAAATTGCGCCCTTCCATTCTGCGTGGGAAGAGCAAGGCTATGTGGACAAAGCCGTGTGGGCCAAAGCCGGTGCTTTGGGTTTTTTGTGCATGACCCAAGCCGAGGACCATGGCGGTTTTGCTGCCGACAAGCTGTATTCCATCATTCAGATGGAAGAACTGAGCGCTGCAGGTTTCAGCGGCATAGGCTTTGGCTTGCACACCGAAATCGTGGCGCCGTATCTTCAACACTACGCAACCCGGTCCCAACAACAGCGCTATTTGCCGGCCATGGCCAGCGGCGCCATGGTGGGTGCGATTGCCATGACCGAGCCCGCGGCGGGCAGCGATTTGCAAGGTATCAAAACCACCGCTTTGGTTCAAGCGGATGGGTCGTATCTGCTGAATGGCAGCAAAACTTACATCACCAACGGATGGCACTCGGACTTGGTGATCGTGGTCGCCAAAACCAACCCCGCCGCAGGTGGCAAAGGCACCAGTCTGTTTTTGCTAGAGGCAGGTACAGCGGGCTTTACCAAGGGCAAGCCCTTGCACAAACTCGGCCTGAAAGCGCAAGACACCTGCGAGCTGTTTTTCGACAATGTGCGTTTACCCGCTGACGCCTTGCTGGGCGGCGAGGCCATGCTCAACAAGGGCTTTATCTGCCTGATGGAGCAACTGCCTTGGGAGCGTTTGCAAATCGCCATTGGCGCAGTGGCCGCCTCGCAAGCTGCTATTGGCTGGACCTTGGAGTATGTCTTGCAACGCCAAGTGTTTGGCCAAGCCGTGGCGGCGTTTCAACACACCCGCTTCACCTTGGCTGAGTTGCAAACCGAGGTGCAAATTGCGCAGGTGTTTGTGGACAAATGCACCGAGCTGTTGCTGCAAGACAAGCTAGACACCGTGACTGCCAGCATGGCCAAGTACTGGTGTACCGATTTGCAATGCAAGGTGATGGACGCTTGTGTGCAGCTGCACGGCGGCAACGGCTTTATGTGGGAGTACCCCATTACCCGTGCTTATGCCGATGCAAGGGTGCAGCGCATTTATGGCGGCACCAACGAGATCATGAAAGAGGTGATTGCTCGAAGCTTTGTGAAGTGATCCGTCATTGCGAGGAGCGCAGCGACGAAGCAAACTAGCTAAGCAAGCAATAACAATCCGCCTAATTACTTAACTTCTATAGACAAGACTGTGAGATTACTTCGTCGCTGCGCTCCTCGTAATGACGGCTTCTCGTTATGACAGTTAATCGCAATGACCGCTGTTCACGAGTCCAAGTAACTCTCATCAGGCGAGCGTTACAGGTCGGCCGAAGCCGACGTTGTGACAGCATGGAGGCGAGGCCGAGCCTGTGGCGCTCGCCGATAGATTGCTTCAGCCCTGTGGGCTTCGCAATGACGAAAGTTTCACTCGCAATGACAGGGGGATTGCTTCAGCCTTCGGCTTTGCAATGACGAAAGTTTCAACCGCAATGACAGGTCTAACTGATCACGAGCTGGTGAAAGCCAAACTCGCCAGCATCGCGGTCAGCGTAAAACGCTTTCAAAGTCTCGCGCACGGTGCGAAACGCCAAATCGTCCCAAGGAATATCGGCTTCTTCAAACAGTTTGGCCTCCATGGTTTCGTGTCCTGGGTTGAACTGATCGCTTAGCAGTTGGGCGAGAAAGAAGAAATGCACCTGTCCGACCTTGGGAACATCGATCACCGTGAACAGCGCTTGCATCTCGATGTCGGCACCAGCTTCTTCGTCGGTTTCTCGGGCTGCGCCTTGTGCCAAGGATTCGTGCAACTCCATGAAGCCCGCGGGCAAGGTCCAAAAACCTTTGCGCGGTTCAATATTGCGTTTGCACAAAAGCACCTGCGTTCCCCACACCGGGATGGTGCCCACCACATTCAGGGGGTTGTCGTAATGCACCGTGTGGCAAGCAGGGCAGACCGCTCGCAAGCGGGTGTCGCCGTCGTCGGGCAAACGCATCAGCACCGCGGTACCGCAGTTTCGGCAATGTTTGACTGGGTTTTTTAGCAAGGGGGGCTCTTTGAGGGGGCAGTATGGGGCATCAGTGTAGCGATTAGGCCGTGGCTTCCAAAGCCCCTCAAAAAGCTTATCCTATGGTCATGAAGCTTTACTCCTATTTCCGTTCTTCAGCATCGTTTCGGGTTCGTATCGCTTTGGCGTTGAAGGGGCAGAGCTACGACTATGTGTCTGTGCACTTGGCCAAAGGTCAGCAGCTGCAGGATGACTTCACGGCTGTTAACGCCGATGCTTTGGTGCCAGTGCTGGAGGTGGATGGCTTGCGCTTGACGCAGTCCATGGCCATCATGGAGTATTTGGATGACAAGTTTCCGAACCCCGCGCTGCTGCCCAGCGACGCGGCCGGCAAGCACCGCGTGAGGGCACTGTCACAGTCCATTGCTTGCGAAATCCACCCCCTGAATAACCTGCGGGTTTTGAAATACCTCAGCGGAACTTTGAAGTTAGACGAGGACACCAAAAACACTTGGTACCACCACTGGGTACGCTTGGGCCTAGAGGCCTTCGAGAAACAACTGCACCATCCTGCCACGGGGCGCTTTTGCCACGGCGATCAACCCAGCACGGCGGACTGTGTGTTGGTGCCGCAAATCTTCAATGCCAACCGCTTCAAGGTGGACTTGAGCGGCTTGGACCGCACTTTGCAAGTGTTTGACGCCTGTATGGCCTTGCCCAGTTTTCAAGCCGCCCAACCTTCTGCCTGCCCCGACTTTGAAGCCTAAAGCCTCTGCCCTGTTGCCCCAGTGGTCAGGGGCTCAAGTGTTCTGCACCCATCGGGCAGGGGGGTCTTCTTTGTCCCCTTATGACAGCTTCAACCTGGGCAACCATGTGGGCGATGACCCCCAAGCGGTTTTCAACAACCGCCAGTTGCTGGCGTTTCAGTTGCAACAACGCGCCGTGTTCATGCGACAAGTGCATGGCAATGTGGTGTCGCAGTTGCACCACGATACGCCTGATGGTCAGCAAGCGGACGCCTGTTTCACAAGCGAGGCCGGTGTTGCGTGCACCATCATGGTGGCCGACTGCTTGCCTATCCTGTTTTACAACCCTGCCAAGAAAGTGGTGGCCGCTGCCCATGCGGGTTGGCGTGGCTTGGCTGGCCTGTCAGGGCCAGGCGGTGTGTTGGAGGCAACGCGGCGCGCTTTGCGCAGTTGCGCTGCCTTGGACGGCGTGAAGGTTTGGCTTGGCCCCTGCATAGGCCCGCAAGCGTTTGAGGTGGGCGAGGAGGTGCGCCAAGCCGTTGTTGCCCAAGACCCTCTGTCTGTTTCGGCCTTTCAACCCTTGGCGGCCAGTGGTCAATACCTTTGCGACTTGGCCCAGTTAGCTCGAATTCAGTTAGCCAAGTGGCCCCTTACGTCTATCGAAGGCAACGACAGCACACCTTCTTGGTGCACTTTTTCCAACCCCGAGGTATTTTTTTCCTACCGACGCGATGGCGTCACCGGTCGCTTTGCCGCAGGCATCGGTTTGCTTGGTTGATTGGAAGTATCTTGTAAGAGGTTTGGCATAAGATGACTTCACAGCCATCACCTTAACGCCATGCCCTCTGTACCGCACCTGAGTTTTCACACCGACAAAATTGCCGAGCTGCAATCGACTTACGCCCAAGATGCGCTGGCATTGTGGCAACAAGGCCTGCTCGACAACCCCAAGCTCAAAGACCGTCGTTTTGCTGCCGAACCATGGCAGCACAACCCAGTGGCAGCGTTTTCTGCCGCCCTGTATTTGCTCAATACCCGCACCATGATGGCTTTGACCGAAGCCTTGGACACCGATGACAAAACCAAGGCGCGTATTCGTTTTGCGGTGGAGCAATGGGCCGCAGCGTCTGCGCCCAGCAACTTCTTGGCCTTCAACGCCGAGGCGCAACAAAAAGCCATAGACACCAAAGGCGAGAGCATTACCCAAGGCGTGCAAAACATGTTGCACGACTTGCAGCAAGGCCATGTGTCCATGACCGACGAGAGCGTCTTCGAGGTGGGCAAAAACGTCGCTACCAGCGAAGGCGCGGTGGTGTTTGAAAACGAGTTGTTTCAGTTGCTGGAATACAAACCGCTCACGTCCAAGGTGTACCAGCGCCCGTTCTTGCTGATCCCGCCTTGTATCAACAAGTTTTACATCCTTGACCTTCAGCCCACCAACTCGCTGATTCGCTATTCCGTGGCGCAAGGGCACCGCACCTTCGTCGTCAGTTGGCGCAACCCCGATGCGTCCATGTCGCATACCACCTGGGACGACTATGTGGAAAAAGGTGCGCTAGAAGCTATAGAGGTCACACGACGCATCGGCAATATGCCTCAAATCAACGCCTTGGGTTTTTGTGTTGGGGGCACCATCCTCAGCAACGCCTTGGCGGTGTTGGCTGCTCGCGGGCAAGACCCTGTCGCCAGCGCCACCTTGCTGACCACTTTGGTTGACTTCGCACACACGGGCGTGCTCGATGTGTTCATCGATGAAGCTTTTGTGAAATTTCGTGAAGCCCAGTTTTCTGAGGGCGGCTTGATGGCCGGTCGTGACATGGCCCAGACTTTCAGTTTTCTCAGGCCCAACGATTTGGTCTGGAACTATGTGGTGGGCAATTACCTCAAAGGCGAGACGCCCCCGCCTTTCGACTTGCTCTACTGGAACAGCGACGCCACCAACCTGCCTGGCCCCATGTACACCTGGTACTTGCGCAACACCTACCTTGAAAACAACCTCATCAAGCCAGGCAAGGCAGTGGTGTGTGGCGAAGCGATTGACATGCGCCGTGTAGACACGCCTTTGTATATTTATGGTTCACGCGAAGACCACATCGTGCCCATCGATGCCTCGTATGCCTCCACGCAAGTGTTCCAAGGCCCCAAGCGTTTTGTGATGGGCGCGTCTGGCCATATCGCTGGGGTTATCAACCCGCCCGAAGCCAAAAAACGCAGTTATTGGACAAGTAAAGACAGCCAGTTTCCCAAGCAGTTTGCCGACTGGAGCGGCAAAGCCCAAGAACACCCAGGCAGTTGGTGGCCCGACTGGTCGGCTTGGTTGAAAAAACATGGCGGACAACAAGTGGCTGCACCCAAAAAATATGGCCGTGGTGAGTTCAAGGCCATTGAACCCAGCCCCGGGCGTTACGTCAAAGCACGTGCTTAGAGGCTTACAAACCCTTATTTGAAACAACCACAGGAGTTAACACCATGAGTCAAAAAATCGCCTACGTGACCGGCGGCATGGGCGGCATCGGTACTGCCATTTGCCACCGCTTGCACAAAATGGGCTACAAGGTCATTGCCGGTTGCGGCCCCAGCCGTGACTTTGACAAATGGTTGGGCGAGCAAAAAGCCATGGGCTATACCTTTTATGCGTCTGTCGGCAATGTGGCCGATTGGACATCCACCACCGACGCATTTTCCAAAGCAGTGGCTGAACATGGCCCCATCGATGTCTTGGTGAACAACGCCGGCATCACCCGCGACCGTATGTTCCTGAAGATGACGCCTGAGGACTGGAAGGCCGTGATCGACACCAACTTGAACGCCATGTTCAACGTCACCAAACAAGTGGTGCCTGGCATGGTGGAAAAAGGCTGGGGACGCATCATCCAAATTTCGTCGGTGAACGGCGAAAAAGGCCAATCCGGTCAAACCAATTACTCTGCGGCCAAAGCCGGTATGCACGGCTTCACCATGGCCTTGGCCCAAGAAATGGCCAACAAAGGCGTGACCGTCAACACGGTCAGCCCTGGCTACATCGGCACCGACATGGTCAAGGCCATCAAGCCGGAAATATTGGACAAAATTGTCGCCACCATTCCTGTCAAGCGCTTGGGAACACCCGAAGAAATCGGCTCCATCGTGGGTTGGTTTGCGGGTGACGAATCAGGCTTCACCACTGGTGCAGACTTTTCCTGCAACGGCGGCCTGCACATGGGCTAAGCGTGAAAACCTTTCGCATCGCCTGCATCCCAGGCGACGGGATCGGCAAGGAAGTCATTCCTGCCGGTCAGCAAGTTCTGCAAGCCTTGGGTCAGCATCAACCGGCCTTGCGTTTTGCCTTCACCCAGTTTGGCTGGGGTGGCGACTGGTACCGCGCCCACGGCGAGATGATGCCAGCCAATGGCTTGCAAGCTTTGCGTGAACACGACGCGATATTGTTTGGCTCGGCGGGCGACCCTGAGATTGCCGACCACATCACTTTATGGGGTCTGCGTCTGAAAATTTGCCAAGGCTTTGACCAGTACGCCAATGTTCGTCCCATCCGTATCTTGCCGGGCATCGATGCCCCATTGAAGCGCTGCACCCCTGCACAGCTCAACTGGGTCATCGTTCGAGAAAACTCCGAAGGCGAATACGCCGGCATTGGCGGGCGTGTGCACCAAGGCCACCCCACGGAGGTGGCCACCGATGTGTCCATCCTCACCCGCACAGGGGTGGAGCGCATCATGCGCTACGCCTTTGGCTTGGCCCAGTCGCGTCCGCGCAAGTTGTTGACGGTGGTGACCAAATCCAACGCCCAACGCCACGCCATGGTGATGTGGGATGAAATCGCCGAGCAAATCAGCCTCGAGTTCCCCGATGTCCACTGGGACAAGGAGTTGGTAGACGCTGCCACCGCTCGCATGGTCAACCTCCCTGAATCTTTGGACACCTTGGTAGCGACCAATTTGCACGCTGATATCTTGAGCGATTTGGCCGCGGCTTTGGGCGGCAGTTTGGGCATTGCGCCCACCGGTAATATTGACCCCGAACGGCGCTACCCCTCAATGTTCGAGCCCATCCATGGCTCGGCGTTTGACATCATGGGCAAAGGCTTGGCCAACCCGATTGGCACGTTTTGGAGTTGCGTGATGATGCTCGAGCACTTGGGGGAACCGTTGGCAGCGGGGCGCATGATGCAAGCGATTGAACAAGTCACCGGTAACCCCGCTTTGCACACCCGTGACTTAGGTGGACAAGCCACCACGGTGCAGGTGACAGAGGCGGTATGCAAGGCTTTGCAAGCGCAAGGTCAGATGTAAAGAAAAGGAAACAGTGCATGAAAGCAGCTTGGTACGAAAGCAATGGCGAAGCCAAAGACGTGATGCAAGTGGGGGAGCGGCCGCTTACAGCACAGCTTGTTGCCATCTTTCACCCTTGACCAAGTGGTGCAAGCCCACGAACTGGTGGAAGCGGGTCAGTCGATTGGCAATGTGGTGCTTTCCATGGCGCACTGACATGGGGTGTGCAGGTCGATGAAGCCCACCATCGCTGTTTTTTTGCACCACCCTATTTGTTCGGCTGATTCTGTGAACGGCGTGATCGCCGCCATGTCGAGCTTGGCCCGTATCAAGATTTTCACCAAGCACAAAGTGGCAGATGGTTTTTTCAATGACGTGGATTTGGTTGTCTTCCCAGGCGGTGATGGTGAAGCCACCGCGTTTCGATCGGCGCTGAAAGACAACTTGAACGATGTGCGGGGCTTTATGCAGCGCGGCGGCAAGTACTTGGGCATTTGCATGGGCGCGTATTGGGCTGATGCGTATTACTTCAATTTGTTGCAAGGCACTCGCTGTGTGCAGTACATCAAGCGCCCCCGTGCCGACATTCGATCTTCCTATGGCACCGTGGCCGCTGTGAACTGGCAGGGGCAAGACAAGCGCATGTATTTTTATGACGGCCCCACCTATGTGGGCGGCGCCTTCCACACCCTTGCCAGCTATGCCAATGGCGACCCCATGGCGGTGGTGCAGGGCAGTGTGGGGTTGATTGGCTGCCATTTAGAAAGCCAGCAGCATTGGTACAGCAAAAAGGTGTTGCAACCGCATTGGCATCAAAATACCCATCACCGTCTGCTGTGGCAGTTTGTGGCCAACCATTTGCTGCAGAACCAGCAAATGCAGTTGTTTTAATGTGAAGTGACAACCTACCCTTGAAAACTATCTCTTCACCCGTTGGCCGGTTAAGCGTCGCCCCCATGATGGATTGGACAGACCGGCATTGCCGTTATTTCCATCGTCTGCTGTCGCGCCACGCCTTGCTCTACACCGAGATGGTGACCACCGGCGCTTTGCTGCACGGCGATGTGCCGCGTCATTTGGACTTTGACGCAGCAGAGCATCCTGTTGCCTTGCAGTTAGGCGGCAGCGAACCGGCAGATTTAGCGCAAGCCGCCAAGCTGGGCGAGCGTTGGGGCTATGGCGAAATCAACCTCAACTGTGGTTGCCCTTCCGAACGGGTGCAGCGCGGTGCGTTTGGCGCTTGTTTGATGGCCGAGCCGCAACTGGTGGCCGATGGTGTGAAAGCCATGCGCGATGCGGTAAGTATCCCGGTGACGGTTAAGCACCGCATTGGGATTGACAGGGTGGAGAGCTACGACTTTGTGCGCGACTTTGTGGGCACGGTGTCAGAAGCGGGCTGCGAGCTGTTCATCGTTCATGCCCGTAACGCATGGTTGCAAGGCATTTCGCCCAAGGAAAACCGCGATTTACCGCCTTTGAAACCTGATTGGGTAGTGCGCTTGAAACTTGACTTCCCCCATCTGCGGTTT
Organism: Bordetella parapertussis; assembly: GCA_945901225.1. Taxonomy (GTDB): domain Bacteria; phylum Pseudomonadota; class Gammaproteobacteria; order Burkholderiales; family Burkholderiaceae_C; genus Limnohabitans. Next base: position 50 of record CAMDKR010000035.1, on the reverse strand, counting down.
GTCATCAACGGCGGCATCACCACCATGGACCAGATTCATCAGCATTTGCA
>CAMDKR010000034.1 GCA_945901225.1 Bordetella parapertussis | reverse complement strand
TGTCATGCGCTCAATGCTAACGGCTCACCCAAGCCGCAGGCCTTCACACACACTCGCCATAATGACAACCTCCATCTCCTTAGGACACGCTGTGAAAAGAAGACATGTACTGGCCGCCCTAGCCGCAGGCAGCGGCGTTTTGGCCATTGGTTGGGGTGTCATGCCCCCGCGCCAGCGAATGAACCCCAGCCAACCCTTGGCTGCGATTGACAAGACCACCCCCTTGAATGGCTGGGTGCGCATAGGCGAAGACGACAGCGTCACTGTTGTGATGAGCAAATCGGAAATGGGCCAAGGCGTGTTCACCGGCTTAGGCATGTTGCTGGCCGAAGAGCTTGATGCCCGCTGGGACCAAGTGCGCTTTGAGCAGTCGCCCAACGACAATATTTACAACAACCTCGCCGGCGTGGCCGATGGTTTGCCGTTTCACCCCGACAACCAAGGCATGGTGAAAAGCAGCGCTCAGTGGTTGGTGCGCAAAGCCATGCGTGAGATGGGACTGATGTTCACCGGCGGCTCAACCAGCATCAAAGACCTGTGGCTGCCCATGCGCGAAGCCGGTGCCAGCGCTCGAGCAATGCTCGTGGGTGCGGCCGCCCAGCAGTGGCAAGTACCCACCAGCGAGTGCGACGTGAAAGACGGCGTGGTCTCGCACAGCTCGGGCAAAAAAGCCACGTTTGGTGAACTGTCGGCAGCAGCGGCCAAAGTTGGCTTGCCGCCTTCCATCACGCTCAAGCCTGCAGTGGATTTCAAACTGATTGGACAAAGCCTGCCGCGCTTGGACATTGCGCCCAAAAGCGACGGCTCTGCCCTGTTCGTTGGAGACATTCGCCCCGATGGTTTGCTGTTTGCCTGTGTGCGCATGAACCCCATGCTGGGCGGCAAGCTGCAAAGCTTTGACGACAGCAAAGCGCTTGCCATGCCGGGTGTGAAAAAAGTGCTGGCGATCGACGCCTTGCATGGCACCAGCGCAGGTGTGGCGGTGGTGGCCGCATCCACCTACCAAGCCATGAAGGCGCTCACGCAAGTGGAAGTGAAGTGGGACAACGCGCCTTCTTCTGCGTGGTCCAGCGACACCATAGATGCCGAATTACGCAAAGCCTTGGACAGCGACACAGGTTTTGCCTATTTTTCAAATGGCGATGCTGCCAGCGCATTGCAAAAAGCGGCACGCACAGTGAAAGCCGAATACCACGCACCTTATTTGGCCCATGCCACCATGGAACCCATGGGATGCACCGTGTGGTTCAAAGATGGTGCAGCCCAAGTGTGGGCCTCCACCCAAGTGCCCGATCTGGCTTGCAAGGTGGTGGCCACCCAACTGGGTATTGATGTGAGCAAAGTGCAGCTGCACATCCCCATGCTGGGCAGCGGTTTTGGCCGTCGCTTAGAGATGGACATCATTGCCCAAGCCGCAGTGGTAGCCAAAGCCATGGAGGGCACACCGGTGCAAACGATGTGGAGCCGCAGCGAAGACATGCAACACGACTTCTACCGCCCTGTTTGCATCAGCCGCTTCCACGCAGGCTTGGACGCACAAGGCCAGTTGGTGGCGTGGCAAAACACCTCGGCCAGCCAAGCCATCGTGCCGCAAGTCATGGCGCGTTCGTTTGGCTTGCCTGGTGCTGGCCCCGACAAAACCACCGCTGAAGGCGCATTCGATCAAGCCTATGAATGCCCGAATGCGCGTATTGCGCATGTGGCGGTGGACCTGCCCATTCCCGTGGGTTTTTGGCGGTCGGTCGGTCACTCACACCAAGCGTTTTTCAAAGAAAGTTTTGTCGATGAAATGGCTTTTGCTGCCGGACAAAACCCATTGGACTTTCGCTTAGGGTTGCTGAAAAACCATCCGCGCCATGCCAAGGTGCTGCAAACCGCCGCCGACAAAAGCGGCTGGCGACAAGCGCCTGCGGTGGGTGCCGATGGTGCGCAACGGGCCTTGGGCATCGCTTTGCATGAATCGTTTGGCAGCATCGTGGCCCAAGTGGCCGAGGTGTCGATACAGAACAAGCAAATCGTGGTGCACCGTGTGGTGTGTGCCATCGATTGCGGCATCGCCGTCAACCCAATGTTGATTGCCCAGCAAATGGAGAGTTCAGTGGTGTTTGGTTTGTCAGCCGCCATGTTTGGCGAAATCACCATCGACAAAGGCCGTGTGCAACAAAGCAACTTCAATAACTACCCTGTGCTGCGGCTGCCACAAGCACCGGTGGTGGACACCCACATCATCGAAAGTGAAGAGCACCCTGAAGGCGTGGGCGAACCCGGCACACCGCCCGTGGCCCCTGCGGTCGCCAATGCAGTGTTTGCCTTGACCGGCCAACGCTTGCGTCAACTGCCACTGCGTTTGCCGACCTAAGCACCCACTTGAAAGTACCCTTGCCGTGAGCACCCCACTTCCACCCCTGCCCCTGCCCGAGGGCGTCCGCGCTGGCTACGCCGACACAGCCCAAGGCTTGCACATGCATTACCTTGAAGCGGGCTATGAGGAGGGAGTGGCCGAGAAGCCCTTGCTGCTGTTGCTGCACGGTTTCCCAGAACTGGCTTTCAGTTGGCGGCACCAGTTACCCGTCTTGGCTGCGGCTGGCTACCACGTGGTGGCTCCCGATCAGCGCGGCTATGGCCGTACCACCGGCGGCGACGACCGCTTCGACGGCGATTGGCAAGCTAGCCACATGCTGCAACTGGTGGACGACGCGGTGGCTTTGGTGGAGGCCTTAGGGCATAGGCATGTAGCTTGTGTGATAGGCCATGATTTTGGTTCGCCAGTGGCTGCGTGGTGTGCGCTGACGCGTCCCGATGTGTTTCATGCGGTGGCGATGATGAGCGCACCGTTCGCAGGTCCCCCTCCCAGCACCGATGCGCTCGCTGTTCACAAAAAAATCAACGACGTGGTTCACGACTTGGGCAGCTTGCAGCCGCCACGCCAGCATTACCAGTGGTATTACTCAGGACCCGAGGCCAATGCCGATATGTGGCATGCACCACAAGGCTTGCATGCGTTTTTACGCGCTTACTACCACGTCAAAAGCGCCGATTGGGCGCCCAACCAGCCCCATCCTCTGGCCGGTTGGACGGCGCAGGCTTGGGCCGAATTGCCCGACTACTACATCATGGGTGCCAACGACACCATGGCCGAGGCGGTCGCGCCTTTCATGCCTTCAAGCGAGGACATCGCTGCTTGCCAATGGCTGTCAGACACCGAATTGGCGGTTTACGTGGGCGAGTACCAACGCACGGGTTTTCAAGGGGGCTTGCAGTGGTACCGCTGTGGCACTGATGCTGCACTTTTTGCCCGACTGGGGCAGCAATGGGGCGGCAAAACCATCGACGTTCCCTCGGCGTTCATTGCCGGCGCGTCAGACTGGGGCGTCTATCAAATGCCTGGCGCGTATGAGGCCATGCAAACCAAAGCCTGCAGTCAGATGCGCTTGTGTCAGCTCATTCCACATGCAGGCCATTGGGTGCAGCAAGAGCGCCCCGATGAGGTCAACGCCTTGTTGCTAGGTTTTTTAAAAAGCTTGGCTTAGCCGATCAAATCAACACGACCGTTGGTGTTCATGATGCCGGTGATCACGCTCAGCTTGGGGTGGCGTTTGTTGACTTCCTTGCGGAACATGTTCAAGGCTTCGGAATGGGCTTCGGTTTCTTTGTCCTTGTCAGACACCGCATCAGCACCGAACGCCAATTTGGCCGCACCGCAGTCGCGGTGGGAAATGCCAATCACGCGTTTGATGTGGTGCAAGGACACGGTGACGTCCAAGTTATCCCAGTAGGTAGCGTGCCAGGCAGCGAATTTAGGATGCACCGCGCCAATGGGGCCGCCGGCCATCACAAAGTGGCTGTAGTTGTCTTCGAGCTTTTCACGACTCACACCTTGGATCAAGCCCATGTACTGCCAGCTCAGGGTGGTGAAACGTGGGTCAATGCAGTTGACCAACATGGCTTCGTAATTCCCGCTGGCGGCAAAACTTTTGCCAGGCGCCATGCTGGACAAAGCCGCACCGGCCACGCCAGCAGCGCCAAGGTTCAAAAAACCACGGCGATTCACGCCAAGGCCAGAGCGCAAAGGCGCAGGGGCGCAACATGCGCAGTTAGGCGTTACGGGGGAAGACGCGGGGAGAAGTCGTTCGTAAGACATAGTTAAAGCTCCAAAAGGTAAAAATTTATTAAATAAGTGGAATTTGACGTATCGGGTGATTTTGGCAAAAATTTAGTTGAATATTTCTATTTATAAAATTTCCGTGCCTAAGACGCTAATTTTTAACTTATAAGTTTTAATTTAAAGCCGCATGGCCTTTGTAGAGGCGTGAATGTCTGCGCCAGTTAACACTTCCCACCATGGCGTGATGGTGCAAAAAAAAGGGCTCGGCGTGTTGCCGAGCCCTCATGATTGGTGGAGCTGGGGTCTATTGAAAGATGGCTTGAAAGCCTTGTAAACAAAGAACCAAGAAATCATAAAATTGATTTTGTTCCCCCGTTTATTCCCCCACATTAGCCGCGCTAACCATTAAATTCAGTTCATATCTTACCCCCGCTGTAAATTTACCGGATCGGTTTCAGAGCCAGTATCTTTCTTGCGTCATCAAGGGATGGGATGTTTATCCAGTGCCCAGAGCGAAAAAATTTCTGCCTTGGTAAAAACCGCCAAAAGGTTCCAGTTACCCACCCATTGACTGTTCGGTACGCTTCAACATCCCATACCCATTTGTCAACAATACAAATTTGACCAACAGGAAAGCGTTTGTTGCTAACAAAGTAAAAAAGCAAAAGATTGAGCAAATACTCACGTGTTGAAAAAGAGTAGTAGTGGCCACCAAAGTAGGTTCTGTTGGTTTGCGGGTAGCAGGCATCAACAATGGCTTTTGCATCTTCAACGACGCATAAATCATCTATGTCTGGGCATATGTTTGCATACCAATGCTCAGGGCCATGAATCTCTGAGCTAGTTCCACCCCAAAGGGTTTGACGCCTACCATCTTGCTTCGGAAATAAAGCCATAAAAATCTCCAATTTAGCCACTTTGACGGATGTCTGGGTGTGGCAAGTAGGAATAAATCCACCCATGAAAAAAGCCCTCATCAAGAGGGCTGTGACCCGCTTGGTTGCCTGTTAGGCCGCATCTAGCTTTCGCTGTGACCACCTTGCCCGGGTGGGCAGGTTGGCGGTGGTTTAACCACCCTCTTGATGAGCTTATATCTTAACTCGAACCATATTTATTTGGTCGAAAATTTGGCTTTTGAACAGAATATTCAAGTCAATATAAGTAATACTTTAAAGTTAACTATCATGTAGCCACAATTGTCATGGCAATACATCAACAATGGGGCATTGCAAAACGCAGATCAGCGTTTAAAAGCACCCACAACTTTCACTGACGACAGCAGCTTCATGGCAATCAAAAAATCCGACCTCTACTCATCCCTTTGGCAGTCCTGTGACGAACTGCGCGGCGGCATGGATGCCAGCCAGTACAAAGACTACGTGCTGGTTCTTTTGTTTGTGAAGTACATCAGCGACAAGTACGCTGGTCAGCCCTATGCCCCGATCACCATCCCCGCCGGGGCCAGCTTCGCCGACATGGTGGCTTTAAAAGGTACGACCGACATTGGCGACCAGATCAACAAAAAGATTCTGGGGCCGCTGGCTGAGGCCAACAAGTTGTCGGACATGCCCGACTTCAACGATCCAGCCAAGCTGGGTGACGGCAAGGAAAAGGTTGACCGCCTGACCAACCTGATCGCCATCTTTGAAAACCCGGCGTTGGACTTTTCACAAAACCGAGCAGACGGTGACGACCTGTTGGGCGATGCCTATGAATACCTGATGCGCCACTTTGCCACTGAAAGCGGCAAGAGTAAGGGCCAGTTCTATACCCCCGCAGAGGTCAGCCGCATCATGGCGCAGGTGCTGGGTATCCATAACGCCCAAACCACCAATGACACCACCGTCTACGACCCGACCTGCGGCTCTGGCTCTCTGTTGCTGAAGATCGGCGATGAGGCCAAGCGCGGCAAGGGCGTGAAGGTGACGCTATACGGTCAAGAGAAGGACAACGCCACGGCTGGCTTGGCCCGTATGAACATGATCTTGCACGACTACGCCACGGCTGAGGTGAAGCAGGGCAACACGCTGGCTAACCCATTGTTCAAGGAAGCCGATGCCCTCAAAACATTTGATTACGTGGTTGCCAACCCACCTTTCAGCGACAAGCGATGGAGTACTGGCTTAACCCCGGACGACGACCCTTACGGTCGGTTTGATGGCTATGGCATCCCACCGGGAAAGCAGGGCGACTATGCCTACCTGCTGCACATCCTGCGCTCCATCAAGTCCACAGGTAAGGGCGCTGTCATCTTGCCGCACGGGGTATTGTTCCGAGGCAATGCAGAAGGCGCTATCCGCAAGAACCTGATTCAGCGTGGCGTGATCAAGGCCATCATTGGTTTGCCTGCTAATCTGTTTTACGGTACTGGCATCCCAGCTTGCATCATTGTGCTGGACAAGGAAGGTGCAACCGCCCGTAAGGGTATCTTCATGGTGGATGCGTCCAAAGGCTTTCGCAAGGACGGCCCCAAGAACCGTTTGCGTGAGCAAGACCTCCACCGCATCGTGGACACGTTCAACAAGCATTCAGACATCCCCGGCTATGCCCGCATGGTTCCTGTGGCTGAAATCAGTGATGCCAAGAACGACTACAACCTGAACCTGCCACGCTACATCGACAGTACCGAAGCAGAGGACTTGCAAGACATTGAAGGCCACTTGCGTGGAGGTATCCCCAACCGAGATTTGGATGCATTGCATGCCTACTGGCAGGTCATTCCATCTGTCCGTGCGGCCTTGTTTGAAGACTTGCGTCCGGGCTATAGCCAACTGCGTATTGCCAAAAGCGAAATCAAGCCAACCATCTTCGGTCATCCAGAGTTCACGGCGTTCAATGCCAAAGCCACGGAGTTGTTTGCCAAATGGAGGAAAGCCAATACGCCACACCTGACGGGTATGGACAAAGATGGTCTGCCCAAGGCGCTGATTGAAAACATTGCCGAGTCATTGCTACAAAACTTTAAGCATGCTCCGTTGGTGGCCGCTTATGACGTATACCAGCACCTCATGGATTACTGGGCGGAGTGTATGCAAGATGACTGCTACATCATTGCAAGCAGTGGGTGGTACACAGGGGCGCAACCGCGTGAAATCCTAAAGGTACAAGACAAGAACAAAAAAATGGTATGGCCTGAAAGCCATGATTATTTAAAAGGTAAGCGTCGCTTCAAGTCTGACTTAGTTCCTGCGCCAGTTTTAATTGCTCGGTACTTCATCACTGAGCGTGACTTGATTGATGCACTAGAAGCAAACCTAGTTGATATTGATCAACAACTTCTGGAGATGATGGAGGAGTATGGCGGTGATGAAGGGCTGCTTCTTGATGTCATTGAAGGTGATGGTGACAAACTAAAAATCACAGCAAAGGCAATCAAAGCACGCCTTAAGGAAATCGGCAAAGACGCAGAATATGCTGATGAGGGTGAGGCGCTAAAAGAATACTCAGCTTTGCTTGATAAGCAAACAGATTTCAAGGCCAAGCTTAAGGCAGCGAAAGAGGACCTTGATGCCAAGCTTGACATCAAATACCCCAAGCTAAACGAAACAGATATAAAAACGCTGGTGGTGGATGACAAATGGATTGCTGCGCTGGCAACTGCTGTTCAGGGCGAACTTGATCGCGTCTCGCAGACATTGACCGGGCGTCTCCGTGAATTGGCTGAACGCTATGAATTGCCATTGCCGCAGATCGTGGATGAGGTTGCTGCGCTTTCAGCCAAGGTGGATGAGCATCTGAAGAAGATGGGGGTCACATGGAAGTGAGGTCCGGATATAAACAGACCGAAGTCGGAGTTATCCCGGCTGAATGGGAAGTAAAGCGACTCGATTCCCTTGGGGTTGGATCGATTCCACCAATCAAAGCAGGGCCTTTTGGGTCTTCCCTAACCAAGGACATATATGTCCCAACTGGGTACAAGGTGTACGGGCAGGAGCAGGTTATTCGTGGCGACTTTCTCTACGGCGACTACTTCATCACCCTGAAAAAATACCGTGAACTTGAAAGCTGCGCTGTCAGACCGGGGGACGTTCTCTTAAGCCTTGTTGGAACGGCTGGAAAACTTCTAGTTATCCCGGATGGCGCACCTCCCGGAGTTATAAATCCTCGACTGATTCGTTTTACCTTAGACAAGGCTCGTCTATGTCCTAAGTTCTTCGCATTCCTTTTTTGTTCTGATGTGGTTCAGTCGTTATTAAAGAGGATGGCACAAGGTGGGACGATGGGGGTTTTAAGTGCGGGACCCTTACGACCGTTTCCAATTCAGTTGCCACCAATTGCAGAACAACGTGCGATTGCCACTGCACTATCTGATATTGATGCACTGCTTGATTCACTCGACCGCCTCATCGCCAAAAAGCGCAACCTCAAACAAGCTGCAATGCAGCAATTGCTTACAGGGCAGACACGCCTGCCGGGGTTTAGTGGGGAGTGGGAGGTAAAGCGATTAAAGTCCGTCGCCGAAATAAGCACAGGAATTAACAAGCCGTTAAGTGAAATGGGGAGTGGTGTGCTGTACGTGACAGTTCAGGACTTGTACGACAAAACATCAATCCGAACTGAACGACTCAGTCGTATCAAGGTGACTCAGAGTGAAGTTGATGCGCGATGTCTTGTAGTAGGAGATATCGTTTTCGGTAAGTCATCAGTGAAAAGAGATGGCATTGGTTATCCAAGTCAGTTTCTCGGATGCGACGAACCAGTAATTTTTTCTGGATTCGCATACCGCGCACGCGCACGACATGAAATTGCCGATCCGACCTTTTTGTTTTATGCGCTGCGTGAGGAAAATACGAGAAGATGGCTCATTGACAATTCGCAAGCATCAGCACTGACAAATATCAACCAGTCTATTGCCGATGCTATTCCCGTTCAACTACCGCCAACTGTTAGCGAACAAGTTGCTATTGCTTCGGCGCTAATGGAGATGGACACTGAGTTGGTTGGGCTTGAGCAGCGACGAAATAAAACCGCATCCCTCAAGCAAGGCATGATGCAAGAACTGCTCACTGGAAGGACTCGCTTGGTTTCGCCGGGGGATTTAATCTAGTGAGTACATCATTAACAAAACACGATCCCGGTGGCAAATCACGCCCCAAATGGCCTGCCGGCTCAATCGTCACTGCAAAATTTTCAGACTGTGAAAGGTATCGTTACGAGCTTTGTGAAGTGTGGGACTCTATGAAGCCAATGCTTCTTTGGGTTTTGATGAATCCAAGCGTTGCTAATCTTGACCATAGCGATACGACCTTGATTAAAACTGGTGCGTACGCAAGGACTTGGGGTTTTGGAGGGCAATTGATAGGTAAAGTACATGCCTACCGAGCTACCAAAAGTGTGGATATGCTGAAGATCGATGATCCTGTAGGCTCAGAAAACGACAAATCAATTTTAAAAATGGCAAAACAATCAAAAATGATTGTGCTTGCATATGGCAGACCACCAAAAAAACTTTCAGAACGTGGCATTTATGTTGCCAACCTCTTAGAGAAAACTTACGATCTCCATTATTTGAAGTTAAACAGTGACGGGTCACCCAGACATCCTTTGTATTTGAAGCAGAATCTTCAACCACAAAAATTCATCAAGGCAATTAGCCCATGAGCAACATAGGTAAGCCTGAGAGCGCCACACAAAAGCGTGTGCTTGCACTGTTTCGTGATGAACTGGGTTACCACTACCTTGGTGATAAAACAGACCAGTACAACAGCAACATTGAAGAGAACCTGCTGTCTGCCTACTTTCTGTCTGCCGGGTACTCAGCCGCCCAGATCAGCCGTGCAACTTACCTGATAAGGACTGAAGCCAACAACCCCAACCGCAGCCTTTACGACAACAACATGGCGGTCTACAGCATGTTGCGATACGGTGTGGATGCGAAGGTGGATGCCAGTGCTGTTGCTGACAACATCAAACTTATCAATTGGGACAATCCGGAGAGCAACCATTTCGCCATTGCTGAAGAAGTCACGCTGCGAGGCAACTTAGAGCGCCGCCCAGATTTGGTCTTATATGTGAATGGCATTGCCTTGGGGGTTATTGAGCTAAAGAACAGCCGCACCTCCATTAGCGATGGCATTCGGCAGTTGCTCTCAAACCAGCAAAAGGAATTCAACGAGTGGTTCTTCTCCACCGTCCAAATTGTGTTCGCCGGTAACGATACCGAAGGCTTGAGCTACGCAGCAATTAAGACCGAAGAGAAATACTTCCTTCAATGGAAAGAAGACGAGGCTGACAACACCCGCTTCAAGTTGGACAAGTACCTGTTAAAAATGTGCCAAAAGGACAGGCTGCTGGAGTTGGTTCACGACTTCATTGTGTTCGATGGTGGTGTAAAGAAGCTGCCAAGAGTGCATCAGTACTTTGGCATCAAAGCTGCACAGAAACACGTCAACGATTACAAGAGCGGCATCTTGTGGCACACGCAGGGGAGTGGCAAAAGCATTGTCATGGTGCTGTTGGCGAAGTGGGTGCTGGAGAACAAGCCCAATGCCCGGGTGCTGATCCTGACCGACAGGGACGAACTGGACAAGCAGATAGAGGGTGTGTTTCAGGGCAGTGGTGAAACCATTTACCGTACCAGCAGCGGCAACGACCTGATGGCGCAACTGGGCCAAGCCAAGCCTCGCCTGTTATGTTCGCTCGTTCACAAGTTTGGCAAGCGCGGGGTTGAAAACTTTGATGCTTTCATTGAGGAACTGAAAAAGCAACCCAGCCCGGCGGTGGGAGAGTTGTTTGTGTTTGTGGACGAGTGCCATCGAACCCAAAGCGGTAAGCTTCACAAAACAATGAAGACCATGCTGCCCGGTGCAGTATTCATTGGCTTCACCGGTACGCCCTTGCTCAAGGAAGACAAGGCCACCAGCCTAGAGGTGTTTGGTGGGTATATCCACACCTATAAGTTCAACGAGGGCGTGGAAGACGGCGTGGTACTTGACTTGATCTATGAAGCCAGAGACATAGAGCAAACCTTGGGATCGCAACATAGGATTGACGCTTGGTTTGAAGCCAAAACCAAAGGCTTGAACGACTGGCAAAAGGGCGAACTGCGTAAGCAATGGGGAACGATGCAAAACGTGCTGAGTTCTCGCTCACGCATGGAGCGGGTGGTTGAAGACATTGTGTTTGACTTCAGCACCAAACCCCGCTTGTCCAACCAAAAGGGCAACGCCATCTTGGTGGCATCCAGTATTTTTGAAGCATGCAAGTACTTTGAACTGTTTCAAAAGACCGTCTTCAAGAACAAATGTGCGGTGGTGACTTCATACAACCCGCAGGCACAGGATGTGACGCTTGAGGAAACAGGTGCGAATACGGAAACCGATAAGCAGTTCATCTACAACACCTATATCGACCTGCTGAAAAACATTGATCCCAAGCCGGGCAAGAATAAGACGGAAACCTATGAGGATCAGGTGAAGCAGTTGTTCATTGACCAGCCAGCCAATATGAAGCTGCTGATCGTGGTGGACAAGCTACTGACTGGTTTTGATTCACCACATTGCACCTATTTGTATATCGACAAGTCCATGCAAGACCACGGCTTGTTTCAAGCCATCTGCCGAACCAATCGCTTGGATGGGGACGACAAAACTTTTGGCTACATCGTCGATTACAAGGACTTGTTCAACAAATTGCAGGGCGCTATAGCGGTCTATACCAAAGAGCTTGACGATACCGATACGGGTGGAGGCAATCCTGAAATTCTGTTGAAAGACCGGCTTGAGAAGGGGCGTGAGCGTTTGGATGCTGCGTTGGAGGTCATTGCGATGCTGTGCGAACCAGTGCAACCACCCAAGGGTGAACTGGAACACATCCACTACTTTTGTGGGAATACTGAAAACCCAGACGACCTCAAGATGATGGAGCCAAGGCGTGTTGCGTTGTACAAATCAGTCGTGGCGTTGGTCAGGGCATTTGCAAACATTTCAGATGAACTGGAAGAGGCTGGATATACCCCCCAAGCCATTGACAGCATCAAGCGAGAAATTGACCGCTATTTGAAGCTGCGGGAAGTGATTCGGCAAGCCAGCGGCGAAACCATCGACCTCAAAGCCTATGAGGCTGATATGCGGCATCTGATCGACACCTACATTGAAGCTTCCGAGCCTGTGCCGATCTCCCCATTTGGCAATATTGGATTGCTGGACTTGATTGTCAAGAGCGGTATTGCGGACGCAATCAACAGCCTGCCCAAGGGAATACAAAGCAACCAGAAAGCGGTTGCTGAGACGATTGCCAACAACGTTCGCAGCAAAATAATGAAGGATCACCTGAATGATCCAGCGTTTTATGACCGCATGTCGGATTTGCTAAACCAGATCTTGGAAGACCTGCGACAAAAGCAAATCGACTACGAGGAGTTTCTCAAACAGATAGCTGCGGTTGCCAAGCAGGTTCAGGCTGGCACAGCGACCGCTACCCCACCTGCGCTCAATACGCCCGGGAAAAGGGCGTTGTTCAACAACCTTGGCAGTAACGAAGCCTTGGCTCTGAAAATTGATGAGACTGTTCGCAAGGTCAAACCCAATGCGTTCCGAGGAAATCAGGCGAGAGAGAACGTCATCAAGGCTGCGTTATTGCCATTGCTGGGCAATGACACTGCCGAGGTGGAGCGCATTTTCAAGATCATCTTGGCTCAAACGGAGTATTGATGCAGTCGCAGATCACAGTGGGTGGAGTGACCGTAGACGTTGTCCACAAGGACATCAAGAATGTCCACCTGAGCGTACATCCGCCGACCGGACGGGTCACCATTGCTGCGCCGTCCCACATGAGCTTGGACACGGTGCGTCTCTTTGCCATTGCCAAGGTAAGTTGGATTTGCCAGCATCAGGCGAAGCTGAACCAGCAGGACAGGGAGACCCCAAGGGAGTTCTTGAGCCGGGAAAGCCATTACGTCTGGGGTGAACGGTACTTGATGAAGGTCGTTGAGGTAGATGCCCCTCCAGCCATTGAACTCAAACACACCCGCATGCACTTCCAGATTCGCCCGGGCATGGACACCGATAAAAAGAAGGAACTGCTTGACGGGTGGTACAGGGAGCTTGTACGCGAGGCCATAGAGCCGTTATTTGCGACTT
>CAMDKR010000033.1 GCA_945901225.1 Bordetella parapertussis | reverse complement strand
GCCTTTTTGATGGCGTCATCGCTGACCTTGTCCAGTTTCGTATAAAACGGATGGTGATGCGCGATGAAAGGATTATTTCGTGCAGCGTTATAGCAAAACAGCACCGTCCAGCGACGGTTAGGCGAGCGGTTTTGGTCCGAGCGGTGCATCACGTTCGCATGGAAAAACAAGCCGTCGCCAGGTTCCATTTCCGCATACTCCAGCGTCATGGTTCGCAACATCTCTTCAACGCGTTTGGGGTCTGCACCGACTTGCTCGCCAGGGATGATGCCGTGATCCACCCGCCCAGCCAAATGAGAGCCGCGCAAGACCTGCAAACAACCGTTTTCTTTGTTGGCTTTGTCCAGTGCCACCATGACGCTCGCCATGTGTGGCAGCAAACAGCCGTTGTGGTACCAGTAACCATAATCCTGGTGCCATTCCCAAGCGCCGCCATCTAAGGGTTCCTTGGCTGTGAGCTTAGAGTGGTAGTGGTAAACCTCACCGCCGAGCATCTGTTCCATGGTGTCAACCACGCGCTCAGTTCTGGCGGCCAGCCCGTAAGCGCTGTCACCGGGATGGTTCCAAGTTGCCATCATGGTGGCTTTGCCCTGAGCGTCCTTGCGGTTGTACAAGCTGCCTTGTAGGTCCGGATCCTGCTCTATGGAACTGCGCATAAGCGCAATCTCTTGCGAGTCGAACAGACCGCGAATCAGCACATAACCATCTGTCTCAAAAGCAGCTTGTTGAGCAGGGGTGAAGACACAGGTCATGGCAACTCCTTGGTGAATGAACAGACGTTGAATCCGAATTCATTCCCGAGAATAACTTAATTCGACAGGTGACCCCTCAAAAAATCACCTTAGACGGAGTAAAGCGGTGTCTTGGCTAATGGTGACCAAGACAGCGCTTCAATCTGCTTTGACCATGTAGATGGCGTCTTCAAACACTTTGTTGCGCTTGCTGTTAACAGCTGTCAAAGCATACACATTGCCACTGCTGTCTTGTGCAAAAGACAAAATATAGGGCAATTTTCCATTGGCAGTCGGCTCACTCATTTTGATGCTGGTGTTAACCATAGACCAAGAACCTTCCTTGGCTGGCGTGGCAACGAAAACTTGACCCTCATTTTGGTCAAACCGCTTACTCCAGTCGCCAAAAATATACTTGCCATTCAACTGTGAGGAGTTGCCGCGGTGTACATAACCGCCAGCCACGGAGATACCTTTGCAACCGGCAGGCACAGCAGTGCAATTGGGGTATTCGATCACAGCAGGATTGATGGCTGACTTGTCGCAGTTGTCTTTGTGGGACTGTGGGTTGTCCCAGTTGAAGCAGCGCATTTTGCCTTCAACTATCGGCCATCCCATGTTCTTGCCTTTTTCAATGATCTTGATGGACTCAAAGCTGTCTTCTTGTACATCACCACAAATTAACTGCTTGCTTCCTTTGGTATCAAAAGAACAACGCCAAGGGTCACGCAAACCAAATGCCCAAATTTCGGGAAGTGCTTGGGGTACTTTGACCATGGGGTTGTCAGCAGGAACCCGGTAAGGCTTGCTTTTGGTGCTTTGTGAAACATCAATGCGAAGTATTTTGCCGAAGTAATTGTCTAAATTTTGGCTGTTGAAGTTGGCCTTTTTCTCTGTCCATTCGGCCTTGTAGCCGCCATCACCCGTAGATATGTAGAGCATTTGGTCTGGACCAAAACCGATCCAATGCCCATTGTGGTTGAAATTCGGCCAAGGCAAAGAGTGGACACGCTTACCTGAATTAGGGTCTATGCGATTTTTTGAAGATTTGCTGACCACAAATTCTTCCACCACATTGAGGTGGGAATAACCAGCTGGCGCGACGGTGTTGTCTGACCCCAAGGGGGCAGAATACGCCACATAAATCTTTCCGTTTTTCTGAAAGTTGGGATGAATGGCCATGCCTAACAAACCGGCTTCGCTGTAGTCGGAGTTAAAAGGCAGAACTTTGGACGTCAAGTCCAAAAGTGTGTGGGTGATTTTGCCGTCTTCCAAAACTTTGATCAGTCCCTCGTGTTCCATGATGAACATGCGCGATTCACCATGTGGCTGAACCATGGCTAATGGCTTGTTCAAGCCACCTACGACCTTCACCAATTGGATAGGTGTTTCTGCCCATGCAGTGGACGACACACACAGACTGGCAACAAGAAGTTGAAAAATTCTGGAAAAAAACATAAAGGCTTTCTTTGGGTTGAAGGTTCAGGTACTAACGTGCTTCTCGTCTGCTTCGGAAAAGTTTTCGTCGGACAGTTGTTGTCTGCCGACATACAAATTGATGGCGCAAACCACCAACATAATGAAGAGTCCACCAAATTCTCTGGTGTTTTCGATCCAAGGTGAAGAGGCCAGCATAGATTGGGTCAAGGAGTCGAAATGGTGCTCAGTAGCCCAGGAAATCACGCCGTCTTTCTCCAAGAATAAGTACACAGCATAAACAGAATAAACAGCAATGTTAAAAATATTGAGGCGTTTGGCACTCATACCCTTGAAAGCGTAAGCGCAAGATAAAACTGAAAGAAGGTACAACGGGATCCATAAATAAGGGTCTGGGTCATTCCATTGCAAACCAGCGGAAATAAGGAAAAGGACAGCAAAAACAAGACTAAAGACTTTATACATAGGTTTCCTTACCTGGGTTTCTTGGTTTATAAACAAGTCAGACATTGTAGATTATCTGATCAGAATAAAGGGTCTATGTGCTCGGCACCTGGGAGTGGGTGGCTCAGAACTGATGAGCGATGCTTTTGGGCTTGCTCGGCAATCAGAAGTTTGTTTTCATCTGTCAGCCGGTGGAGATTTTTCAACTGCATCAGCATTCGCGGATTTTTCGCTAAGGTGTCAGCATGGGTGTTCAAGTAATCCCAATACAGGGTAGTGAAAGGGCAGGCTTTGTCCCCAGTTGACTCTGCGGGGTTGAATTTGCAGCCTTTGCAATGGTTGCTCATGCGGTCTATGTACTTACCGCTAGCCACATAGGGCTTGCTGGCCATCAGGCCACCATCGGCAAATTGACTCATACCTAAAGTGTTGGGAAGCTCCACCCATTCAACAGCGTCCACATAAACACCCAAATACCAAGCATGGACTTGTTTAGGCTGGACCCCTAATAAAAGTGCGTATAGGCCCGTGACCATCAAGCGCTGAATGTGATGTGCATAGCCATGCTTGAGGGTTTGTTCAATAGCGTCACGAAGGCAAGCCATGTCTGTTTGGCCCGTCCAATAAAAGCCGGGCAGAGCGGCCTGTGCATTCGAGGTGTTGAGCTCAAGGTAGTTAGGCATATGACTCCAGTAAATGCCTCGCACGTATTCGCGCCACCCTAATACCTGTCGCACAAAACCTTCAACAGCTTCTAAGGGTGCATGCCCTTCGTGATAAGCCTTAGCGGCTGCTTCACAGACTTCTCTTGGGTTGAGTAACTTTAAATTGAGCGCAGAAGACAGATGCGAGTGGTAAAGCCAAACCTCGCCTTCCCACATGGCATCTTGGTAGAGTCCAAAGCTTGGTAAGCGATGCGCCACAAATTCACTCAAGGCCAGCAATGCTTGTGGGCGTGTGACAGGCCAAGCAAAACTGTCGACTGAGCCAGGATGGTGGGCGAATCGTTGTTGCACCAAGCGAATCACCTCTTGCGTGATTTGATCGGGTGCGAAGCGTGTGGGGGAGGGAAGCGCAACTGGCCCGTGTTTGCCAAAGCTGCCACGGTTGTCTGCATCAAAATTCCACTTGCCGCCAATTGGCTTTTTCCCATCCATCAGGATGCCGGTTTTGAGCCGGAGTTCGCGATAGAAATATTCCAACCGAATCTGCTTGCGATTGGCTGCATGCGCTGCAAAATCCCGTACCGTGCTGAAAAAATGCATGTCATCACGCACCTCTAACACCTTTTGATGCCTTGCCGCTACTGCCCGCAAGTTTTGTAGCACACGCCATTCGCCGGGCGCGGTCATGATGAGTGTGTCGGGTTGGTGCTGGGTTAAAGCTTTTTCAAGCTCCCCGGCTAAGCTGCCTTGGTTGTTTGGTGCGTCCAACTCGCTGTACAAAACATGCCAGCCTTTTTCACGCAAGGCTAATGCGAAATGGCGCATGGCACTTAAAAAAATCGTTGTGCGCTGCTTGGCAGATACGACATGCGTAGACTCCTCATCCACTTCTGCCATCCACACTGCATCGAGTGTCGGATCAAAACCGTTAAAGGATGAAGCGTCCTCGTTGAGTTGATCTCCCAAGACAAGCACCAGATGGCGAATGGATGTTTTCATATGCAAAAGCCTAGGATTACCTTGAGAAACTCATGGGGTATGACTGCTTGTTTTGTTTTTTCGACAAGCATCGGAACAGTATTTCACTTCCTGCCAATTCTTCGCCCATGACTTACGCCAAGTCATAGGTCGTCCGCAAACTTGGCAGGGCTTGCTAGGCAAGTTTTGTTTGTTCCCTTTGTACGAAGCGCTTGTGGTCACCATATAGCGGATGAGCCAATCGTGATGGTTGTGTTTGATGTTGAAGAATGGACAGTTTCCATCATATGGGTGTTTTATCTGAACGACTGCGATTGAGGGTCAAAACAATTGATCAGTTCCACAGGAGCGGAATCAACTTTTTGGATGAGGTACTTGCGTATGAATGAGGCTGATTTGTGTGGGTTGGTGTAGCCACTCCAAATTCCTTCTGGAACTATGGAGGCGACTTTGTCTGTATCTTTAATAAGGACCACTGCAGGAAGAAGGTCCTTGAATTCAACTTCTACCAAAACCCAAGACCCCAAAGACCACACGCTTGCCAGTTGAGCAAATCTTGAGTCTGGTGGGCTGTAAGAATGAATCAAGCTTTGAGCCATTTGGTACTTGTCTTGTGAAGGCGTTAAACGTACAACGCTTTCACAATTTCTTGTGGCTTTATTCATCTGATTGCGCAAGGTGCCAATCAAATCAAATGGACTGTCGGCCACGGTCAGTAAAACACCTAAGTCATCCTCAATCCAGCTAATGTGGGTTGATGCGACTGCTATCAGAGCTATCGGTATCCATATCAACGGTCTTTTTATCTTTTTCAAGATCAGCATTCTTCATTATTTTTGGCATACACATTTTTTCTCCGTCCCATGCTTGGCCACACCAACAAACGCCATCCGCGTTGATGATGCAGGTTCCGGTGCCACAGCATCTTGGGTCTTCACTCATACAATTTCCTTCATCAACAGCAATGTGTAGGCTTATTTTATCGAGAATGGCTTTGTAATTTCTGAAGAGTAGACTGCATCTGAATAGGCTACATCACTTTTGGCTATGAATAGATTGGCATGCACTTTAGACCTGATGAAATCGGGTGAATTGAATAAACCAGTTTGACGCATAAAATTTGACGTACATGCATTACTCGCTACCAGACCGCTACACATTTCTGCGCCAACACTCTTTGAACCTAGCTGCGCCTTTAAGCGCCGAGGATCAGTGTGTGCAGTCAATGCCAGACACCAGTCCCACTAAATGGCATTTGGCGCATACCAGCTGGTTTTTTGAAAATTTGGTGCTGCTACCTTTTTTGCCCAGTTACCAAGTGTTTGACGCTTCTTTTGCTTATCTTTTCAACTCGTATTACGAAGCCTTGGGACCACGGCATCCGCGTCCGCAGCGCGGATTGCTGACACGGCCGTCGTTGCAACAGGTGCTTGCATTTCGACAGCACGTGGATGCCGCTATGCAACAACTGTTGATGAACACAGATTCTCTCAACGAAGAATTATTGGCCTTGATAGAGCTTGGCATGAACCACGAGCAACAACACCAAGAGTTATTTCTGACCGATGCCTTGCATTTGCTGTCTTGTCATCCCTTGCTACCTGCCTACAACACTTCTTTCATATACCCGCCAACCTCTTGCGCAGAGATGCAATGGCTTTCGTTTGATGAAAGCTTGTCTGAGATTGGCAGATCAGTTGATCAAGCAGGTTTTTCATTCGACAACGAAACACCGAAACATCAGCGGTTTGTTCAAAGGTTTCAGATCGCCAATCGGTTGGTGACCTGCGGCGAGTACCTGTCGTTTATCAAAGACGGCGGCTATGACAACGCAGACCTCTGGCTCTCCGAAGGCCGCTCTCAAGTTCTGCAAAACGGTTGGCAATGCCCACTGTATTGGTTGGCCCCTGACGATCCTCGGTCTCACTCAGACCAGTGGCAGGTGTTTGGCTTGAACGGCTTGCAAGAACTCAACCCACAAGCGCCTGTGGCTAACCTGAGTTTTTATGAAGCATCAGCATTTGCACAATGGTGTGGTGCCCGTCTACCCACAGAATTTGAGTGGGAAATTGCAAGTACTCACAAAGCCATGCACGACTTGTATTCACAGGTGTGGCAATGGACCCGCTCGGCCTATGAGCCTTACCCAGGGTTTGTGCCGGCCAATGGTGCGGTACGCGAGTACAACGGCAAATTCATGGTGGGTCAGCAAGTGCTGCGTGGAGGCAGTCTTGCAACGCCTGCACAACACAGTCGCCAGACCTACCGTAATTTTTTTCCTGCCCATGTACGCTGGCAGTTCAGCGGCTTGCGTTTAGCCAAAGACAACTCAAACCACTGAATATGACCGCTACTGAATCTGAACGCCTGCTATTCATGCAGGACATGCAAGCAGCGCTGTCGCAAACGCCCAAGCGTATTTCACCCAAATATTTTTACGACCAAGCGGGATCAGCCCTGTTTGACCGTATTTGCGAATTGCCTGAGTACTACCCAACTCGAACTGAGTTGTCCATTTTGCAAACCCATGCAGAAGATATATCTAAACACATGGGTGAAAACGCTGACATCATTGAATTTGGTGCAGGTTCATTGATAAAAATTCGTTCTTTACTTCATGCAGCCATCAAGCCATCTCGCTATGTGCCTATGGATATTTCCGGCCCACATTTGCATGCTGCCAGTGCAGAGTTGCAAACTGAGTTTGTCAATCTGCAGATCCTTCCTTTGGTGGCTGACTACACCAACCAATGGCATCTGCCATCTTCTTTGCCTGGTACAGGCAAGCGAGTTGCATTTTTCCCAGGTTCAACCATCGGCAATTTTTCACCCGCTCAAGCGCATACTTTCTTTCAAAACTGTGCTGAGCACTTGCGTGGCGGCGCCTTGTTGCTTGGTGTCGACCTGATCAAGTCACCTGCGGTTTTACACGCGGCATACAATGATTCGCAAGAAGTGACGGCTGCCTTCAACCTCAACCTGTTGACACGTGCGAATCGAGAACTAGGGTGTGATTTTGATCTGACGCAATTTGTGCACAGTGCTTTCTATAACGCTCCGTTGCAAAGAATTGAAATGCATTTGCTTAGTTTGAAGTCGCAAACTGTTCATCTAAACGCACAGGCGTATACGTTTGCGCAAGGCGAAACCCTTCACACGGAGTACTCCCACAAGTTCACGATTGCCGGCGTACAACAAGCGGCACGGTTAGCAGGTCTACGAGCTGGGTCATTTTGGACCGATCAACAACAGTACTTTGGCCTGCTCTGGCTCAACATTCCCCACAAACAGGAAACACCATCATGAAAGCTATTTGGAAAGATACCTTGGTTGCCGAAAGCAAGGACACAGTTTTGCTAGAAGGTAACCATTACTTCCCAGCCGAGTCACTGAATCAAAACTATGTTTCTAACAGCAACCACAAAACTATTTGCGCATGGAAAGGACAGGCCAGTTATTTGTCACTGCTGGTCAACGGTGAATTGAACAATGACGCCGTATGGTTTTACGCAGATCCAAAGCCACAGGCTGAAGAAATTCGCGGCCGTGTGGCTTTTTGGAAAGGCGTCAAAGTCACAGAGTGACTTTGATGCAGCTTTGATTTTGTATTAACTGGTAGCCTGGATACCAGCCACAAGCCAGCCACTGTTGGCGGTTTTGCTGAGTGACATATTCCAGACTTCATGGAATGCCTCGGCTTGGGATCCGGCATCTTCGCGAATCATTCCGGAGAACTCCACACTGGCAAGGTGGCTGTCATATGTTTCTTCAATGCCGAGTAACTTGGCCTCTAGGGAAACCACTTCAGTTTTGGTCATTTGGCCGACAGAACTGGTGGCGTCGCGCTCAGCAATTTGTGCTTTGATTTCAGTCAACATATTGTCTGTCATCAGCTTACGCAGGCTGGCAGTATCCGATCGATCCCAAGCATCTTGCATGATGA
Organism: Bordetella parapertussis; assembly: GCA_945901225.1. Taxonomy (GTDB): domain Bacteria; phylum Pseudomonadota; class Gammaproteobacteria; order Burkholderiales; family Burkholderiaceae_C; genus Limnohabitans. The sequence goes on along the minus strand of CAMDKR010000033.1, from coordinate 5,148 downwards.
CGAAATTTTCTTTGGCCTGATGAAGGAATCCGTTGGCATCAAAGCCATCTGGGATTGACCATGTGGGTTGAAATCCGCTGACCGCTGAGCCAATCATGCTGCCCGATGAGGAATGGGTCGCATGGGGACGTGTATTGAATTGGGTCGTTTGTTGCTGTAGCGGTGGTGTTGCCCCCGCACCTTGAAAGGCCAAGGGACTTGTGTTTTGCACAGTGTTTTGGGCTGTTGATCTGCGTCGCATGACGTAACCCACAACCATCATGATGACCAAAGCTATGAGACCAAACATCATGAACTGCGCAAGTTCTTCCCCAAACCCCATGGAACTTGCAAGCCAAGCTAGCCCAAGACCAGCTGCGAGTCCGCCGAGCATAGCGCCCCATGGACGTCTTTGTGGTGCCGCCGCAGCCGGTGAAGAAGCTGGGGTAGCGGGTGTTGCATTTTGTGCAGGCTTGGTGCCTTGTGTTTGGGAGACATTATTAGATTGTTGGCCAACAGACTTGCCTGAGCCCATGCGCTTTGCGGCTTCAGCACTCAAACTGTAAAAACCCATCACCAAAGCCAAAGCAACAGAAAGAAATCTACCGTGCATAGTGAACTCCAAAAAAGAAAGCAATACAAAAAATCCTCAAACGCAGTGTAGTCCGAAGTACATAAAACTTGTTGATATGCAGACAATACCCATGTCGCAATCAGTTTTTTTCCTTCACCACCAAATGATTGGGCGACATTCATAACATTCAGTTGACATTCAATAGTGTCAAAACTGTATTCGGGTTATGCCGATGTAGGCTTGCAGGTCGTTGGATAATGTGATCAACAGCAGGACTAGTTCAAACCTAGGAATTCATCATGATTTTGACGGGAATAAAACAATGACCTGGTCTCTCGACTTTATTCAAACAACGGCGGTCGGCGCCATCGCGCTGTTTTTGGGGATGTCTATCCTGAACCGTGTGCCCGTGCTGCGGCGCTACAACATTCCTGCTGCTGTTGTTGGCGGTCTGGTGATTGCGATCCTGGTGACCCTATCGCGCGAATCCAATTTGGTGGCTGTCAAGTTTGATACCACCTTGCAAGCGCCATTGATGACTGCATTTTTCACATCGATTGGTTTGAGTGCCAGTGTTGGTTTGTTAAGAGCTGGAACCCGACAAGCGTTGGTATTTCTCGCACTTGCAACATTTTTGGCTGTGATCCAAAGTGTGATCGGCATAGCCACCGCTGTTGCCTTTGGTCAATCCCCATTGCTGGGAGTGCTGATGGGTCCAGCTGCACTGACCGGAGGTCCTGCAACCGCATTAGCATTTGCACCGCAGTTTGCAGCTGCTGGAGTGGCTTCTGCAGAGTCAGTGGCCATTGCTGCTGCAATGGCAGGTATTGTCATGGGTGGCTTGGTGGGTGGACCCATCGTGACACGCTTGCTTGATCATCACCAATTGCAAGCAGCTGCTCCCACTTTGACACCCACAGCACAAACCAGCACCAGTTCTTCTGTGGATTCATCAAGTGATGAAGAAGGCAATATGTTGACGGTACTCAAAGGCTTGAGCGTGTTGCTTGTTGCCATGGGGGTTGGTGCTTGGTTGGGTGGCGTGATGAAGTCGGCGGATTTGACACTGCCGGGCTATGTCGGTGCCATGATCATGGGAGCTTTGATTCGAAATATCGATGATCAGACTAGATGGCTCAATATCCCACATGAGCTGACGGAACGCATTGGCGTGGTCTGCCTGTCCTTGTTCTTGTCAGTGGCCTTGATGAATTTAAAACTGTGGGAACTGACCTCCATTGCGGCACCCTTGTTGGTCAATCTGGTCGTTCAAGTCGTTGCCGTGGCTGTTTTTTGCTGGTATGTGGTTTTCAAGGTCATGGGTCGGGATTACGACGCAGCTGTCATGAGCGGCGGCTTCATTGGCTTCATGCTGGGCACCACAGCCAATGCCATGGCCGTCATGCACTCCGTGGTGCAACGCTATGGGCCATCGCCTCGTGCGTTTTTGGTCGCTCCCATCGTAGGTGCATTTTTCATCGACTTTACTAACGCATTGTTGATCACGGGCTTGTTGAACCTGCTGAGTTAGCTTTTGACGCCATGTCCCTTTTTGCTTAACAACTTGGATCACAGCATTGGAAAAAATACCCATTACCCGTCGAAACATTCTGAAGCGTTATGGACGCTTTGTGTCTTTAATGGGTCTTATCACGCCCGCCATCCTAACCAGTCCAAAGTCTTGGGCGCAGAAGTCGGCTAAGCAGTTGTGTGAAACACAAACGCCTCCTCAGATGCAAGGGCCCTTCTTCATACCGCTCTCACCCGAGCGACGCAATCTTGTCGAACCGAAAATGAAAGCGCCACGTATGCGTTTGAAGGGGCTTGTGGTTGATACAGCATGTAGGCCGGTGCCTGGCGCCTTGCTGGATTTTTGGCAGTGCGATGAAAAAGGTGAGTACGATACAAACGGCTTTAGTTTGCGAGGGCATCAATACGCCAATAGCAAAGGAGAATTTTTTCTGGAAACGTTGATTCCAGGCTCATATCCTGGAAGAACACCCCATTTACATGTCAAAGTTCAGCGCAAGGGAGGACAAGTTCTCACCACCCAACTTTACTTGCCAAATCACCCCAGCAATCAAAAAGATTTTTTGTTTGATCCAAGCTTGTCCATGGTGCAACAAGGTCAGGATTTCTTCTTGCAATTTGTTTTGCCCGGCTAATGTCTTTAGTCTGGAGAAATTAGCTACAAAACATACGTCATGTCGAGTCAAATTCCTCTTTTCCCTCTCTCCCACGGCCTCTTTCCTGATGGCATGTTGGCTCTTCAAATTTTCGAGGTTCGATATCTTGACTTGATCAAGCGTTGCCATCAACAACAACTTCCGTTTGGCGTGGTTTGGCTGAAAAAAGGCAGCGAAGTACAAGTGCCTGGCGAGACACCTATGTTGCACAGCTATGGTTGCAGTGCGCATATTCGCGAATTTGAGCAGGTGCAACCCAATTTATTTCGTGTCATTTGCCAAGGAGGACTTCGCTTTGAGTTAAATGACACAAAGCCTGGACCCTATGGTGTATGGCAAGGAGAGATCTCCATCCTTGCACAGGACCCAGAGGTTGAATTACCTGTTTATCTAGAGCACCATGCCGCACGTTTGGGGAAAATCATCTCAAGTGCTCAAAAGCAAGGACAAATTAACAGATTGCCTATTTTGCAACCCTATTGCCTAGACCAATGTGGCTGGGTGGCCAATCGGTATGCTGAAGCCCTAGGCATCAGTACAGAGTTGAAGGTCCAGCTCTTATCCGAACTCGATCCATTAAAGAGATTGCAAATCATCGATTCATTGATTGGTCACAGCGGAGAATTTTAAATTTGAGGGTAAAAAGTCACCCTTGGCTCTCAGTACAACAGCTTGTTTGGATATGACAAGGCCATAAAGCAACAATGACAGTTAAAAAAGTTTGATCAATTTCTTATGCACAACAAGGATATTCTTTTCAAGAAATCAATTGCTGATATCAAAGCGATTACCCTAGACCTCGACGATACCTTGTGGCCTGTTGCCCCGACGATCGCAGGTGCAGAGAAAGATTTATTTGACTGGTTATCCACTCACGCACCCAAAACGGCAGACTTGACCCGACAAAGTGAGGTTAAAAAAGCCATTCGCCAAGAAGTAACCGCAAAACACCATGCTCACGCTCACGATCTTGGCTTTTTACGACGAGAAATGATTCGTGAAAGTCTGCGTCTTGCAGGTGACGACCCGTTTTTAGCAGATGATGCGTATGCTGTGTTTGATGCAGCTAGACAACGGGTTACGCTCTTTCAAGGTGTAGAACAGGCACTGGCCCGCCTTGCCTTGAAATATCGTTTGGTAGCAATATCCAATGGCACTGCTAATGTGTTTGTTACACCCGCCGGTCCTTACTTTGATGCGGCATTCAGCGCGCATGAGGTGGGTATCGCAAAGCCGGCAGCAAAAATTTACCATGCTGCTACGACATATTTAGGCTTGAGTCCTGAGCAGGTACTGCATATTGGAGACGATGCGATTGCCGATGTCTGGGGAGCTAAAGAAGCCGGTTTACAAACGGTATGGATCAATCCAGAAGGACATCTTTGGGCGCATCAATCACCACAACCCTGGACAGTTCGTGACCTTGCAGAAGTGGCTGAAAGCCTGCAGGTCTGAGTGGCGTTTTGGGGCAATCACTGATTTGAAATTTCGATCATGATTTCATTTCGCCTGAGCATGGGTAAGGTCCAAGGAGGGTCATACCTGGACAATTGAGGCTGCCCAGTGGCTTGTAGATTTCTATTGGCAACCCATTCAATAGCCTCTTGGGTTTTGCTTTGAACTTTCGATTGAAAATTAAATCCAGAATATTTCAGAACAGCGTATCGCTTGCTAGGAACTTCTCGTAAGTTCACAGCGCTGTTTTTAGGTTTTGGAATAGTCGCTAAAGTGTATTGACTGGGCATGATGAACTTGACAAGCCACTGCTTAGAGGTTTCCATGCTCCCAGCGTTCATTTGAGGCTCTATGGTTACCGGTGCAGTCATGGAGATTTTTTCGCTTGTCGCTGAATTGATGGCTTGGTTGTTGCCAAAAATATAGTCTGCAATCAGTCTGAAACCTCTACCAGAAGCTTCATCCATGTCCCCCATCACCAATGTTTCTGCAGTCAAGTAGGGTGCGTACTGTCGAATTTCAAAAGAACCATCTGTCAGGAGAACTTCAAATTTTGGCTCTTCGATCGCCAAGACGTTTCCAATCCATAACAAGTTTAGAAAAAACACCAGCAGAAATTTCATGGTTTTCATCTCATTCTGAGCGTTGAATTTTGATACCTGTTTTCTACACAGCTAAAAGTCAAAGCCAAGCTGACTTTCGCTGAGTCTACTTGTCGTCATTGCTTTTTTGCGGGGCGGCATGGATTTTCGAGAGGCGTGCTTATCAATGACAGCTTTTTTCCCTTTAATGATCTCAGGCTCTTTTCGTCTAGCGTACAAGCGTTGTTTTGATTCACGCGTAGAAGAAGCCAAATCAACGAGTGGTTCGACGATATGACCGCTGAGTGCAAGCTTGTTTTTCTGTTGTTCGGGCATCAGCCAGGGTTCAAACAGCCATATGTCTGGTACATGT
>CAMDKR010000032.1 GCA_945901225.1 Bordetella parapertussis | reverse complement strand
GTTGTGGCTGGTCGCAGCTTTCACAGCGTGGGCCACGGTTTCGTGGGCGTCGCGAAACGGCAGGCCTTTTTTCACCAAATAGTCGGCGAGGTCGGTGGCGGTGGCGTGTCCCTTTTTGGCGGCGGCCTCCATGTGGGCGGCGTTGACGGTGAGGCCGCCTTCTTTGGTGCCTGAAGAGGTGGTTTGCCCGCCAATCATCTCGGCAAAGATGCGCAAGGTGTCTTTCAAGGTGTCCACCGTGTCAAACAGCGGCTCTTTGTCTTCTTGGTTGTCTTTGTTGTAGGCGAGAGGCTGGCCTTTCATCAGGGTGATCAAGCCCATCAGGTGGCCGACCACACGACCGGTTTTGCCCCGTGCCAATTCGGGCACATCGGGGTTTTTCTTCTGCGGCATGATGCTCGAACCCGTGGTGAAGCGGTCGGCCAGTTGAATGAAAGCAAAGTTCTGGCTCATCCAAATGATCAGCTCTTCGGACAAGCGGCTGATGTGCACCATGCAAAGTGTTGCCGCTGCAGTGAACTCGATGGCGAAGTCGCGGTCGCTCACCGCGTCCAAGCTGTTTTGGCACAACTGCGCCTCGCCTTGGGCGTTGACCATGCCCAAGGTGGTGGCGACACGGGCACGGTCCAAGGGGTAAGTGGTGCCGGCCAGGGCCGCCGAACCGAGAGGCAGGCGATTGACGCGGTGTCGAATTTCACCCATGCGCTCTTCGTCGCGCGACAGCATTTCCACATACGCCAGCAAATGGTGCGCGAAGCTAATGGGTTGCGCCACTTGCAAATGCGTGAAGCCAGGCATCACCGTCTGGGTGTGCTGAGCGGCGACGCCCACCAAGGCGCGTTGCAGGTTCTTCAGCAGTTCGCGGATGGCGTCGATTTCATCGCGCAACCACAAACGCACATCGGTGGCCACCTGGTCGTTGCGGCTGCGGCCGGTGTGCAGGCGCTTGCCGGCGTCGCCCACCAGTTGGGTGAGCCGCGCTTCGATGTTGAGGTGCACGTCTTCCAGCTCCAGCTTCCACTCGAACTGGCCGCTTTCAATGTCTTGGGTGATTTGTTTCAGGCCGCGTTGGATGTCGGCCAAATCTTGCGCGCTGATGATGCCTTGCGCTTGCAGCATCTCGGCATGGGCCAAGCTGCCTTGGATGTCCGCTCGCCAGAGGCGCTGGTCGAAAAATACGCTGGCGGTGTAGCGCTGCACCAACTTGCTCATGGGTTCGGAGAAGAGGGCGGACCAAGCCTGGGATTTGCGGTCGAGCGAGTTGGAGGAGGTCATGCGGGCATTTTAGGTGTGGTCGTTGACTTGTAAGCCAAAGCACAGGACTGCAGTGCAAAATTCTCGCCAAACCCTCGTTTGGGAACCCATTAACTAAGGAGAAAACATCATGTGGAAAATTGCGCTGGGATTTGTGGCATTTGCGGCTTTGGGGTTGTTTGTGATTTTCAAAGCGGGCGATAAGGTAGATATGGGTGGTGAAAAGCACGGCGCTGATGCGGTGCACGCATCCGAAGAGGCCAAGCCTGCAGCAGCCCCTGCAACACCTGCGGCCCCTGCGAATCCGGCGACTGAAGCGCCTGCCACTAAATAATCGCCGTCATTGCGAGCGGTCTAGCCGGTATTGCGCAAACCCGCTGCAATACCGTTGATTGACAAGTGGATGCCGCGCTGCGCACGCTCGTCGGTGATGCCTGCTCGATGACGTCGGATCAACTCCACCTGCAAATGGTGCAAGGGGTCGATGTAGGGGAAACGGTGTTTGATGGAACGTGCCAACGATACGTTATTGGCCAAGCGTTGCTTGGCACCAGTGATGAGTTGCAAGGCCTGCGCGGTCAAGTGCCACTCGGTTTCAATGGCTTTGAAAATGCGTCTGCGCAATTTGGCATCGGTCACCAATTCCGCATAACGTGAGGCCAGCGCCAAATCGCTTTTCGCCATCACCATGTCGATGTTGGAGAGCAGGGTTCTGAAAAAAGGCCATTGCTTGTCCATGCGCCTGAGCAATGCCAGGGCTTGGGTGCGGTTAAGGCTGGGGTGGTGCTCCAAAAACTGCTGCACTGCCGAACCAAATCCCAACCAACCCGGCAAGGTGAGACGACACTGGCCCCAACTGAAGCCCCAAGGAATCGCGCGAAGGTCTTCGATGCGCTGAGACGCTTTGCGCGACGCTGGTCGAGAGCCAATATTGAGCGCGGTAATCTCACGCAGGGGCGTGGCTTCGAAAAAATAATCGGTGAAACCCGGCGTCTCGTAAACCAAATGCCGATAAGCATTTAAGCTGTGCACCGACAAGCTTTCTGCAGCTTCAATGAAGGCTCGCGGAGCGGCTTTTTGGGTTTGCAACAAACTGGCCTCCAAGGTTGCTGCCACCAAGGTTTCCAAATTGCGTCGCCCCAATGCGGGGTTGGCGTATTTGGAATTGATCACTTCCCCTTGCTCTGTCAACCTGATTTGCCCACGCACCGTGCCAGGGGGTTGCGCAAGAATGGCGTCATAGCTTGGGCCACCACCACGCCCCACGGTGCCGCCGCGGCCATGGAACAAACGCAAGGTAATACTGTGCTCATCTTCTAAGGCTTGGAACACATTCGCCAAGGCCAATTCAGCTTGGTAAAGCGACCAGTTGCTGGTGAAAATACCGCCGTCTTTGTTGCTGTCCGAGTAGCCCAGCATGATGTCTTGCTCGCCGCTGCTACGCTTGACCATGGCGGCAATACCTGGCAAGGCGTAATAGTCGTGCATGATGTGTGGCGCTTGTTGCAGGTCTTCAATGGTTTCAAACAAGGGTGTCGCGATCAGTTCTGCCTGAGCATCTGTGTTCAGTGTGCCGTGCAACAAGCCAGTTTCTTTTTGCAACACCAGCAACTCGAGCAAGTCGCTGACACTCTCGGTGTGGCTGATGATGGCGTGTCGAATCGCGTGCATGCCAAAGTCGTGGCGTATCTGCCTTGCGGTTTCAAAAATGCGCAACTCCGACACCGTGTGTGCGCTGTAGCTGTGGTGGGGAATGTGCAAGGGACGCGGATCGTTCAAGGCTTGCAGCAACATCGCTTGCCGCGCTGCTTCGTCAAGCTTGGCGTAATGCGCTTCTATGCCCGCTACCTTCAGCAACTCTGCCACCACCAACTCGTGTTGGTCCGAGCTTTGGCGCAAATCGACCGTCGCCAAATGGAAACCAAACACCTGCACCGCACGTATCAGGGGACGTAAACGCGGCACAGCCAAGGCCTGCGCGTGTTGAGCGCTCAAAGCTTCGTTCAAGGTGCGTAAATCGGCGAGCAAGCTTTCAGCGTCAGGGTAGGGTTGCTGCGGCGCAAGGGCATGGCGCGCCGCTTCTTTGCCAGTCAACTGCAACAGCGTTGCCGCCAATCGTGCGTAGATAAAGGTCAAACTTCGGCGGTAAGGCTCGTCTTGGCGATGCGCATTGGTGTCGGGTGAAGAATCTGCCAAAGCCTGCAATGCAGGGGGCACACCGACCAGCATGGCCGAGGTGGACAATTCGCTGCCCAGCAAATGGATTTCCGTGAGGTAGTGAACCAACGCCACCTCGCTTTGGCGCTGTATGGCGAATTGCAAGGTGTCGGCGTTGACATTGGGGTTGCCGTCTCGGTCGCCACCTATCCATTGGCCCATGCGAAAAAAAGGCGCCACGGGTGCACCGCCCAACTCTGCCTCAATATCGGCGTATAGCTTGGGGATTTCAGACAAAAAAGTGGACTCGTAATAGCCCATGGCGTTTTCAATCTCGTCCGCCACGGCAAGCTTGGTGAAACGCAGTAAACGGGTTTGCCACAGTTGCAACACACGAGCCCGCACTTGGGATTCGATCAGCGCCATGGCGCGGGCGGTGGTGGCGTCTACAGGCCTAGAGGTGGTGGCGTCGCGTTCTTGCAAACTTTGCGCAATGCCGCGCTCGGCATCCAAAATACTTTTGCGTTGAACCTCGGTGGGGTGGGCGGTCAGCACCGGTGAAATATGCGCATGGGCCAGCGCTTGTCGCACCGCCTTGGAGGTCCAACCGGCGGTTTTAAGTTTACCCAAGGCCTGCGCCACACTGCCCAACCTCACATCGCCTGCGCGGTCGTGGATTTGTTGACGGCGAATATGGTGCTGGTCTTCAGCCAAGTTGGCCAAGTGGCTGAAATAGGTAAAAGCCCGAATCACGCTGACTGCTTGAACGCTGGACAGGGAGGCCAATTTTTTCTTCAAGGCCTTGCCAGCCAAAGCGTCGGCATCGCGTCTAAATGCCACCGATAAGCGGCGAATTTGTTCAACCAAGCCAAACGCTGCCTCGCCCTCTTGTTCGCGAATCACATCGCCCAGAATCCGACCTAGCCAGCGGATGTCATCCACCATGGGACGTTCTTGCTGATGCAACTGTGTGGTTTGTCGTGCGGAGGAAGGTGATCTGGTCATAAAAAATCAGGGGTGACGAGGGAAAACCATGAGGAAGCCCATGCTAGCATTCAGCCGAGAAATCAAGCACCCCCCAGTCCCTATTTTGAGCACCGTTCACCTCACCATCGCCACCCGTGAGAGCCGTTTGGCTCTGTGGCAAGCCCACCATTTGCAAGACTTGTTGCAGTCTCGCGGGTGCAAAGTGGCTATTTTGGGCATGACCACCCAAGGCGACCAAATCTTGGACCGCTCTTTGAGCAAAGTCGGGGGCAAAGGTTTGTTTGTCAAAGAGCTTGAGGTCGCCCTTGAAGAAGGCCGTGCCGATTTGGCGGTGCATTCCCTCAAAGACGTCCCCATGGACATGCCCGAGGGCTTTGCGCTGGCTTGCGTGATGGAGCGCGAAGACCCGCGGGACGCTTGGGTCTCGCCGAATTTCGCCACCCTGCAAGATCTCCCCCAAGGTGCGGTGGTGGGAACCTCCAGCCTTCGTCGCACGGTTTTGCTTCGCTCTTTGCGTCCCGACTTGCAGATTGAACCCTTGCGCGGCAATTTAGACACCCGATTGCGAAAGCTCGATGAAGGTCAGTATGCAGGTATCGTGTTGGCTGCCGCAGGTTTGAAGCGATTGGGTTTGGCGGATCGGATTCGCCATATTTTTTCTACCACCGAGATGCTTCCCGCGGCTGGACAGGGCGCTTTAGGTATTGAAATACGCAGCGCTCGTGACGACGTGAGTGACTTATTGGCGCCGCTTGCCCATCAGACCACTTGGTTGGCCGTCGCCGCCGAACGTGCTGTCAGCCGCGCCATGGGCGGCAGTTGTTCCATGCCTTTGGCAGCGCATGCCACGCTTGACCAAGGCCTTTTGCGTATCGATGCCGCGTGGGGCAACCCAGACGATTTGCACGCTCCCCTTTTGCGAGCACACACCGAGGGTATGGCCTCCGATTTGGCGCAAGCGGAGCAGCTGGGCTTGCAAGTGGCTGCCCAGCTGCGTGCACAAGGCGCCGCGTAACTGCGCTGGCTGCTCCTTGTATGGTGCGCACCGCCAGTTTGGCTTTAGACGTCATCCTCACCCGACCGGCTGCTGAAGGTCAGACTTGGGCAATGGGTTTACGCAAAGCCGGACACCGTGTTAAAAACTGGCCGCTGATCGAAGTCAATCCAATGACCGATTTGATGCGCTTGCGCTCTGCGCTCGATGCTTGGCATGGTTACCAAGCGGTGATGTTTGTCAGCCGTGCAGCTGTGACCAATGCCTTAGGCGCAATGAAACCTAAAGCAGGATGGGGCATGACCCGCTGCTGGGCCACAGGGCCTGGCACCCGACAGGCTTTGCGCGATGCAGGTGTGCCTGACACACTGATCGACTCGCCCCCACCTGACGCGGCACAGTTTGATACCGAATCCTTGTGGCCAGTGGTGCAAGCCAAGCTCCAGCCTCTTAAGCCCGTATTGTTGTTGCGAGGTAGCGATGGCGACCAAGAAGACCCTAGCTCCCAAGGCTCTGGGCGCGATTGGCTGTTGCGGCAACTGGCAATGAGCGGTGTTACTGTGGACATTTTGTCGGTCTACCAACGCTCAGTTCCGCGCTGGGACAAATACCGATTACAGGAAGCCCGTGTAGCTGCCCAAGACGGCAGTATTTGGCTATTCAGCAGTTCCCAAGCTTTGGACAACTTGGCCAGTTTGCTGCCTGGCCAAGATTGGGGCGCTACCCGCGCCATGGCCACCCATGAACGGATTGTGCAAACCGCCAAGACCATGGGCATGGGCAAAGTGATTTTTTGCAGACCCAGTGTTGGCGAAGTGCTTGCCTCATTAGAATCGCTGGCATGAGCAGTGAGTCTGGACCAACGCAAGTCAACCCTCCCCCAGCGGCTGGTCCTGAAACATTACGTCCTCTTTGGCGCTCTTATGTAAACAAAATTATCGGTTTGGTTGCCTTGCTGGCGTTGGTATTGGCCATCATGCTGTGGCAAAAACTCAGCTTGATTCAAGAGCAGTTGGCCAGGCAGAGCGCCGACGCTGGACAACTCTCCATGCAAGCCAATAGCTTGGCCAAAAACGCGCAAGACTTGGCCAATGAAACCGCAGCTCGCGTGGCCTTGCTCGACACTCGCTTAAGTGAAGTGGCCTTGCAGCGCTCGCAACTTGAAGAGTTGATGCAAAGCTTGTCGCGCTCCAGAGACGAAAACATGGTGGTCGATATCGAGTCTGCTTTGAGTCTGGCGCAACAGCAGGCCGAACTCACCGGCAGTGTGCAACCCATGTTGGCGGCACTCAACAGTGCGCAAAAACGGTTAAGCAAAGTGGCGCAACCGCGTCTGGCGCCTGTGCTGCGTGCTTTGCAAACAGATATTGACCGCATTCAATCGGTCAGTGTGACCGATACCCCTAGCTTGCTCAACAAGCTTGATGAGTTGGTGGTCTTGGTAGAAGAGTTGCCCTTGCTCAATGCGGTGGGTTCCAACAGCCGAGCCACTCCCACGCCTGGCAAATCCTTGGGCAATGTGTGGGAGCAGGCGTGGCGTCAAGGACAGTGGTCGATCTTGGGAACCAGCCTGTGGACGGAGTTGAGCAGTCTGGTGCGGGTCAGCCGCATTGACCAACCCGAGGCGGTGTTGCTCACGCCTGAGCAGAGTTTTTTTGCACGCGAAAATTTGAAATTGCGTTTGCTCAATGCCCGTTTGGGTTTGTTGGCCAGACAGACTACGGCCTCGCGCAACGATTTGCAATGGGCCGAACGCGATATGCGTCGCTTCTTTGACGTCTCTGGTCGAAAAGGTATCACGGCCTTGTCTTTGCTTAATCAAACCCAAAGTCAAATGCGTCAGTTCGATATGCCGCGTTTGGACAATTCGTTGGCTGCGCTGGCGACAGCAGCGGCAGGTCGCTGAGATGCGCATGGCTCTGTGGTTTGTCGCCTTGTTTGCTGTGGCTGTGGCTGTGGCCTTGGGTTTGAGCCAACAAGTGGGTACTGTCACCTTGTTTGTGCCGCCCTACCGTGTCGATCTTTCACTCAATTTGGTCTTGATCGGTTTGGCTTTGCTGTTTGCTTTGTTGTATGTGGCCTTACGCAGCTTATTGGGTTTATGGGTGCTGCCAGAGCAAGCGCGGCGTTGGCGGGTTCAGCAACGTGAACGCAGCGCGCAGTCTCTCATGCTCAATGCCCAAATCGGTTGGATGACGGGGCGTTATTTGCGGGCTCGCAAAGCGGCATTGCAAGGTTTGGGGCATGTGGATGGCTTGCTTGCAGCCGAAGATAGCGGGTCGCCAACTTCCACTTTGCTTCTCATGCGCAGTGTCTTGCATTTGTTGGCTGCCGAGAGTGCACATGTACTGCGCGATGAAAAGTCGCGGGACGAGCATTTGCAGCAAGTCTTTCAGCCACACCCTGCTTTGGGCTCATCGCTGCGCAACGAAGTACAAGATGCCGCTCGCTTGAATGCGACGCGTTGGGCCTTGCATGACCGCGATGAGCGCAGTGCCCACGAGTACCTCAGCCAATTGCCCCAAGGCACAGCGCGACGCACTTTAGCGCTGCGCTTGCGCTTGAAAGCTGATCGCATGGGACAAATGCATCTACCCGCCTTGGACACCGCACGCTTATTGGCCAAACATGGTGCTTTTTCTTCCAACGCTGCAAACAGTTTGATGCGTGGCCTGGCGTTGGCCAGTATTGATGACTGTCGTGATGCGCATCAGTTGCAAGCCACATGGCGCATCTTTCAATCGGCAGAGCGTGCCATGCCCGAGGTCGCCGTACACGCTGCACGGCGTTTGCTCGGTTTCAAAGGCGAGGCCAATTTGGCTTTGCAATGGCTTTTGCCTGTTTGGGAAGCCCTGTCGAGCAACACCGCAGAGTGGAGTGACAGCACGGTGCGCCAACGTGCGGTGGAAGTGCTGGCGCAGGCCTTGCAGACCTTGATGCCCGACAGTCAATGGCTCGCCCGTGTCGAGCAGTCCCGTTTGGCCAATCCGCGCAGTGTCGAGTTGCAGTACTTGAGCGGCATGGTGTGTTTGCGCCACAGCCTATGGGGCAAGGCCCAACAACTGCTTGAGCAAGCGGCACCTCGCTTGCAGTCCAGCGATTTAAAGCGCAGCGCTTGGCGAGCTTTGGCCGAACTGGCCGAACAAAAAGGCGATCAAGCGCAAGCGCTGGCGTGTTGGAAGCTGTCCGCCAGCGCTTGAAAAACGCACACTTTTAAGCCGCTGGTTGGCTGTCGTCAAACGGCATGTGCATTTGACGCAAATCGCGTTTGGTTTCTACCAACACCAAAGGACCTTCGTCCATGACGATGGGTGCTGGACGCTCACGCGGAACATGCACGCGCTTGGGTTCGGCTGCAATAGCCGCTTTTACTTGTGCGATGCGCTCAGGGTTGGAGTTCACCCATTCCAAACCGCTGCTTGAGGCAACTTGCTGCAACTGCGCTATGGGCAGTTCGTAGGAGGTGATGGCGGGCATGCGGTGCAGCGATGCAACTGTGGCCGTTGCAGCCGCTGCGACAGGCGCAGGTGCTGCTGGCGACCAAGCGTTGTCCACACTTGCCGTGTTTGCGTCATCGGATTTTTCTGCACGTGGCGCACGATCGCGGCCATAGCGGTCACGGTTGCGTCGATCACGCCGCTCATTGACGCGCTCGCCGCCTTCGCTGGCCGTTGCCGAAGCCTCGGACACAGTTTGCTGCTCAATACCGTTTGCATTGTTGGCAAGCGCATCTTCTACCAATGGCATTTGTGCGTCAGAGGTGGTCTGGTTGCTGCGCTCGCCACGTCGCCCACGACCACGCCGGCCTTCGGTTTTTTCGCGCGGTGCGCGATCAGCGGTCTCGCTGGGGTTGATCGACGCATCCCCTGCCATGGTGTTGGCGGGAGTTTCTGTTGCGCCAGCTTCTTGGCGACGACGTCCTTCTGGGCGATCACCTCGGCCACGGCCGCGTCCACCTTCGGGACGCTCGGTGCGGTTGTCTGTTTTGCTGTCGTTGGGGCGTTCTTCACGTGCGTCGCTGCTGCCTCGGCGTGGTTCGCCACGACGTTGACCACCGCGGCGGTTGTCGCTCGAGCGGCCCTCTCCACGACCTTCACCGCTTCGACCCTCGCGGCGCTCGCCTGAGCGTGCGGGTTTGTCTTGTGTGGCAGGTTTGGCTGGTTCGTTGGTGGAGTCACCGCCGAACAGGTTTTTCAACCAACCAAAAAAGCCTTTTTCAGCGGGTGCCGCAGCGGCCGCGCTGCGACGTGGCGCAGCAGTCGGTGCGGTGCCCTCAGCCTTGGCTGCACGCGGTTCTGCATGCGGTGCGGGCAAATCGGGCAGCACGCCTTTGATAACGGGGGACTGCTTGTTGGTTGGTTCTTGCGAGCGACGTGTGACGGCGGTCGGGTCTTCAATGTCCTCGGCCATTTTGTAGCTGGCTTGGATATTGTCCAAACGCGGGTCGTCGTGCTTCAAGCGTTCCAATTTGTAGTTGGGTGTCTCCAAACCTTTGTTGGGGATGAGCAGCACATTGGTGCGTTGCTGTAACTCGATCTTGGCAATTTCAGAACGTTTTTCGTTCAACAAAAAGGAAGCCACTTCCACGGGCACTTGGGCGTGAACCGCCGCCGTGTTGTCCTTCATGGACTCCTCTTGGATGATGCGCAAAATTTGCAGTGCCGAGCTTTCGGTGTCACGCACATGGCCTGAACCACCGCAACGGGGGCAGGGAATAGAAGCGCCTTCGCTCAAAGCGGGACGCAGTCGTTGGCGACTCATTTCCATCAAGCCGAATTTGCTGATGGTGCCAAACTGCACACGGGCACGGTCTTGGCGCAGGGCGTCGCGCAAGCGGTTTTCCACTTCGCGGCGGTTTTTCGATTCGTCCATGTCGATAAAGTCAATGACGATCAGGCCACCCAAGTCGCGCAAGCGCATTTGGCGAGCGACCTCATCGGCGGCTTCCAAGTTGGTGCGGGTCGCGGTTTCTTCGATGTCGCCACCTTTGATGGCACGCGCCGAGTTGACGTCGACCGATACCAAGGCCTCGGTGTGGTCAATCACAATCGCGCCGCCAGACGGCAGGTTGACCGTGCGGGCATAGGCCGATTCAATTTGGTGTTCGATTTGAAAGCGCGAAAACAGCGGCGTTTCATCGCGGTAGCGCTTCACACGGGCGGCATGCTCGGGCATGACGTGGGCCATGAACTGCTGTGCTTGGTCGTAGATGTCATCGGTGTCGATCAAGATGTCGCCGATGTCATTGTTGAAGTAGTCGCGGATAGCGCGAATCACCAAGCTGGACTCTTGGTAAATCAAGAACGCACCTTTGGCGCCACTGGCACCATCGATGGCGGTCCACAGTTTTAAGAGGTAGTTCAGGTCCCATTGCAATTCAGGGGCGCTTCTGCCAATGCCGGCGGTGCGGGCAATGATGGACATGCCGTTGGGGTATTCCAGCTGGTCCATGGCTTCTTTGAGTTCTGCGCGGTCATCGCCCTCGATGCGACGGCTGACACCGCCGCCCCGTGGGTTGTTGGGCATGAGCACCACATAGCGACCGGCCAACGAAATGAACGTGGTGAGGGCTGCGCCTTTGTTGCCGCGCTCTTCCTTTTCCACCTGGATCAGCATTTCCTGACCCTCTTTGATCACATCCTGGATGCGGGCTTGGGAGGCCGACACATTGCCAGAGAAATACTGTTTGGAGATTTCTTTGAAGGGCAAAAAGCCGTGACGCTCTTCACCGTAATCGACAAAACAAGCCTCTAGCGAGGGTTCGACGCGGGTGACCACAGCTTTGTAAATATTGCCTTTGCGCTGTTCGCGCCCTTCAATTTCGATTTCGTAGTCGAGGAGCTTTTGTCCGTCGACGATGGCCAAGCGGCGCTCTTCGGCCTGGGTGGCATTGATCAGCATCCGTTTCATGATGCGTTCCTTTTCATAGCATTACAACAACACAGGTCCATGTCGGACCAACGATGCCGCAAGCCAATGCTGGAAAAAGAAACGGGAAACCGGACAGCTACAGGATTCGGCGCATCAGCGGCGCCGACGCTCCTGCGGGGGAGGGGTGGGCGTGATGCGAATACGAACAGGCTGGGCTTGGGGCACCAGTGGGTTCGAGGGAAAGCGGGTGCGGGCTTGTGAAGCGCTCGTGCCTGACGCAGGCAACAGCCACGTCAAACAAAATTTCAACATAACCAACACCAGATTCATGCTCATCTATCTCGCTGTGATCCTCTGACGGTTTAACGCAAACCGGCAGCTGGGGTATTTCGTTTCAAGGTTTTCCAAGGCATCGGCTCATCTTGTGGTGCAGGGCAGACCGCAAAAGGCGGTTGGGCGTCCGGCGGCCACAAAGGGCATCGACCTCTCAGTACTGGTGGGACGTGCTCTAATCTCTTATTCAAATCAAGCACTTAGAACCTGGCACTGGTGAAAAACATTATAGACGCTGAAGTAAGTCCTGTCGCGGCAGCTGTCCAGGCCCTGACCGTGGACGAGGAATCGGCCGGTCAACGCTTGGACAACTTCCTGATTCGCCACCTGAAGGGCGTGCCCAAAACCCATGTCTACCGCATTATTCGCACCGGCGAGGTGAGGGTCAACAAGGGCCGCGCCAGCGCTGACACCCGTGTCCAAACCGGCGATGTGGTGCGGGTGCCGCCAGTTCGCGTGGCCACCCCTGACGCCGATGCACCGCCGGTACCTGGGCGGGAATTTCCTGTTTTGATGGAAGACGACCATATGTTGGCCATCAACAAACCCGCTGGTGTCGCGGTGCATGGTGGCAGCGGCGTGAGTTTCGGGGTGATCGAACAACTGCGCCAAGCCCGACCCGCAGCACGCATGTTGGAATTGGTGCATCGCTTAGACCGCGAAACCTCGGGCGTGCTGTTGGTGGCCAAAAAACGCAGCGCACTCACCCGCTTGCAGGACCAGTTCCGTGACCGCGAAACCGGCAAAACCTACCTTGCCTTGGTGCATGGGCAGTGGCCATCGAATAAAAAAGTCATCGATTTGCCGCTTCAGCGCTATCTGTTGCCTGACGGTGTGGGGGAGGGCGAACGACGCGTACGCATCGCGGCGCTGACAGACCCCGGTGCGCAACGTGCCATCACCTTGGTGCGGGTGGCGCGGTTGGTGGGTGACTTCAGTATGTTGGAAGTGACCATCAAAACAGGACGTACCCACCAAATTCGGGTGCATTTGGCCAGTCAAGGCTACCCCATCGTGGGGGACGACAAATACGGCGACTTCAGCCTGAACAAGCGCTTGGCGGCGCTTGGCTTAAAACGTATGTTCTTGCACGCTTGGCGGTTACAGTTCATCCATCCCAGCTTGGGCAAACCGCAGACCTTGCAAGCCGATTTACCGCCCGAATTACAACAGTTTGTTGACCATGTCCAACCTCCACCGCCCGCGCCAATTTGACCTGATCGCCTTCGATTGGGATGGCACCTTGTACGACTCCACGCAAATCATTGTTCGCTGCATACAAGCCGCTGTGACCGATGTGGGTGGACAAACCCCCACCCATGCGCAAGCCGCTTATGTCATTGGCATGGCCCTGATGCCCGCCTTGGCCCACGCCGCCCCGGATGTCCCCAAAGACAAATACCCCCAGCTTGGCGAGCGCTACCGATACCACTACGCCATGCACCACAACGATTTGTCCTTGTTTGAAGGCGTACTGCCTATGCTTGAAGCACTGCATGAACGCCAGCACTTGTTAGCGGTGGCCACAGGCAAAAGCCGCAAAGGCTTGGATGAAGCTCTGCACCAAGTAGCTTTGCGCGGCATTTTTGACGCTTCACGCACGGCGGATGAAACCGCTGGCAAACCCGATCCGCGCATGTTGCATGAATTGATGGCCGAATTGGGTGTGACACCCGAGCGCACCTTGATGATTGGCGACACCACCCATGATTTGCTGATGGCCAACAACGCCGGTTGCGCCAGCGTGGGTGTCAGCTATGGCGCCCACGGCAGCTCGGGCTTGGAAGATTTGCGTCCCCGCGCTGTGGTGCACAGCGTGGCCGAGTTACATGGCTGGTTGCTCGACCATGCCTGAAGCCCTTCCTTTGTGCAACAGCGCCGATCTGCGCGAAGGCGATGTGGCGGTGCCGTTTGATGTGCAGTACGCAGGGCAAACCTGCCGTGCATTTGCTGTCAGGTATGAAGGTCAGGTCCACGCTTACCTCAACCGCTGCAGCCATATCGCCATGGAGATGGATTACCAGCCTGATCGTTTCTTTGACCCCGATGGCCGCTGGTTACTCTGCGCCACCCATGGCGCCACCTATGCGCCTGACACGGGGGACTGTGTGGGAGGTCCCTGCCGTGGCGGTTTGGTGAAAATTACCCTTTCAGAAGCCGATGGCGTGGTGCACTGGCATACTGAGCACAACTTAAAGCCTTTGGAATTTTGAACATGACTTCCGAGAACACG
>CAMDKR010000031.1 GCA_945901225.1 Bordetella parapertussis | reverse complement strand
GTCGCCGCTACTGCCCGACGCATGGGTGTGCGTACCGTGGCGGTGTACTCGGACGCAGATGCGAATGCGGCCCATGTGCAAGCTTGCGATGAAGCCGTGCACATCGGCGGCAACGCACCCCAAGACAGCTATTTGCAGTGGCAGCGCATCTTGCAAGCCGCCATGCAAACCGGCGCCCAAGCCATCCACCCGGGCTATGGTTTTTTAAGCGAAAACGCCGACTTCGCCAATGCCTGTCAGCAAGCGGGGGTGGTGTTCATTGGGCCGTCCTCGGCGTCGATTCAGGCCATGGGCTTGAAAGCCGCGTCCAAGCAATTGATGGAAAAAGCGGGTGTGCCCTTGGTGCCCGGCTACCACGGCGCAGACCAAAACCCTGCGCTGTTGGCGCAAGAAGCGCAAACCATGGGCTTTCCGGTGTTGATCAAAGCCAGCGCGGGTGGTGGCGGCAAGGGCATGCGCATCGTACAAGGCGCAGAAGACTTCGCCGATGCCTTGGCCTCGTGTCAACGGGAAGCGAAAAACAGTTTCAACGACGACGCGGTGTTGGTTGAAAAATACGTGCAGCGTCCTCGGCACATTGAAATTCAGGTGTTTGGCGACAGCCACGGCAACATCATCCATTTGCACGAACGTGATTGCTCGGTACAGCGGCGCCATCAAAAGGTGTTGGAAGAGTCGCCTGCGCCAGGATTGACCGAGGCGATGCGCCAACGCATGGGCGCGGCTGCGGTGGCGGCGGCCAAAGCGGTGAACTATGTGGGCGCGGGCACAGTGGAGTTCATCGTCGAGCAGTCTGAGCGCGGCATGGATTTTTTCTTCATGGAAATGAACACCCGCTTGCAGGTGGAACACCCTGTCACCGAAGCGGTGACGGGTTTGGATTTGGTTGAGTGGCAATTGCGCATCGCAGCGGGTGAAGCATTGCCCTTGACGCAAGCACAAGTGAAGGTGCAAGGCCACGCCATCGAAGCCCGCATTTGCGCCGAAACCCCTGACAACGATTTCCTGCCCGCAACCGGTCGCTTGCAGGTGATGCGCATACCTGCAGCGCAAAGTTTCACTACAGGCACAGTACGCTGGGACAGCGGTGTACGTGAAGGGGACGAGATCAGTCCTTACTACGACTCCATGATCGCCAAGCTCATCGTGCATGGCGACACCCGCGAGCAGGCTTTGGCTCGTTTGGACCAAGCCCTCAGCGAATTGCACATCGTCGGCGTGGCCAACAACGTGGGGTTTTTGCGGCAGGTGGTGCACAGCCCATCGTTTGCCCAAGCGCAGTTGGACACGGCTTTGATTGAGCGCGAAAAACACCTGTTGTTTCACCAGCAGGCTTTGCCTCTCGCGCTGGCCGTCGCAGCAGCCATGGCCCACGGCTTGGCGAAAGAAGCACCGCGCGGCAATGCTTGGGTTGACCCTTGGTCGCAAACAGATGGTTGGTTGATGCAAGGCCAAAGTCTGCGCAAATTTGACTATGTGTGTGGCGAAGAAACGGGGGTGGCCTTGCTGACCCGTCCTAGCCATGGCCCCGCCCTATTGCAAATAGGCGAGATAAACCAAGCCTTGGTGTGGCAAGCCCAAGGCGATACGGTGCAATTGCAATGGGGCGATCAGCGACTGCGTGCACATGTTTACGCAGCGAAAGACCAGTGGCATGTGTTTGCCGATAGGGGCAGTTGCAGCCTGCATTTCATCAACCCCTTGGCACACGCTGCGCAAGGTGCGGCGGCCAGCGGCAATTTGTCTGCGCCCATGCCTGGCAAGTTGTTGAGCTTTGCAGTCAAAGTGGGTGACAAGGTGAAAGCGGGCCAAGCCTTGGCCGTGATGGAGGCCATGAAGATGGAGCACACCGTGGCCGCACCTGCTGATGGCACTGTCGCCGAACTCCTTTACGCGCCAGGCGACCAAGTGCACGAAGGTGCGCCCTTGCTGCGCCTTGACGCTCATGGGGTCTGAGATGCAACTTACCCCTTGGCAGGTGTTGCAAGAACGTTGGTTGTCTGTGCAGCAAACCCCTGTCCATGAACATCCTTTGTCGCCTTGCATGTCGATTTGCACCATGAACGACAGCACAGGTGAATGCGTAGGTTGTTTGCGCACCTTGGACGAGATTGGCTGTTGGTCATTTGCCAGCCCGCAGGCGCAGCACCGCATTTGGGCGCGGTTGGGCGAGCGCATTTCACATAACGATACCAAGTCACAGGGTTTGCCCTAGGGTTGTCAGCCCTTGTTCAGCTTGAAGTCAGTCCACGGCAAGCACATATCCCCACAATGCGAGACGGTCCAATCACTGGGCCCCCTAAACTCAGGAGACACCCATGGCCATCGTGCATGAAGACCGACCAATGTCGTCGGAAGAAAAGAAAGTTATTTTCGCGTCATCCCTCGGCACGGTGTTCGAGTGGTACGACTTTTATTTGTACGGTTCACTCGCAGCGATCATCGCTAAGCAGTTTTTCAGCGGCTTGGATGCTGGCTCGGCCTTTATTTTTGCGCTGCTGGCGTTTGCCGCAGGCTTCATCGTTCGTCCCTTTGGCGCCATCTTCTTTGGCCGCTTGGGCGACATGATCGGTCGCAAATACACCTTCTTGGTGACCATCCTCATCATGGGCTTGTCGACCTTCATTGTCGGCATCTTGCCGACCTACGCCAGCATTGGTGTGGCTGCGCCAATTATTTTGATTGCCTTGCGCTTGTTGCAAGGTTTGGCTTTGGGCGGCGAGTACGGAGGTGCTGCCACCTATGTGGCCGAACACGCACCCCACGGCAAGCGTGGTGCCTACACTGCTTGGATTCAAACCACGGCTACCTTGGGCTTGTTCCTGTCCCTGATGGTAATTTTGGGTACCCGCATAGCCATTGGCGAAGAAGCTTTTGCCGACTGGGGCTGGCGCATTCCTTTCTTGGTCTCCATCGCTTTGTTGGCCATATCGGTCTACATCCGTTTGTCCATGAACGAGTCACCCGCTTTCGTGAAAATGAAGGCTGAAGGCAAATCCTCTAAAGCACCTTTGACCGAGTCTTTTGGTCAATGGAAAAACCTCAAGATCGTGATCTTGGCCTTGATTGGATTGACCGCTGGCCAAGCCGTGGTTTGGTACACCGGTCAGTTCTACGCTTTGTTCTTCTTGACACAGTCCTTGAAGGTCGATGGCGCAACCGCCAACCTATTCGTGGCTGCCTCGTTGATCATTGGTACACCGTTCTTTATCGTGTTTGGCGCCTGGTCGGACAAGATTGGTCGCAAGCCCATCATCATGATGGGTTGTTTGTTGGCTGTGCTGACCTACTTCTTCGTGTTC
Organism: Bordetella parapertussis; assembly: GCA_945901225.1. Lineage (GTDB taxonomy): Bacteria > Pseudomonadota > Gammaproteobacteria > Burkholderiales > Burkholderiaceae_C > Limnohabitans. The sequence continues at coordinate 10,676 of CAMDKR010000031.1, read as the reverse complement.
GAGCAACTCACCAAAGCGGCCAACCCCGATTTGCACGCGGCACAACAAGCCAATAAAGTGGTCGTGATTGCCGACCCTGCCGAGTGTTCCTTCCAGTTCAACCCCACAGGCACGGTGAAGTTCACCTCGTCTTGCGATATTGCCAAGCAAAAATTGGCGGCCAGCTCTGTCAGCTATTCCAACGAGATCGCAGCTCCTGGTACACCGGCTTTGATCAAAGTGGGTGACGTGGAAATCAAAACCACCGTCACGCCTGAGGATGTGGCTGCTGCCAAAGAAGCGGCTGAGCAAAAATTGGCTGCTTTGAAAGCTGAAGCGCCTGTCAATGCAAAAGCTGTGAAGACTGCCGAAGACGCTTTGAAAAACCTCTCGGATGAGAAGAAAAGCAAAGACGCGGTCATTTCAGCCAACTTGAGTGCCGCATTGAAAGCGGCTGGCTACCCCGCTAAAGCAGACCCTGCCAAAGTGAACAATGTGTATGTCATTGCGATCCTGACTTACTTGGTGATTTTGGTGACCATGGTCTACGGCCCCATCGCCGCCATGTTGGTGGAAATGTTCCCCACCCGCATCCGCTACACCTCGATGTCCTTGCCTTATCACATTGGCAATGGTTGGTTTGGCGGTTTGTTGCCCACCACTGCGTTCGCCATCGTGGCGCAGACCGGCAATATGTACAACGGCCTCTGGTACCCCATCATCATCGCTGGCGCTACCTTCATCATTGGCACCTTGTTCATCAAGGAAACCAAGGATGTGGATATTTACGCCGACGACTGATTTTTCGGTTGTGTGTTTGCCAAGCCCTCCCCTCGTGGAGGGTTTTTTTTTACCTACAATCCGGCACCCTTGGGAGATCCGCCATCGATATCTTTTTTCAACAAATCATCAATGGCTTGGTCTTGGGGAGCATGTACGCGCTGGTCGCGCTTGGCTACACCATGGTTTACGGCATCATCAACCTGATCAATTTCGCGCACGGCGAGGTGTTGATGGTGGGCGCACTCACCAGTTGGACGGTCATTGGCATCTTGCAAGAACATATGCCGTGGTTGCCGGGGTGGATGATGTTGCTGATCGCCTTGGTGGTGGCTTGTGTGGTGGCGGCCTTGCTTAATTTCACGATTGAAAAAATTGCTTACCGCCCCTTGCGTGCAGCGCCCAAGTTGGCGCCCCTCATCACCGCCATTGGCGTGTCCATCTTGTTGCAGACCTTGGCGATGATCATTTGGAAGCCCAATTACAAAGCTTTCCCCACTTTGTTGTCTGCTGACCCGATTGACTTGGGCGGCGCGGTCATCACGCCCACCCAAATCATGATCTTGGGCGTCACAGCCATTTCACTGGCCTTGCTGATGTGGTTGGTCAATGGCACCCGTTTGGGTCGTGCCATGCGAGCCACCGCCGAAAACCCCCGTGTGGCCACGCTCATGGGTGTGCGCCCTGACACCATCATCTCGGCCACCTTCATCATTGGCGCAGTGCTTGCGGCCTTGGCTGGTGTGATGTGGGCCTCGAACTACGGCACGGTGCAACACGCCATGGGCTTTTTGCCAGGCTTGAAGGCTTTCACCGCGGCGGTGTTTGGTGGCATTGGCAATTTGGCGGGAGCAGTGGTGGGCGGCATCTTGCTGGGCCTGATTGAGGCCATTGCCTCGGGCTACATTGGCGACCTGACAGGTGGCGTCTTGGGTAGCCACTATGCCGATATTTTTGCATTTGTGGTGCTCATCATCGTTCTGACCTTGCGACCCTCGGGCTTGCTCGGTGAACGTGTGGCGGACCGCGCATGAACAAGTCCAAACCCTTTACTTATGTGCTGTGGGCCATTGGCCTCTTGCTGCTGCCCTTGTTGCTACAGTCAATGGGCAATGCCTGGGTGCGTATCGCCGACATGGCGCTCTTGTATGTGTTGCTGGCGCTGGGCCTGAACATCGTGGTGGGCTATGCCGGCTTGCTCGATTTAGGCTTTGTGGCCTTCTTTGCGGTGGGCGCTTACATGTTTGGTTTGCTGGCCTCGCCGCACCTGACTGACACCTTTCCATGGATCGCCGCCATGTTCCCCAATGGTTTGCACACGCCTTTGTGGGCGGTGATACCCATTGGCGCAGCCTTGGCGGGTTTGTTTGGCGTGTTGCTGGGTGCACCTACCTTGAAGCTGCGTGGCGACTATTTGGCGATCGTCACCTTGGGCTTTGGCGAAATCATCCGCGTCTTCATGAACAACTTGGACAACCCCGTCAACATCACCAACGGCCCCAAGGGCTTGGGCGCCATTGACCCGATGACGGTGATGGGTCACCCCTTGTCGCGCAAATTGGATTTAGGCTTTGTCGAGCTCTCCAGCGTCACCCAGTACTACTACCTGTTCTTGGTGCTGGTCTTGGTGAGTGTGTTGATTTGCTATCGGCTGCAAACTTCACGCATTGGACGTGCTTGGATGGCCATACGCGAAGACGAAATCGCGGCCAAAGCCATGGGCATCAACACCCGCAATCTAAAGCTGATGGCGTTTGGCATGGGTGCCGGTTTCGGCGGGGTAGCAGGGGTGATGTTTGCTTCCTTTCAAGGCTTTGTGTCACCTGAGTCCTTCAGCCTGATGGAGTCGGTGATGATCGTCGCCATGGTGGTGTTGGGCGGCTTAGGCCATTTGCCCGGCGTCATCTTGGGGGCTGTGTTGTTGTCGGCCTTGCCCGAGGTGTTGCGTTATGTGGCCGGCCCATTGCAAGCCATGACCGATGGACGCTTGGATGCGGCCATCTTGCGCCAGTTGCTCATTGCCTTGGCCATGATCCTCATCATGTTGTGGCGGCCTCGCGGTTTGTGGCCAGCGCCTGAACATGGCAAAGACTTGCCGGTCAACGGAGCCAAGCCATGAGCACCCCGGTGTTGCAGGTGCAAGGCATCTCCAAACGCTTTGGCGGTTTGCAGGCGTTGTCCGATGTGGGCATGACGATTCAAGCTGGTCAGGTGTACGGCTTGATTGGTCCCAATGGGGCAGGCAAAACCACCTTCTTCAACGTCATCACGGGTTTGTACACGCCTGACAGCGGCGACTTCATGTTGGCGGGCAAGCCGTACCAACCTACCGCGGTGCATGAGGTGGCGCAAGCGGGTATTGCCCGCACTTTTCAAAACATCCGCTTGTTTGCCGAGATGTCCGCACTGGAAAACGTCATGGTGGGTCGCCATGTACGTACAGGTTCAGGTTTGCTGGGTGCGATCTTTCGCACCGCCAAGTTCAAGCAAGAAGAAAGCGATATCGCCAAACGTGCCCAAGAACTGCTGGACTACGTTGGCATAGGCGAGTTTGCCGAGTTCAAAGCGCGTACCTTGTGCTACGGCGACCAGCGCCGCTTAGAAATTGCCCGTGCCTTGGCGACCGACCCTAAGCTCATCGCCTTGGACGAACCAGCTGCGGGCATGAACGCTACCGAAAAAGTGCAGCTGCGTGAACTGATTGACCGCATCCGCAAAGACGGCAGAACCATTTTGTTGATTGAGCACGATGTGAAACTGGTCATGGGCTTGTGCGACGCGGTCACGGTGCTGGACTACGGCAAACAAATTGCGCAGGGCACACCGGCGCAGGTGCAGTCAGACCCCAAAGTGATTGAAGCCTATTTGGGCACGGGGGAGCATTGACATGAGTGAGCCTAAAGTTCTGCTCAAAGTCAACAACCTCATGGTGGCTTATGGCGGCATTGAGGCTGTCAAGGGCATCACCATGGAAGTGCGCGAAGGCGAATTGGTGTCCCTGATTGGCTCCAATGGTGCAGGTAAAACCACCACCATGAAAGCCATTACAGGTACGCTCGCGGCGTCGTCAGGCAGTATCGAGTACTTGGGCAAAAACATCCAAGGCCAAGGCGCTTGGGACTTGGTCAAGCAAGGTTTGGTGATGGTGCCCGAAGGGCGTGGCGTCTTCACTCGTATGAGCATCTTGGAAAACCTGCAAATGGGTGCGTATTTGCGCGACGACAAAGACGGTATTGCCGCAGATGTCGATCGTGTCCTCGCCTTGTTCCCGCGCTTGAAAGAGCGCAGAACGCAGTTGGCCGGCACCTTGTCCGGGGGCGAGCAGCAAATGCTGGCCATGGGACGTGCTTTGCTGAGTCGACCCAAGGTCTTGCTGCTGGATGAGCCCTCCATGGGTTTGTCGCCTTTGATGGTCGACAAAATCTTTGAAGTCATCCAAGAGGTGGCGTCCATGGGCGTCACCCTGCTGCTGGTCGAGCAAAACGCCAGCCGTGCTTTAAAAATCGCACAACGTGCTTATGTGATGGAGTCGGGTCAAATCAGCATGCAGGGGCCTGCGCATGATTTGCTGCACGACCCGAAAGTGCGCGCGGCCTACCTCGGGGGATAGCCACCTTATGGCACAGGGACTCATCCGTATCCGAGGCGCCCGTCAGCACAACCTCAAAAATCTGGACATCGATATCCACACGGGTGAGCTGACCGTGTTCACCGGCCCCAGCGGTTCGGGCAAGTCCAGTTTGGTGTTCGACACCTTGTATGCCGAAGGCCAGCGGCGTTATGTCGAAACCTTCAGCGCTTATGCGCGGCAGTTTTTAGACCGTATGGACAGACCGGCTGTTGATAAAGTCGATGGTGTGCCCGCAGCGATTGCCATCGACCAAACCAACCCAGTTCGCAGTTCTCGCTCGACCGTGGGCACCATGACCGAACTCAACGACCATTTGAAGTTGTTGTTCGCTAGAGCGGCGCAGTTGTTTGACAAGCAGACCGCCGAGGCCGTGAAGCACGACAACGCACAAACCATTTTTACGCAGCTGCAATCCCTGAGTGTGGGTGACCCGCGCTGGGTCATCACTTTCCCCGTGGAGTTGCCCGCCAACACCACGGCAGAAGAATTGCAAGCGTGGTTGAGCGCCAGTGGCTTTAGCCGTGTGCACACCCAACGCGCTGGCAAGGCCAAGGAAGACCCTCAGGTGTTGGACGTGGCCGCAGACAGGTTCAGGGTGCAAAGTGCCGAGCCTTCGCGGGTGATGGAAGCTATCGAGGTGGCTTTGCAGCGCGGCAGCGGTCGCATGACCGCTTACCGCATGGCAGCAGACGCGGACGCCGAGTCCAAAGGCGAAGCCTTTGGTTTTTCAACCGGACTGCATTGTCCGGCCAGCGATGTGCGCTACAGCGACCCCACGCCTTCCATGTTTTCCTTCAATTCGCCTGCAGGTGCATGCCCCAAGTGCAAAGGCTTTGGCCGCGTCATTGGCGTGGACTATGGCTTGGTGATTCCCAACGACAAACTTACGCTGCGCATGGGAGCGATCAAACCGATACAAACCCCTGCATGGCAAGAGTGCCAAGACGATTTGATGCGTCACGCCGAAACAGCAGGCATTCCGCGTGACACGCCGTGGAACAAGCTCACCCCCGAGCAGCACCATTGGGTGATCCAAGGCTCGCCCAATTGGACGGGCAAGTGGAACCAGCAGTGGTATGGCATCAAGCGCTTTTTCGAATATTTGGAAACCAAGTCCTACAAGATGCACATCCGCGTCTTGCTCTCCAAGTACCGCAGCTACACGCCGTGCGGTGACTGTGGTGGCGCACGATTGCAAACCGACAGCTTGTTGTGGCGCATTGGCAGCATGGCCAGCGCTAAAGCAGCCATGTCTGACGCGAAGCGCTTCATGCCGCAAGGTGTGGCTTGGCAACGTGGGCAGCTGGAAAGCTTGCCAGGCCTGTGCTTGCACGATTTGATGCTGTTGCCCATTGACCGCTTGCGGGTGTTTTTCGAACACATGGCCCATGACTATTCACTGACCGCCCATGCACAAGCCGAGCAGCAGGCCTTGCATTTGTTGTTCGAGGAAATTCGCACGCGTTTGAAATACCTGTGCGATGTGGGATTGGGCTATCTCAGTTTGGACAGACAAAGTCGCACCTTGAGTGGCGGCGAAGTGCAGCGCATCAACCTCACCACTGCCTTGGGCACGTCTTTGGTCAATACCTTGTTTGTGTTGGATGAACCCAGCATAGGTTTGCATCCCCGCGATATGCACCGTATCACCCAAGCCATGTTGCGCTTGCGTGATGCAGGCAACACCTTGGTGGTGGTCGAGCACGATCCTGCTGTGATGTTGGCGGCAGACCGCATCGTGGACATGGGGCCAGGCCCCGGTGAGCGCGGTGGCAACATCGTGTTTGACGGTACACCGCAGCAACTCAAAAGCGCCAACACCTTGACCGGGGACTATTTAGGCGCTCGCAAGCAGGTGGGTTTGGGCTTGAAGCGCTTGGTGACCGACAGCACGCCAAGGCTGATATTGGAAGGTGCGCGTGAACACAATTTGCAAGACCTGAGCATCGAGTTCCCCTTGCAGCGTTTGGTCACAGTCACCGGTGTCAGCGGTTCGGGCAAATCCACCTTGATTCAAGACATCTTGGCACCTGCCTTGTTGCGCCACTTTGGCAAATCCACCGACGGCGCGGGTGCCCACGATCGTTTGCTGGGTGCAGACCATTTAAGTGATGTGGTGTTTGTCGATCAGTCGCCGATTGGCAAAACGGCACGATCTAACCCTGTCAGCTACGTGGGTGCATGGGACGCGATACGCGAAATTTTTGCCAACACCGCGATGTCACGTCAGCGCAGCTATACCGCGTCCAAGTTCAGCTTCAACGGCGGTGATGGCCGCTGCCCCACCTGTGGCGGTTCAGGCTTTGAGCATGTGGAGATGCAGTTTTTGAGCGACGTCTATTTGCGCTGCCCTGATTGCAACGGACAGCGCTACCGTCCCGAAATCCTCGAAGTCAAAATCGAAAGAAAAAAATCGGGGTCAGATTCCAATTATTTTTTGAACGTGGCCGATGTGCTGGCACTGACGGTCAGCGAAGCCGCTCAGCTGTTTGCCAACGACCGTGATGTGATTCGTGCCTTGCAACCGATTGTGGATGTGGGCTTGGAATATGTGCGCTTGGGCCAACCCGTGCCCACGCTCAGTGGTGGTGAAGCCCAGCGTTTGAAGTTGGCAGGGTTTTTGGCAGAGGCGGCTAAGTCAGCCTCTTCCAGTCGTCAAGCCACGGCTCGTAAGGGAACTTTGTTTTTGTTTGACGAACCCACCACGGGTTTGCATTTCGATGACATTGCCAAGCTGATGCGAGCGCTGCGGCGTTTGTTGGAAGCAGGGCATTCTCTGGTTGTCATTGAACACAATTTGGATGTGATTCGTTCCAGTGATTGGTTGATCGACTTAGGGCCCGAAGGCGGCGAGGGCGGCGGTTTGCTGGTGGCCGAGGGCTCGCCCGAAACCTTGCGTGAACACCCCACTTCTCACACAGGTCAAGCGCTGCGCGATTACGAACTCAGCATGGGGCAGGTGCACAAGGTGTCCGAGCAAGTGGCGGCCTATGTCGCGATTGCACGCCCCGAGGTGAGCAACCATATTCGCATCGTCCATGCCAAAGAGCACAACTTGAAGAGCTTGAGTGTGGATATTCCACGCGGTCAGTTCAATGTCGTGACAGGTGTCAGCGGTTCGGGCAAGTCCACCTTGGCGTTTGATATTTTGTTCAACGAAGGACAGCGGCGTTACCTTGAAAGTTTGAATGCGTATGCCCGAAGCATCGTGCAACCTGCGGGACGTCCTGAGGTGGATGCGGTGTATGGCATCCCGCCCACGGTGGCCATTGAGCAGCGCTTGTCTCGCGGTGGGCGCAAAAGCACAGTGGGCACCACCACTGAAATTTGGCACTTTCTGCGACTGCTGTATGTGAAGCTAGGAACGCAGCATTGCATCCACGACAACGCCGCGGTGCAACCGCAAACCCCCGAGCGCCTGACCGCTTTGTTGATGCGCGAATACCGAGGCCAGCATATCGGCTTGCTCAGTCCCTTGGTGATGAACCGTAAAGGTGTTTATACCGAGTTGGCGGATTGGGCGCGGCCACGTGGCTACACCCACTTGCGTGTCGACGGTCAATTCTTGCCCACCACCGGCTTTCCACGTTTGGACCGGTTCAAAGAACACACCATCGAATTGCCCGTTGCCAGTTTCACGGTAGACCCTGCGCAGGAAGAGGTGCTGCGCCAAGCGCTGCTGACTGCGTTGGAACATGGCAAGGGCGTGGTGCATGTGCTCAGCGACATCGGCGAATTAAAAGAAGCGATGTTGAATGGCGAGTCCACAGCGGACATCGGTCATTTGCAAGCCTATTCCACGCGACGTGCGTGTCCGGTGTGCGATACCTCTTATGCAGAGTTAGACCCACGCCTGTTCTCTTACAACAGCAAACACGGTTGGTGTGGTGACTGTGTGGGAACTGGCTTGGCGCTGTCTCGCGATCAACGCAAAGCCATGGATGATTCTGTGGCCGATGCGCAAGACAAAGGACGCGAGAAAAGCTTTGCCGAACCCGAGTTGGACGAGGTGAGCGACAGCGCATGTGCTGCATGCGCGGGCACACGCTTGAATGCCACCGCCCGTGCGGTGTATTTCGGCGGTGCGGCCATCACCGAACTGGCGCAACGCAGTGTGGTCGATATGTCCACGTGGGTGAAGGGTTTGCGTTTGCAAGGACGTGATGCTGACATTGCGCGTGACCTTTTGCCAGAGATTGAAAGCCGTTTGGCATTTCTAGAGCGTGTGGGTTTGGGTTATTTGACCTTGGACCGCGGCGCACCCACCCTCAGTGGTGGCGAAGCGCAGCGCATACGTCTGGCTGCGCAGTTGGGCAGCAATTTGCAAGGCGTGTGCTATGTGTTGGACGAACCCACCATTGGCTTGCACGCTAGGGACAACCATATCTTGCTCGACGCTTTAAAGAGTTTGAGTGACAAAGGCAACACGCTGGTGGTGGTAGAGCACGACGAGGATACGATTCGCCGCGCAGATCACATCATCGATATTGGACCGAGTGCGGGTAAACGGGGTGGCCACTTGGTGGCCCAAGGAACCGTGGCTGATGTGATGGGTGCATCAGACTCCCAAACCGGTCGCTATTTGCGCCATGCCATGCTTCACCCCTTGCAAGCGCGACGCAGTGTGTCGCTGGACAAGCGCAGCAAAACCACCAGCGATTGTTTGCATGTGTTGGGTGCAGCTTTGCACAACCTAGGCAGCGTTTCAGCAGCTTTTCCTTTGCAGCGATTGGTCGCGGTGACCGGTGTCAGCGGCTCTGGCAAATCCACCTTGGCGCGTGATGTGTTGCTGGCCAATGTGCATACGGTGGTGAGTTTGCGCTCCACACAAGCAGGACGCAAAGCGCACGACGCAGGCAAGTTACCGGTATGGCAAGGCTGTGTGGGTTTGGCCGGGTACGAAAGCATTGAGCGGGTATTGGAAGTCGACCAAACGCCGATAGGCAAAACGCCGCGCAGTTGTCCTGCCACTTACATTGGGTTTTGGGACACCATACGCAAGTTATTTGCTGAAACCTTGGAAGCCAAAGCGCGCGGTTATGCCGCTGGGCGTTTTAGCTTCAACACCGGCGAAGGCCGTTGCCCAGGATGCGAAGGCCAAGGGTTGCGAACGATTGAGATGAGTTTTTTGCCCGATGTGAAAGTGTTGTGCGAGGTGTGCAAAGGCGCACGTTTCAACCCCGAAACGTTGTCGGTACGTTGGCGTGGCAAAAGCATTGGCGATGTGCTGCAAATGGAAGTTGATGAGGCAGTAGATTTTTTCAGCGCCATGCCGCTCATCAGCCATCCATTGAAATTGTTGAAAGACGTGGGTTTGGGCTACCTGACATTGGGTCAACCCTCGCCCACCCTCAGCGGCGGTGAAGCGCAGCGCATCAAGTTGGTGACAGAACTCTCCAAGGTGAAAGACGAAGTGGCACGGCGCGGACAAAAAACGCCGCATACTTTATACGTCTTGGATGAACCGACCGTGGGATTGCACATGGCCGATGTGGATAAGCTCATTCGTGTGCTGCACCGCTTGGTCGATGGGGGTCACAGCGTCATCGTCATTGAGCATGATTTGGATGTCATCGCAGAATCTGATTGGGTGATAGATCTGGGCCCCGAAGGCGGTGATGGCGGTGGCCGCGTAGTGGGTGCCACCACCCCCGAAGGTTTGGTGAAGCTGGGGACGCACACCGGCCTGGCTTTAGCGCCAGTGTTGGCCAGAGTCTGATCAGCCCGCTGTGCCCAGCGCCAAACCCGCATGCTCGCGCAGCGGATGAAAGTGAATTTTGGGGAAGCGCTCTTGCGCTAAACGCACGTCATAAGGCGAGGTGCACAAATAGGCCAGCGAGTGAGCAGCATCGGTGGCCATGCGTTGCGGGTAGGCGTTGATGAACTCTTTCAACTCTGCCGGTGTATCGGCGCTGATCCAACGCGCGCCGGTGTAGCTGCTGTTTTCTAGTCGTACATCGCAGTCGTATTCGCCGCGCAAACGGTGCTGTACCACTTCAAACTGCAGCTGACCAATCGCGCCCAAGAGCATCGCGCCGCCCATCTCGGGTTTGAACACTTGGATGGCGCCTTCCTCACCGAGTTGCTCCAAGCCGGTTTGCAGTTGCTTGGTGCGCAGCGGGTTTTTCAAAATCACCGTCATGAACATTTCGGGCGCGAAAAACGGCAAGCCGGTGAATTGCAATGCTGCGCCATCGGTGATGGTGTCGCCGAGCTGCACGCCGCCATGGGTGGTGAAGCCGATGATGTCGCCTGCGTAGGCCTCGTCCACCGCTTCGCGGCGCTG
>CAMDKR010000030.1 GCA_945901225.1 Bordetella parapertussis | reverse complement strand
ATGCGAAATGTGAAATGGTTCCAATGGGCATGGGCCATGTAATCCACCTCATGGTCGCCAAAGTCCATGCTGCCGGATGCAATTTCATGCAACTTGGGCTTCCAAATATGGGTGCGGTTTTTGTCAACCAGTGTGATCTGCGCTTTGTTTTTTCGCCCTAATGTTTTGCCTAACTTGGTGGCCAGTTCTAAACCGCCTGCGCCACCACCTACGATCACAATTTTGTGTAATTTTTTTGTCATGTATTTCAACTGATCCATCATTTAACCGACAAGCTTTTAGCTTTGACTGATTTAATCACACACACATGACGCTGTCGCCTTGGACTTGGGCGGGCTGTTTTGTATACTGAAAGTATGAAATCCATTTACTTACCCTTTAGCTCGCATTCTTGGCTTTTTGCCAAATAAACACTGTCTTGCATGTCGGTTTCTGAGATTTACCAGCAAGAGCTGAAAACGCGGGGCTTTCACAGCGACCCCGCGCAACTGAGCGCTGTCGAGGCGCTGGACGATTGCGCCAAGGCATGGTCTGGCTACAAACTCAAACGTGCCAACGCCATCAAAAAACTCATCAACCACCCCGATATTCCGCAAGGCGTTTATTTGTACGGTGGGGTTGGCAGGGGGAAAAGTTTTTTGATGGATTGCTTCTACCAAGCCGTTCCCATTGAGCGCAAAACCCGCTTGCATTTTCACGAATTCATGCGAGAGGTTCACCGTGAATTGCATGAACTGCAAGGCACGGTCAACCCATTGGACGAGTTGGGCAGGCGCATGGCCAAGCGTTTCAAGCTGATTTGTTTCGATGAATTTCATATCGCAGACATCACCGACGCGATGATCTTGCACCGTTTGCTGGTGGCCATGCAGGTCAACGGTATTGGGTTTGTCACCACCTCGAACTTCAAACCCGACGAGCTCTACCCCGATGGTTTGCACCGCGACCGCATGCTGCCTGCCATCGATTTGCTCAATGCCAGCATGCAGGTGGTCAATGTGGACAATGGCACCGACTACCGTGGCCGCATGTTGGAGCAAGCGCAGCTGTATTTAAGCCCCTGTAACGACGCCAACGAAGCACTGATGCACCAAACCTTTGAGCGCTTGGCAGAAACCCCAGACCAAGACGGTTTGTTGCTGATTGAGTCTCGAAAAATTTGGGCCAAACGCCGCGCGGGTGGTGTGGTGTGGTTCGATTTCAAGGTCTTGTGCGGCGGCCCACGGTCACAAAACGATTTCTTGGAAATTGCCAGCCAATTTCACACGGTTTTTTTGAGCGGTGTGCCGCATATGGAAGTGCGCATGGATTCCGAAGCCAGGCGTTTTACATGGTTGATCGATGTGCTTTACGACCGTCGCGTCAAATTGGTGGTGATGGCCGATGTGGCACCTGAGGACTTGTACACCGAGGGGCCCATGTCCCACGAGTTTCCGCGCACCGCTTCTCGGCTGCGGGAGATGCAGTCAGGCGCTTTTTTGGCGCTAGGGCGGCGCATGGTGGATACTTCGTTGACATGAGACATTTTCGAACAAGCTTTTTCGTCTTGATGCTGTTTGGCACAGCGACGCTTGCGTCTGCGCAAGACAATGTGGCTCAGGGCTTAGACATTTCTGCAGAGCGCGAGCGCATCAAGGCCGAGCGCAGTCAAATGGAAGCTGAGTACAGCCAATCCCTTCGCGCTTGCTACCAAAAACTCAACGTCAACAGCTGCAAAGACGATGCCTTCAAAATTCGCTTGCAAAAAACCAATGTGCTTCGCGCCCAAGAGAGGGTTTTGAACGACCAAGAGCGCAAGCAGCGCGGTGCGGCAGCATTGCAAAGCATCGAAGAAAAAAACAGCTTGGAGGCTCAAACTGAGGATGCCGAACGTCGTGCCCGAAGCGCTAAGCAGCACCTTGACAAGCTTGAAAGCAACCTTGAAAAAAATGAAGCTCGCTTGGAAAAAGAAGCGCGTGAAGCTGAAAACTTAGAGAAAAATGCCCAGCGCCAACTTGAGCTGAGCGAGCGTCAACGCGCACACCAAGAAAAAGCCAATGCAGCCAAAGCCGAGCGCGAAAAACACTTGCAAAAAATGCAAGCGGCCAAAGAACACCGCGAGCAAGTAGAACGCAACCGTGTGCAGCGTGGAACGCCAGGGGCTGCTCCGCTGCCTGTTCAGCCTCTTGATAAGCCATGATGGACAAGCCTTGACAAACCCTTTGTCTGACGCGGTCAAGGAGGTGTTTGGTTCCTTGGGTCCGCTGGCCAGGTCTAGCCCCCATTTCAAACCCCGTGCTGGTCAAACTGACATGGCCATGGCTGTCGCTGATACCTTGGTGGTGGGTGGTTCTTTGGTGGTGGAGGCGGGGACGGGTGTCGGCAAGACCTTTGCCTACCTTGTGCCAGCCTTGCTCAGTGGCGAGCGGGTGTTGCTCTCGACCGCCACCAAAACCTTGCAAGACCAACTTTTTGCCAGAGACATTCCCGATTTGCTCGCAGCTTTGGGCTTGCCTTTGCGCTTGGCCATGCTCAAAGGCCGTGGCAGTTATGTTTGCCAGCAACGCTTGGCCATGGCGCAACAAGCCCCTACTTTGCCCGACCGCACTTCGCACCGCACCTTGGCGCAGGTACAAACCTGGGCCAACACCACCCGCACAGGCGATTTGGCTGAAATGCCAACGCTCGACGAGCGCTCACCGCTGATTCCCCTCATCACTTCCAACCGCGACAACTGTTTGGGCTCGACCTGCAGCTTTTGGAAAGAGTGCCATGTGAACGCCGCCCGCAAAGAAGCGATGGCAGCGGATGTGGTGGTGATCAACCACCATTTGTTTTTTGCTGATTTGGCTATGCGCGAGGGTGGCATGGCCGAGTTACTGCCCAGCGTGAGGGTGGTGGTGTTCGATGAAGCCCATCAACTCAATGAAACCGGCATACAGTTTTTGGGTCAACAACTGGGTTTAGGGCAAATGCTCGACTTGGCCCGTGACATTCTTGCCTGCGGTTTGCAATTGGCCAAGGGTTTGGCGGATTGGCAAGGCGTGGTGGGCGAATTTGAAAAATCTTTGCGCGACCTGCGCTTGCTGATTGGCAAGCACCCGCCCAACACCCGTTTGCGTTGGTTGGCAGGCTACCCGCAGGGCATCAACCCCCAAGACTGGGGCGACGCCATGCTGCTGCTGACGCAAAGATCCCAAGCGGTATTGGCCTCATTGGAGGTGGTGGCAGATGCTGCGCCAGAGTTTGTTCGCTTGCATGAACGCGTGAGCGACATCATTGGCTTGATTGCCCACTTTTCCCAAGAATGTCCAGCAGGTTCTGTGCGTTGGTTGGAAGTGGGGTCGCAAGCGCGTTGCATGGAAGCGCCTTTAGACATAGCGGAGGTGATGCAAAGCGGTTTGTTGCAAACCGTGGTGACAGTGCCTGATGCGCAAGGCAATGCGGTCGATTTACCGCGCAGTTGGATTTTTACCTCGGCCACGTTGGGCGACGACGATCGATTGACCTGGTTCACCGAGCCCTGTGGTTTATCGCAGGCAAAGGTGTTGCGAGTTGAAAGCCCCTTCGACTATTCAACCCAAGCGTGGCTATATGTGCCGCGTGACATGGTGTCTCCCAAAGACGCGCAGCACAGCGCAGCCGTGGGAGAAGTGGCACTGCAAGTCGCACGTGCTTTAGGCGGACGTACCTTGGTGCTGACCACCACCTCACGCGCTTTGCGAGCGATTGGTGTGCAGTTGCAAGCCGCATTAGGCGAAACCGCAGAAATGGAAGTGTTGGTGCAAGGCGAAAGCCCCAAGCGCCAATTGATGCAACGTTTTCGCCAAGCCATTGAGCCCGGCAGACAAGGGTGTGTGCTGGTAGCGACTGCCAGTTTTTGGGAAGGCTTTGATGTGCCAGGTGACGCCTTGCAAGCGGTGGTGATCGACAAACTGCCTTTTCCACCACCCAACGACCCCGTGGTGGAGGCCCGCGGCCAACGCTTAGAGGCGCAAGGGCGCAGTTCCTTCAATGACTATTTTTTGCCAGAAGCCGCTGTGTCACTGAAACAAGGAGCAGGGCGCTTGATTCGACGCGAAAGCGATCGGGGTGCTTTGGTGGTTTGCGATAACCGCTTGGTCAGCACTGGCTATGGCAGACGTTTACTGGCCAATTTGCCACCCATGCAAAGGGTTCAGACCTTGCCAGAACTTTTGCACGCTTTGGCGGGTCTCACCAAAACTGATACCAACGCTTGCTAGGGCTTGCTGGCGGTGGTGGCGGGGCTTTATCAGTGAAATACTGGCTTTGGGGATAAGAGCTTTCAAGCACCCGAATCGTGTCTTCCTTGAGCTTGGTCAAGCCCAAAGCCTCGTAAGAATCGATCAAAATGATGAGGGCATCTTCCACCGCTGCAATGTTTTGATAGTCGTTGAGGGTGGTTTGTGCGCGGTTGATGGCCGCCACATAAGCGCCCTTTTTGTAATAGTGGCGAGCGACTTTGATCTCGGATTTCGCGAGCAAATTGACGATATGCCGCATGCGCAAAGTGGCGTCTGGTGTGTAGTTTGAATTGGGAAAGCGGGTCACCAACTCTTTGTAGGCTTCAAAAGACTCACGTGCAGCCATTTGGTCTCGCTCGGCCAAGTCCTGCTTGAACCATTTGGACAGCAGCCCTAAATCGTCATTGAAGTTCACTGTGCCTTTGAGGTAGAGCGCGTAGTCAAGGGCTGGGCTTGCAGGGTTGAGCTTGATAAAGCGGTCCAAGGTGACGATGGCAGTGGCGCGATCCCCGTTTTTGTAGAGGGCGTAGGCCTTGTCTAGTTGGGCTTGTTGGGCCAAAACGGTTCCAGCGGCTCGTCCTTCGAGTTTGTCGTAAAGGGCAATAGCCTTGTCGTACAAAGCGCCGTTCATGCTGTCGCGGGCTTCCTCGTAGAGTTCCTCCGGTTTCATCTTGAGGGTCTTGTCTTTTTCTTCGGTCGCGCAACCAAAGAGTACAAGCGTTGCCAACACCACCGATAATGAAATGAATCTCAACACAGTCAACCTTTAGGCTTTGAATGGCATGCATTATCAACGATGAGCCCTACCCACAAAGCACCACCAGCCCTCTCGATATTGGCTGAACTCGAAAGCGATGACCTCGCTCCAGAGGTAGAAGTACGCGAACTCACCATCACTACCAAGTTGCACAGGCAACGCTTGGACCGCGCTTTGGTGTCCTTGTTACCCGAGTTTTCACGCAACCATTTGAAGCACATGATCGAAGACGGTTGCGTTCGCTTGGGCGAACAGGTGGTGACCAAAGTGGCGCATCTGGTCAAAGCGTTTGAAGCTTGTCAGGTGCGATTGCAACCCACCGATATGTCGCAGGCCTTTGTGCCACAAGACTTGCCCTTGGATGTGGTCTTTGAAGACAAGCATTTACGCGTCATCCATAAACCTGTTGGCATGGTGGTTCACCCCGCGCCAGGCAACTGGAGCGGTACTTTGCTCAATGGCTTGCTGTACTTGGATGCAGGTCTTAAATTGATTCCCCGCGCTGGCATCGTCCACCGCTTGGACAAGGACACCAGCGGTTTGATGGTCACGGCCCGTACTCGCCCCGCCATGGACGCTTTGGTGCAAATGATCGCCGCACGGCAAGTCCACCGCGAGTACCTCGCCATCGCTCACCGCCCTTGGCGTGGTGCGCTCTTGCGTGAGGTGGACGCACCCATAGGACGTGATTCGCGCCAACGTTTGCGCATGGCCGTGGTCGACTTGGCCAAGCAGTCTGGCAAAACCGCGCATACCAGTTTGCGTTGCTTGGAAAGCCAAGATTTGGGTTGTTTGGTGCATTGCACTTTGCACACCGGCCGCACCCACCAAATCCGCGTACACATGGCTTCCATTGGTCACCCCTTGTTGGCTGATACCTTGTATGGGGGAAGCCATGCTGCCAAGCTGCAGCGCCAAGCTTTGCATGCTTACAAATTGGGTTTCATCCATCCCATGACGGGGGAGTCCATGCAATTTCACAGGGCCATGCCCCCCGACATGCAGCAAGCCCTGTCAGATTGGGGTCTGTCTGAGGTGCTCAGTTAGAATAGCGGGTTAAATTTCCCTCGGAATACCTGTTATGAACACCTTGGATGCCAAGCGTGTCCTCGAAACCGCTCTGCTATGCGCCGTACAACCTTTGTCGGTGCGCGAGCTGCGCCAGCTGTTTAACGATGAGCTGGGCGCCGACACGCTCAAAACACTTTTGCAAGACGTCCAAGACGACTGGACACAGCGTGGCATTGAATTGGTTCAAGTGGCCAGCGGTTGGCGTATGCAAAGCCGCCCCGAAATGCGCGACTTTCTGGACCGCTTGCACCCAGAGAAACCACCTAAATACTCTCGTGCTGCGATGGAAACCTTGGCCATCATCGCCTATCGTCAACCGGTGACGCGTGGCGACATGGAAGACATCCGTGGCGTGACCATCAATTCCTTGGTTTTGAAGCAACTCGAAGACCGTGGCTGGGTCGAGGTCATTGGCCACCGCGAAACGGTGGGCAGGCCCATGCTCTACGCCACCACCAAACAGTTTTTAGACGATTTGGGTGTGGCCTCACTGGACCAGTTGCCCCCATTGGAGGCCCCAGGCGCTGTGAGCGAGTTCTTCAGTTCTGCATCGATCGACGAAGTTGACCCTGCCCAAATGCCCATGGCCTTGGAAGAACCCGCCTCGGGCGAGACCGCCACGTGAGCGACGATACCCCCAAGTTGCACAAAGTCTTGGCCCAATCGGGTCTGGGTTCTCGCCTAGAGATGGAACGCCTGATTGGTGAAGGTCGCATCACTGTCAATGATGAACTGGCCCATGTGGGTCAGCGCATACAGTTTGGCGATCGCATCAAGGTCAATGGCCGAGCGATTCCCGTGCGCATCCAAGCCATGCCGGTACGCGTTTTGGCTTACCACAAGCCAGTTGGCGAAATCGTCAGCCGGGATGACCCTCAGAGCCGCCCTACTGTGTTTCGCAAACTGCCACGTCTTTACCAAGGTAAATGGCAAGCCGTGGGTCGCCTAGACCTCAATACCGAGGGCTTGTTGTTGTTCACAAGTTCGGGTGAGCTCGCAAACAAGCTGATGCACCCCCGCTTTGGCCTAGAGCGCGAATACGCGGTGCGGGTCTTGGGGGCTTTGAGCAACATCGAAAAAGAAAAGCTGCTGTCAGGCGTGAACCTGGAAGACGGCATGGCGCAATTTGGTAGCCTGGAGGACGGTGGCGGCGAGGGTGCCAATTGCTGGTACCGCGTCACCATCCAAGAAGGGCGCAACCGTGAGGTGCGTCGCATGTTTGAGGCGGTAGGCCACGCCGTCAGCCGCTTGATACGCATACGCTACGGCAAGATGGTGCTGCCCCGTGGCTTAAAGCGCGGCGACTGGATGGAGTTAGACGCCGCTGACATTGACCAACTCACCCGAAGTGCAGGCGCTTCGCATTTGGGGGCAGCAAGAACGCCTCACCAAGCCACGGTTGCCAAGCCCAGCCTTCCCAGACGTACTCCCGCTAAAACCAGCAAGGCAAGCCCCTCACGAGAGTTGTTTATTGGTGCCGACAGCTTGGCCCGTCAGCGTCGCGACCAAAAAACTGCAGTGGCCCGATCTAAGCCCAAGCCCCGCAAGGCTAAAATCTGATTTTTCAGGCCCAGTCTTACCCATTTTTTGATAACTTTTGGAAACTTAACCATGGCAATTGAACGCACCCTCTCCATCATCAAACCCGACGCAGTGGCTAAAAACGTCATCGGTCAAATTTATTCGCGTTTTGAAGGCGCTGGCCTCAAAGTCATCGCCTCGCGCATGGCGCATCTCAGCCGTGGTGAAGCCGAAGCTTTTTACGGCGTGCACAAAGCGCGTCCTTTTTTCAAAGACTTGGTCGATTTCATGATTTCTGGCCCCGTCATGATTCAGGTGCTTGAAGGCGAAAACGCCATTCTGAAAAACCGTGACTTGATGGGCGCCACCGACCCCAAGAAGGCCGACAAAGGCACCATCCGTGCAGATTTTGCTGACAGCATCGATGCCAATGCTGTTCATGGCTCTGATGGCCCCGACACCGCCGCCCAAGAAATCGCTTTCTTCTTTGCCGGCATGAATGTGTTTGGTCACTGAGATGCGTTTCTCCCTGTAAGCCATGAAGACCAATCTGCTCGATTTCGATCTGGACGGTTTGGTCGCTTGGTGCTTGGCGCAGGGAGAAAAAAAATTCCGTGCGGTTCAGCTTTTTCGCTGGATCCACCATAAAGGCGTGGCTGACTTCACGCAAATGAGCGACTTGGCGCAAAGCCTGCGTACCAAGTTGCAGGCCAGCGCTGAAATTGTCCCCCTCCCAGTCGTCAGCCGCCACGATTCAGCCGATGGCACCATCAAATGGATGTTCGATGTGGGTCAAGGCAACGCCATTGAAACTGTGTTCATCCCCGAAACCGACCGCTGCACCCTGTGTATTTCTTCCCAAGCCGGCTGTGCCGTGGGTTGCACGTTTTGCTCGACCGGCGCACAGGGTTTCAGCCGCAACCTCTCGACCGCAGAAATCATTGCCCAACTCTGGTTTGCAGAGCGTACCTTGCGCCTTGAACGCGGTGTTGACGAGCGCGTCATCTCGAATGTGGTGATGATGGGCATGGGTGAGCCCTTGCAAAACTATGCCGCCTTGGTCCCCGCCCTTAAAACCATGCTGGACGACCATGGCTATGGCCTGTCGCGCCGACGTGTGACGGTCTCTACCTCGGGGGTGGTGCCGATGATGGAACGCTTGGGCCTTGACTGCCCTGTTGCTTTGGCAGTGTCTTTGCATGCGCCGTCTGACGCCTTGCGCGATGAATTGGTGCCTCTAAATACAAAGTACCCATTGGCGGAGTTGCTGCAAGCCTGTCGCGACTATTTGGACCATGCCCCACGCGACTTCATCACCTTTGAGTACTGCATGCTCGAAGGGGTGAACGACACGGATGTTCATGCAAATGCCTTGGTTGAGTTGGTACGCCCCCGTCACGAAGAGCCCTTGCCCTGCAAGTTCAATCTGATCCCCTTCAACCCCTATCCCGCCTCTGGCTTGACGCGCTCAGCACCCGATCGGGTCAAAGCTTTCGCCGCTATTTTGAGTGAGGCGGGTATCGTCACCACCATCCGCAAGACCCGTGGCGACGACATCGCCGCCGCCTGCGGCCAACTCGCGGGTGAAGTTCAAGACCGCACTGATGTGTCGGGTAGACGTGCCAAGACCATTCGCATCCATGCTTGATACGGCAAAATCAAACCATGAACTTAACTGAACAAGCCATTCCTTTTTCCATTCCCGCGCGGCACCAAAGCCTGCAGGCCAAGGTGAGCTGGGGTGACCATGTGGTCACGGTAGGCGGCGACGCGCCAGTGCGTGTGCAATCCATGACCAACACTGACACAGGTGACGTCATCGGTACAGCCATCCAGGTGAAAGAACTCGCGCTGGCTGGTTCAGAGCTGGTGCGCATCACGGTGGACACGCCAGAATCAGCCAAAGCTGTGCCCTATATCCGCGAGCAGCTCGACAAAATGGGCATCCCTGTGCCACTGGTCGGTGACTTTCATTACAACGGACACCGACTGCTCACGGATTTTCCCGACTGCGCCAAGGCCCTGTCTAAATACCGCATCAACCCTGGCAATGTGGGTAAGGGTGACAAGCACGACAAACAGTTTGCCCAAATGATCGAGGCCGCCGTCAAGTACGACAAAGTCGTGCGAATTGGCGTGAACTGGGGCAGCTTAGACCAAGAATTGCTGGCCAAACTCATGGACGACAACGCCTTGCGTTCCAACCCTTGGGACGCCAAACAGGTGATGTACCAAGCGCTGGTCACTTCTGCCCTTGAATCTGCTGAGTTAGCCGAGCGTTTAGGCCTGTCGCGCCATCAAATCATTCTCAGCTGCAAGATGAGCGGCGTACAAGACTTGGTGGCGGTCTACCGCGAACTTGCCAAGAGAACCAACCATTCGCTTCATTTGGGACTCACTGAGGCAGGCATGGGCGTTAAGGGCACAGCTGCATCCAGCGTGGCCTTGGGTTTGTTGCTGCAAGAAGGCATTGGTGACACCATCCGTGTGTCGCTCACCCCTCAGCCTGGTGAAGCCCGCACCCAAGAGGTGTTGATTGCGACCGAAATTTTGCAAGCTTTGGGGCTGCGCAGTTTTGTGCCCAGTGTTACCGCTTGCCCTGGTTGCGGACGCACCACCAGCACCACTTTCCAAGAACTCGCGCAAGAAATCGATGTGTTTTTGCGCGACAAAATGCCGGTGTGGCGTAAGCAGTACCCCGGTGTAGAGGGCCTGAAAGTCGCGGTCATGGGTTGTATTGTCAATGGCCCAGGCGAAAGCAAACACGCCGACATCGGCATCAGCTTGCCAGGTAACGGAGAAGCACCTGCGGCACCTGTTTTTATCGATGGTGAAAAAGCACTCACCTTGCGCGGCGACAATATCGCCAAAGAATTCCACGACATTGTCGAGAACTACATACAGAAAAAATTTGCGGTCAGCGCCTAAGGCGCACCACCTTCAAACACCATGGCTGACAAATTAAGCGCCGTCAAAGGCATGAACGATATATTGCCGCCCGACTCTGCACGTTGGGAGGCCTTGGAGGCTGCGGTGCGCGAGGTCATGCGTGTGTTTGCTTACCGCAATATTCGTACGCCCATTGTCGAGCCCACCGCTTTGTTTGTGCGTGGCTTGGGCGAGGTGACCGATATCGTTGAAAAGGAGATGTACTCCTTTGAAGACAGGTTGAACGGCGAGCAACTCACTTTGCGTCCTGAGTCCACAGCGGGGGTGGTCAGGGCTGTGGTTGAGCACAATTTGCTTTATGAAGGCGGCAAGCGCTTGTATTACATGGGCCCCATGTTTCGCCACGAGCGCCCTCAGCGGGGCAGGTACAGGCAGTTCCATCAAATTGGCGCTGAAGCGCTGGGTTTTGGCGGCCCCGAGGTGGATGCAGAGTTGATACTTCTGGCCTGTGCGCTGTGGGAGCGACTGGGTTTGCAGAACGTGCGCTTGGAGCTCAACAGCTTGGGTCAACCACCCGAGCGTTTACAGCACCGCGCTGCCCTGATCGCTTATTTCGAGCAACATGCCGATCAGTTGGACGAAGACGCCAAACGCCGCTTACACAGCAACCCTCTGCGCATTTTGGACAGCAAAAACCCCGCCATGAAGGCTTTGAACGATGCAGCGCCTAAGTTGCTGGACTTTCTTGGTGAGCAAAGCTTGGCGCATTTCAATGCGGTCAAAGTCATGTTGGACGCCAATGGTGTGTCCTACACCATCAACCCGCGTTTGGTGCGTGGCATGGATTACTACAACCTCACCGTGTTTGAATTCATCACCGAACAATTGGGTTCACAAGGCACGGTATGTGGGGGAGGGCGTTACGACTACCTGATCGAGCAAATTGGCGGCAAACCCGCCCCTGCCGTGGGCTGGGCTTTGGGGGTAGAACGCGTACTGGAATTACTAAAGGAGCAAGGTGCTTCTGCTGTCGTTGGGGCGCCGGATGTTTATGCCATCGTGTCTGACGTTGCTTCTTTGCCCAGGGTATTGCCTGTGTTGCAGCAACTGCGTGCCATGGCGGTCTCCATTCAAATGCACGCCCCTGCCAACAGCAGCGAAGGCATGGGCAGCATGAAATCGCAGTTCAAAAAGGCGGACAGCAGTGGCGCCAGTTTTGCACTGATATTCGGCCCAGATGAGCTGACCCAAAACCAAGTGACGATCAAGAACTTACGCGATGGGCAGGGTGCGCAACGTACCGAGTCCTTGATCAATATTAGCGATTGGGGCCACAGCCTACAATCCGCCCTTTAGTTTTACTGCATCCCCAGGAAAATCATGGCTTCGCATCTCGACCTTGAAGAACAAGAGCAACTCGATCAAATCAAATCCTTTTGGGCCCGGTGGGGAAACCTCATTACCGGTCTGGTCACTTTGGCCTTGGTGTGTTTTGCTGCTTGGAATGGTTGGAACTATTGGCAGCAGCGTCAGGCCACTCAGGCAGCCGTGTTGTTTGACACCTTTGAAGAAGCCAGCAAGCAGGGCGATTTAGCTCTTTTGACCAGATCGCTCAGCGACTTGCAGGATCAGTTCCCTCGCACCACACTGACGGCCCAAGCATCCCTCTTGGCAGCCAAAACTTTTTTTGATAAAGACAAACCGGCTGAGGCAGAAAAACCGCTTGAGTGGGTTGTCGAACATGCTTCTGACAAAGCTTATGTCGCTTTGGCTCGCCTGCGTTTGTCAGCCTTGGCCATTGAGCGCAAAGACTTGGCCAAAGCCCGCAGTTTGGTGGATGGGAAAACTGCTCCCACCGGATTTCAACCACTCTTTGACGACCGCATGGGCGATATTGCGCTGATTGAAGGCAAAAACGAAGAAGCCAAAACCCGATACAGCAGCGCCTACAAAGGCATGGACGAGGCCACCGAGTACCGTCGCTTGATAGAGATCAAGCTGGGCACCTTGGGTGTGGATGTTGCTTCCCCTGAGTTCAAAAAATGAAGGCTTTTGCCGTCCCGCGTTGGGTGTGGGTTGTCCTCTTGGGTGCTGTTCTTGCGGCCTGCGGAGCCTCAAAGCCCAAACCCGCCCAAATTCCTGCCATCAAAGCGGACAAACCCATCCAAGCCTTGTGGCAGTTCAAGCTCGGCGGCGACGTGTCATTTGTGCAAAGCTTGCAATCCGTGCAAGAACGTATGGCGCTCACTTCAGACGATGGCAAGATTGCCGTGGTCAACACCCGCAATGGTCAGCTTGTATGGCGGCATGAGCTTAAAACAGCCCTCAACACAGGCGCTGGCTTTGATGGCGAGCGTGTGGCAGTTGTCACCCTGAATAACGAACTGGTGATGCTGCAAAACGGCAAGGTGATGTGGCGTAACCGTTTAACCTCTCAGTCTTATACCCCTCCTTTGGTGGCCGGTGAACGTGTTTTCATGATGATGGCTGACCGCTCGATTTTGGCTTTTGATTTGACCAGCGGCCAGCGCTTGTGGATGCAGCAACGCCCTGGTGAGCCCTTGGTGCTCAAGCAAAACGGCGTGCTTTTCCCTTTCCAAAACACCTTGTTGGTAGGCTTGGGCGGGCGTTTAACCGCTATCAATCCAGACAACGGTCAACTCAAATGGGACGTGCCGGTTGCCAACCCCCGAGGAATCAACGATTTAGAGCGCTTGGTGGATTTGGTTGCCAAGCCTTCTCGCGTTGCCAACTCTGTCTGTGTTCGAGCATTCCAAGCGCAAGTCGGTTGTGTTGATGCCTTGCGTGGCAGTATTTTGTGGACCCGCGCTTCGGTCGGATCGCAAGGGGTCGACGGCGACGCCAAAACGCTGATTGGTACCGAGTCCAACGGCATGGTCCAAGCATGGAACCGCGCCACGGGCGACAGGTTGTGGGACTCTGACCGATTGAAATACCGTGAATTAACCGGTCCCTTGTTCACTTCCAAAGGTGTCGTCATCGGCGACAGCGGCGGCTGGCTGTACCTGCTTTCATCAGCTGACGGCAGTTTGATTAACCGTGTGCAAACCTCTTCAGATGGTTTTGCGTCTACGCCCACTGCTTTGGCCGACGGGGGCTTTGTGGTTTTGACACGCGACGGCTTGCTGCAGGCCTACCAACTTCCCTGATCAGAGGGCTTCGCTGTGAAACCGGTGATTGCTTTAGTGGGCCGCCCCAACGTGGGCAAATCCACCTTGTTTAACCGCATCACCAAAACCCGTGACGCCATCGTGGCCGACTATGCGGGCCTCACACGTGACCGTCACTACGGCAACGCCAAGCATGGCAAGCAAGAATTCATCGTCATCGATACCGGCGGTTTTGAGCCTACGGCTGAGAGTGGCATCTTCAAGGAAATGGCCAAGCAGACCCGACAAGCCGTGGCCGAGTCGGATGCGGTGATTTTTGTGGTCGATGCCCGCCAAGGCATCAGTGCCCAAGACCATGACATTGCCAACTATTTGCGCCGTTTAGGCAAGCCCTGTTTGCTGGTGGCCAACAAAGCCGAGGGCATGCAAGAAGGGCACCGCTTGGTCGAGTTTTTCGAACTCGGCTTGGGCGAGGTCATGCCCGTGTCGGCGGCCCATGGCCAAGGTATCCGCAGCATGCTCGACGGCTCTTTGGGCGCTTTGCACCTGCCTGACGAGGACGAAGAGGACGACGGTTCTCCCAAGCCATTGAAACTTGCCGTGGTGGGTCGCCCCAATGTGGGCAAATCTACCTTGATCAATACCTGGTTGGGCGAGGAGCGCTTGGTGGCTTTCGATTTGCCAGGTACCACCCGCGACGCCATTCATATCCCTTTTGAGCGCGAAGGTCAGCAGTTCGAGTTGATTGACACGGCGGGACTGCGTCGCAAGGGCAAGGTGTTTGAAGCCATTGAAAAATTTTCGGTGGTGAAAACCTTGCAAGCCATTGAGTCGTCCAATGTGGCTTTGCTGCTGCTTGACGCCACCCAAGGCGTGACCGACCAAGACGCGCACATCGCTGGTTACATCTTGGAGACGGGCAGGGCGGTGGTCTTGGCTGTTAATAAATGGGATGCGGTCGACGCTTACCAGCGCGATTT
>CAMDKR010000029.1 GCA_945901225.1 Bordetella parapertussis | reverse complement strand
ATTTGGCGATTTGGACAAAGATTTCGTTGGGTTTGACCATGCCAATCTCAGAGCGAGCGCGTTCTTCCACCATCTCCATGCCATCGCGTAAATCGCGCAGTTCGGCACGCATGCGCTCTAGTTGCAATTCGGCTTGGGTGTTAAGCGCTAGCTGCGTTTGGTGTTGCTGACGCAGTCGCCAAACATCAGGAATACTGCCACGCCCAAACCACAGCTGCAGCTGAAAAACAATCAGCAGCATGAGCAAGATGATGGGGACGGGACGACGCATGGGAACAGCTTGGGGTCGGTTTCAGTGGCGCAGATTGTAAAAGGCTGAGCGGCCTGGGTAGGTGGCGATGCTACCGAGGTCTTCCTCAATGCGCAACAACTGGTTGTATTTGGCCAAACGGTCTGAGCGGCTGAGCGAGCCGGTTTTGATCTGACCGGCATTGGTGCCTACCGCGATATCGGCGATGGTGGAGTCCTCGGTCTCGCCCGAGCGGTGGCTGATCACAGCCGTGTAGCCGGCGCGTTTGGCCATTTCAATGGCAGCAAAGGTCTCGCTCAAAGTGCCAATTTGGTTGATCTTGATGAGGATGGAGTTGGCGATTCCCTTGTCGATGCCTTCTTGCAAAATTTTGGTGTTGGTGACAAACAAATCGTCGCCCACCAATTGCACTTTTTTGTTCAGGCGATCGCTGAGGTGCTTCCATCCGTCCCAGTCGCCCTCGGCCATACCGTCTTCGATGCTGAGAATGGGGTATTTGTCCACCCAAGTGGCCAGCTTATCGGTCCACTGGCCTGCGTCTAGCACCAAGCCTTCACCTTCCAAATGGTATTTGCCGTCTTTGTAAAACTCGCTGGCGGCGCAGTCTAGGCCCAGCACGATTTGCTCACCAGCGGTAAAACCGGCTTTATCGATGGCGTCCAAAATCATTTGAATCGCCGCTTCATGGCCAGGCACATTGGGGGCAAAACCACCCTCGTCACCCACGGCAATGCTCATGCCTTTGTCGCTCATGATTTTTTTCAGGGCGTGGAAAACTTCCGCGCCATAGCGCAAGGCTTCGCGAAAATTGGGCGCACCCACGGGGATGATCATCAACTCTTGCAGGTCGAGGTTGTTGTTAGCGTGGGCGCCGCCATTGACCACGTTCATCATGGGAACGGGCATTTGCATGCGACCCATGCCGCCGAAATAGCGGTACAGGGGCAAACCAGATTCTTCGGCCGCAGCACGGGCCACCGCCATGGACACCGCCAAAATGGAATTGGCACCGAAGCGGGCTTTGTTGTCTGTGCCGTCAAGCTCGATCAAGGTGTGGTCCAAAAACGCTTGTTCGCTGGCATCCAGGCCAATCACTGCTTGTGTGATCTCGTTGTTGACATACTCCACAGCCTTCAAGACACCTTTGCCACCGTAGCGTGTGGGGTCGCCATCGCGCAATTCGATGGCTTCACGGCTGCCGGTGGATGCGCCCGAGGGGACGGCGGCACGACCCATGATGCCGCTTTCCAACAAGACATCGCACTCCACCGTGGGGTTGCCACGGCTGTCCAAAATTTCACGTCCAACGATGTCGACGATTGCACTCATGTTCTGACTTTCTTCGAGAGGAGGATCAGGCTATCAAAGCCCATGGGTTAAAAAATTAAACGGAAAAATGGTTTTCAAGCAGAGGACTTTGTTTGACGACTTTATCAATCGCTACCAAGCTCTCAAGCAATGCTTTCATGTGTTTCAAGGGAACCGCATTCGGGCCATCCGACCAGGCTTGGGCAGGGTTGGGATGTGTTTCCATGAACAAACCAGCAACACCAGCAGCCACGCCGGCGCGGGCCAACACAGGGACCATTTCGCGGGCACCGCCACTGCTGGTGCCTTGACCACCCGGCTTTTGCACCGAATGTGTGACGTCAAATACCACCGGTGCGCCTGTGTGGCGCATCTCGGCCAAGCTGGTCATGTCCGCCACCAAATTGTTGTAACCAAAACTCACGCCACGCTCACAAGCCAAGAAGTTGTCTTCGCTCAAGCCTGCCTCGCGGGCCGCTGCACGGGCTTTGTCCACCACGTTTTTCATGTCCCAAGGCGCCAGAAATTGGCCTTTTTTGATGTTGACCGGTTTGCCCGACTGCGCCACGGCGCGAATGAAGTCGGTTTGGCGGCATAAAAAAGCGGGGGTTTGCAACACATCGACCACGCTGGCCACGGTTTTGACTTGAGACTCATCGTGGACATCGGTCAGTACGGGGATATTCAGCTGCCTGCGCACTTCATCCAAAATTTTGAGGCCAGCGTCTATGCCTAGGCCCCGTTGGGTGCTGCCTGAAGAGCGGTTGGCTTTGTCAAATGAGCCTTTGTAGATCAAAGGGATACCTAAAGCCATGCAAATGTCTTTGAGTTGTCCAGCCACATCCAAAGACATGTCCAAACTCTCGATGGAGCAGGTGCCAGCGATCAGAAAGAAAGGCTTTTCTAAGCCTGCATCAAAACCGCACAGTCTCATGCCACGACTTTCAATTTTTTACGCTCGGTTTGGTAGGTCAAGGCGGCGCGAACAAAGGCGATGAACAAGGGATGGCTGCCCCAAGGGGTGGACTTGAACTCGGGGTGAAACTGCACGCCCATGTACCAAGGATGGACTGCTTGAGGAAGTTCCACGATTTCAGTGAGTTGTTCGCGCTGTGTCAAAGCGGAAATGACCAAACCTGCGTGGCGCAGCTGGTCTAAGTAATTCACATTCGCCTCGTAGCGATGGCGGTGTCTTTCACTCACATGGTCGCCGTAAATATGGTGCGCTAAGGTTTGGGGAGCGACATTGGAGGTTTGTTCGCCCAAGCGCATGGTGCCACCCAAGTCGGAGTTGGCATGGCGTATTTGCACCTTGCCATCGGCGTCTTTCCACTCGGTGATCAAAGCGATGACAGGGTGCGGGGTATCGGGTTCGAACTCAGTGCTGTTGGCCCCCGTCAAGCCTGCCACATGCCTGGCGTATTCGATGGTGGCAACCTGCATGCCTAAGCAAATGCCTAAATACGGCACCTTGCCTTCGCGGGCAAAACGGGCCGCGCAAATTTTGCCTTCCACGCCTCGCTTGCCAAAACCGCCAGGCACCAAGACCGCATCAAAGCGGGATAACTGGGCGATGTTGGACGTGTCAAGGCCCTCTGAATCGATGTACTCAATATGGACCCGGGCATGGTGGTGGATACCTGCATGACGCAATGCCTCATTGAGCGATTTGTAGCTGTCAGAGAGGTCCACATACTTGCCGACCATGGCGATTTGCAACTCGAACTTGGGGTTCTCGACTTCTTGCACCAAATCATCCCAGCGCTTCAAAGACGCGGGGGCGGTGTTGATGCGCAGTTTTTCGCAGATGAGTGCGTCCAAGCCTTGCTCGTGCAACATGCGCGGCACTTTGTAGATGGTGTCCACATCCCACATGGAGATGACGCCCCACTCTGAGACATTGGAGAACAGCGAAATTTTGGAGCGCTCTTCTTGGGGAATGGGCCGGTCCGCACGACACACCAAGGCATCGGCCTGGATACCGATTTCACGCAGTTTTTGGGCGGTGTGTTGGGTGGGTTTGGTTTTGAGTTCGCCAGCAGCGGCAATCCAAGGCACATAACTCAGGTGAACAAAGGCGGCGTTATGGGGGCCCATGCGAAGGCTCATTTGCCGCACGGCTTCAAGAAAAGGCAAGGACTCGATGTCACCCACCGTGCCGCCAATTTCCACAATCGCCACATCCACTGCGTCTGCGGTTCCCACACCCGCGCCGCGTTTGATGAAGTCTTGGATTTCGTTGGTGATGTGAGGGATAACCTGCACCGTGGTACCCAAATAGTCGCCACGGCGCTCTTTCTCCAGCACACTTTTGTAGATTTGACCGGTGGTGAAGTTGTTGGTGCGGCGCATCCGAGTGGTGATAAAGCGCTCGTAGTGGCCTAAATCGAGGTCGGTTTCTGCGCCATCTTCGGTCACAAAGACTTCGCCATGCTCAAAGGGCGACATCGTGCCGGGGTCGACGTTGATGTAGGGATCGAGCTTGATTAAAGTGACTTTGAGGCCTCGCGATTCAAGAATCGCAGCGAGGGAGGCTGAGGCGATTCCCTTGCCAAGGGAAGACACCACACCGCCGGTGACGAAGACAAATTTGGTCATGTCGGGAGGGGAGGGCCTAGGCTCCCTTGAGGTGGTAATGCGAAATTATAGGGGCTCTGCTACATTGCGCCCCATGAGTGATCTGTCCAACAAACATATCGTGCTGGGCTTGAGCGGGGGTATCGCTTGCTACAAAGCCGCAGAGTTGTGCCGTGCCTTGGTCAAAGAAGGGGCCACAGTACAGGTGGTCATGACCGAGGCTGCGGCCCAGTTTGTCACCCCTGTGACCATGCAAGCCCTCTCCAACAACCCTGTCTATGTGTCGCAATGGGACCCACGTGAGCCCAACAACATGGCGCATATCAATCTCACGCGCCACGCCCACGCCATCTTGGTGGCACCCGCCAGTGCCGACTTCATGGCCAAACTCTTGCATGGCCGCGCCGATGATTTGCTCAGCCTGATGTGCTTGGCCAGGCCTTTGGAAACCGTCCCCTTGCTGCTCGCTCCTGCCATGAACAAAGAAATGTGGGCCCATCCTGCTACGCAGCGCAATATGGCGCAACTGCGCCAAGACGGCGCCACCGTCTTGGGTGTGGGTCAAGGCGACCAAGCCTGTGGCGAGGTGGGCGATGGGCGCATGTTGGAGCCAGATGAATTGTTGTACGAGCTGACCGCCTTGTTTCAACCCAAAGTCTTGCAGGGTAAAAAAGTGCTCATCAGCGCGGGCCCAACGTTTGAGGCGATTGACCCGGTGCGTGGCATCACTAATTTGTCCAGCGGGAAAATGGCTTTTGCCTTGGCTCGAGCCGCCCACGAAGCGGGAGCAGAGGTTCACGTGGTGGCTGGTCCTGTCAGCTTGACCACGCCTTACGGCGTGGCGCGCACAGATGTTCGCTCTGCGCTGCAGATGCACGCAGCTGTCATGGCTCAGGTGGACAGAGCCGATGTGTTCATTGCCACCGCCGCGGTGGCTGATTGGCGACCTGCCGAAGTTGCAGGTGAAAAAATCAAGAAGGGGCAAGACGGCCTGCCAAGCTTTGAGTGGGTTGAAAACCCCGATATCTTGGCTGATGTGGCCAGTAGTTCGCGTGCCCAAACAGGTGCGGTTTATTGTGTGGGCTTTGCCGCAGAAACCCAGTATTTACAAGCCCAAGCGCAAGCCAAGCGGGTCCGCAAAGGCGTGCCTTTGATGGTGGGCAATCTGGGCCCCGCCACGTTTGGCCAAGATGACAATGCTTTGCTGGTGATTGACGAGCAAGGCATCCAAGAATTGCCGCGTGCCTCTAAATTGACGCTGGCGAGGCAGTTGATGTCTGAGATCGCCAATCGGATCGGCAAAAAGGAATTGCTATGAAGTTGGATGTGAAGGTGATGGACGAGCGTTTGCGCAGCATGCTGCCCAATTACGCCACCGCTGGCAGCGCGGGATTAGATTTGCGGGCTTGTTTGGATACCCCGCTCACCCTGCAGCCCAACGCTTGGCAGTTGGTGCCCACCGGTATGGCTATCCATTTGAAAGACCCGAATTACGCCGCGTTGATACTGCCGCGTTCCGGTTTGGGGCACAAGCACGGCATTGTGTTGGGCAATTTGGTGGGATTGATCGACAGCGATTACCAAGGCCAACTCATGGTGAGCGCTTGGAACCGCAGCGATGTGGCTTTCACCATCGAACCCATGGAGCGCATCGCCCAATTGGTGATCGTGCCAGTGGTACAAGCGCAATTCAATTTGGTTGATGAATTTGACGCCTCCACCGAACGCGGCGCAGGTGGCTACGGCTCAACAGGCAAGCAATAAAACCTCAGTGCAGCGTGTCGTTGCCCGACAAGGTGGGCACAGAGAAAAAACCAGAGCCACAAGTGCCGTGGCTTTTTTCTTGTTCTGTGGCCGCTCTGATACCTGTGATGGTGAGTGAAATTCGCAAAGCCATGCCCGACAGCGGATGGTTGCCATCCAACACCACATGCTCTGGGTACACATCGGTGACGGTGTAGATCACGTCTTTGGGGGCATCGGGGCTGCAGTCTTGCGAAAGTGCATGCCCCTCAATGGTCATGCCCTCTTCAAGCTCAGCCGGAAATGCATGACGAGGCTCTAAAAAAATCAGCTCTTCATTGAAGTCGCCAAAGGCTTCTTCTGGTTCTAAATGCAAATCCAATTGATCGCCAACTTGGTGTTCTTGCAAAGCCACTTGGATTTTGTCGAGCAAATCGTGTCCGCCCAAGTAAAACTCCACCGGTTCTTGAAGTTCATCCAATATTTGCCCTTGGGCATCCTTAAGCACCCAAGTCAGGGCGACAACGCAGTCTGGTGTTATGTTCATGGGGCAGAATTGTCGCAGTTTGGAGAAACGCTTTGAAAAAGTCCTTGCCTCACCCCTTACTGGGTAGATTCAGTGCCGAGACTTTCATGCGCCGCTATTGGCAAAAAAAGCCTTTGCTGATTCGCCAAGCCGTGGCCGGCATTGAGCCAATGCTTAGCCGCCAGCAGCTATTTGCTTTGGCTCAATCAGAGGATGTGGAGTCGCGCTTGGTCGTCAACGACGTCGCTACTGGGCAATGGCGATTGAAATCGGGACCCTTTGGCCAGCGAAGTTTGCCAAGTTTGAAGCAAAGCCATTGGACGCTGTTGGTGCAAGGTGTTGATCTTCACGATGACAAAGTCGCGCAATTGCGGGACCAGTTTCGTTTTATTCCAGACGCCCGCTTAGACGATGTCATGATCAGTTATGCGACTGACAAAGGCGGTGTTGGGCCACACTTTGACAGCTACGATGTTTTTTTGTTGCAAGTGCATGGCCAAAGGCGCTGGCGTATCAGCCAGCAAAAAGATCTCACGTTGCGTGACGACACGCCCTTGAAGGTTTTGCGCCGTTTCAAAGCGCAAGAATCTTGGGTACTCAACCCCGGTGACATGCTCTATTTACCGCCCCATTGCGCCCACGACGGTGTCGCCTTAGGGGAGTGCATGACCTACTCCATTGGATTTAAAGCGCAAACCCCACAGGCTTTGGCGCAACAGTTGTTGCCTCGTTTCGCTGATATGGAGGTCGTCAAAGAAGCTGCTCGCTACCGAGACCAGACGCAAGCTGCAACTGTTCATCCGGCTTGCATACCAGAGCGCCTTCAGGCTTTTGCTCACCATTCGCTTGAAACTGCATTGCGTCAAAAGCATGCCAGTCAGAAGGTTTTGGGCGAGTGGTTAAGTGAACCTAAGGCGCAGGTTTGGTTTGAAACCCAAGGCCCTCAGGACTTGGAAAAAGGCCTTGTGTTGGATCGAAAAACCAAAATGCTCTACGACCAGCGGTACGTGTATATCAATGGAGAAAGTTGGCGATGTTCAGGCGCTGATGCTCGGATGCTGCGTTTTTTAGCGAACCAAAGAGCCCTGAATCACCTCCAAATTCAACAATCTAGTGAACTCCTCTTGTCAGTTTTGGAAGAATGGATGCAATCTGGATGGGTACACCCGCAAGGCAATTAAATGGGCTTAAAAAGCTTATGGATAAGCCATTCGGGAATTCACCTATAATAAGTGGCTGAGTTGAAGGAGCTTGAGTCCAACGGCTCGGTTGCATGTAGAGGTTCAGACCAAAGCATGTGGCAACCCTCGAAATTTTTCGAAACTATCTTTAAGGAACCCCCATGAAAAAATCACTCCTCTTGGCAACTTTGTTGGCTGCTGCTTTGGTCGCTTGCGGTAAAAAAGAAACACCTCCTGCACCTGCCGCTGAAGCGCCTGCTGCTGCTCCTGCTGCACCTGCACCTGCTGCTGAGACACCTGCTGCTGCTCCTGCTGCTCCTGCACCTGCTGCCGAAGGCGAGAAGAAGTAATTTTTTCTGCTTCGACAAAAGCCACCTTCGGGTGGCTTTTTTTTGTCCTAAGATTTAGCAATGACGATCTCTAACAAACACCATATCCATCCATCTATTCCAATCGCGCGGAGCCAAACCTTGGGCGATATCCTGAAACGCACAGCTCAGCGTCTTCCCGAAAAAACTGCAGTTATTTGTGGAAAAACCCAATGGAGTTATGCCCAATTTGACGCCTTGGTGAGCCGATTAGCGCTAGGGTTAGTGAATGTGGGAATACAAAGCGGAGACCATGTGGCCATGTTGGCGCGTAACTCCCACGGCTTTGCAGCCATGCGGTTCGCTTTAGCCAGAATGGGTGCAGTTTTGGTGCCCATCAACTTCATGCTCAAAGCGGATGAGGTGGCTTACATCCTCAGGCATGCACAGGCTAAGGTGCTGGTCACCGACACCGAACTCACACCATTGGCCAAAGCGGCGTCTGCTTTGGATACCCAAGTGGCTGAGTTCATTTGGATTCCTTCTGAAGACCCTACACCCACAAGCGAGGGCATGCACGACTTTTATGCCTTGACTGAAACTGAGGGGCGACTACCAGCGCAAAGTTTCAGTGGCAACGATGTTCTGCAAATTGTCTACACCAGTGGCACAGAGTCCAGCCCCAAGGGTGCCATGCTCACCCATGACGCGGTGTTATGGCAATACGTGAGTTGTGTGATCAATGCAGAAATTCATGAGAATGATCTGGCCTTACATTCGCTACCCCTTTACCACTGCGCTCAATTGGATGTATTTTTCGGGCCTGCAGTCTATGTGGGCAGCACCAACATCATCACGGCCAAACCGACTCCTGACAATCTCTTGCCGCTGATGCAGCGTTTTGGTGTGACCAGTTTCTTTGCACCACCTACGGTCTGGATTGCTTTGCTGCGCTCGCCCTTAATGGACACTGACAAGCTTTCCTCCTTGGCCAAAGGCTATTACGGCGCGTCCATCATGCCTGTCGAGGTTTTACGTGAACTGGCAGCGCGTTTGTCCCGTGTGAGGCTATGGAACCTGTATGGGCAAACCGAAATTGCGCCCTTGGCTACCTTGCTTGGGCCCGAGGATCAATTGCGCAAACCTGGCTCCTGTGGTCGTGCGGTGATTCATGTGGAAACCCGCGTGGTGAACGAGCACATGAACGATGTGCAAGCAGGCGGTGAGGTGGGTGAAATCGTTCATCGATCGCCTCACCTCATGCTGGGCTACTTTAACGATGAAGAACGCACCCGTGCAGCTTTTGAATCAGGTTGGTTTCACAGCGGAGATTTGGCCACCATCGATGACGAAGGTTTCATCACGGTGGTTGATCGTAAAAAAGACATGATCAAAACAGGGGGCGAAAACGTCGCTAGCCGTGAGGTAGAGGAAATGATTTACCGCCTGTCCGCCGTCAGCGAGGTGGCTGTGATTGGTTTGCCCGACCCCAAATGGGTGGAAGCGGTGACTGCGGTGATTGTGGTCAAGCTTGGACAAAGCTTGTCTGAAGATGCGGTTCTTGTCCATTGCCAGAAACACATCGCCGGTTTCAAATGCCCTAAGCGGGTTATCTTCACCGATACCTTACCGAAAAATCCCAGTGGCAAATTGCTCAAGCGGGAGTTACGACAGTTACATGCCTAGAGGCTTTGAGACAGGCTCAATGCACCGTGTACCAAGGTGTGCCATGCAAGGGGTCAGCCACCGGAATATCGGTGGCGCTGCAACCAAGGGCAGCAGCCAGCACAGCTTGCGCCATATCGGGGCGGTTGTTGCGTTCGCTTAAATGGGCCGCCACCAGTAAGTTCAGTCCCTTGTGTTGCAGGGCGGTTGCGAGTTGTGCAGACTCGTTGTTGGACAAATGCCCAAGTGGGCCAGAAATGCGTTTTTTCAAAAAAGGGGGGTACGCCGACTGCGCAAGCAATTCGCTATCGTGGTTGCATTCCAGCAGCAAGGCTTGACAAGCTTGCAATGCTTGCACGACATGGTCGCTGCCGTGCCCCAGGTCCGTGAGAACACCTAAGCTGCTGGCACCATCGCTGCAACGCAGTTGAAGTGGCTCTCTGGCGTCATGCGGCACCGTAAAGGGCTGAAGTTGCAAGCTTCCCATCGTCAAGGTTTGACCATCTTTGACAAGTCGGAGTTGCTCATGGGGCAAGCCCCAGTCCAGAACGCCACTGGCCAAAGCCGTGCCATGGCTCATCCAAACCGGCACATCGGTACGTTTTGCTAACTGCTGTGTGTGACCGATATGGTCAGCGTGTTCATGTGTGACAAACACCGCGTCAAGGTCTTCAAGTTTTAAATCAGCTTGAGCCAATCGCTTGCTCAACTCCTTGACGCTCAAGCCACAGTCGATCAACAAGCGCGAGATCTGTGCGCCACAACGCGCTTCCACCACGGTGGCGTTGCCTGCGCTACCACTGCCCAGGTTTTTGAATCGCAGCACGCGTTACTGCAATTCTTTGACCAACAATTGGGCGATTTTTTGCGCCGTCGCAGAACCATCAGCCTGACCCGAGGCGTTCAAGATCGAGATGGTGGAGGAGGCGTTATCTGTACTGACAATTTTCAACCGGTACTGCTGTGGCCCTTGGCTGTTCTTGGATGAACTGAACAATTTGCTGAAGAAGCCTTCTTCAGCCTCATCGGGCATGTCGACATAGCGCACAAAGTACATGCCTTTCTTGCGGTCACGGTCTTCAACAGTGAATCCGTTGCGGTCAAGCAAAACGCCCACTCGACGCCATGCCACATCAAAGCCTTGGTTGAAGCTCACAGCGGGTTTGCCATCAACGCTGATGAGTTGGCTGGCGCTCTTAGCGAGGCCGCCTTCAAAGGCTTTGGCATTGTCTGCCGTCGCGGTTGTGGGAGCGAGCTTGAGCATCAAGCGACGCAGGAATTCTTTTTCCAACTCAGGGTCATTGGCACGAGGTTGCCAAACCGTACTTTTGGACAGTTTGTCAGAGTAGACCTCCACCATGCCTCGGTGCACCACGTACAGCTCAGTGTGGTTGTTCTCGGTACGGTCTAGGCGGATGCGAAATTTATCGCGTTCACCGGTGGAGTACAAGCCATCCAATACTTTGCCTAAATTGCGTCGAATAAAGTCTTGGGGCAGTTTGGCACGGTTTTCAGCCCATTCCGTTTCCATCACGCCAATGCCTTGTTCATCGCGCACCAAGGTAAAGCCAGATTCTTTCCAAAAATCACGCACCGCAAGCCACAGTTCTTCGGGGGGACGGGCGATATCGAGCCACATTTGGTTGCCCGCACGTTTGACTTGAATATCGGCCAAGGCCAGTGGGCTGGTCAGCGGGCCAGCATCGGTTTTATTGCCGAGACCCAGATCGTTGGCGCTGATGGTGCCTCCAGGCACATCAAAGCGTTTGTTGCGGGTAATTTTGCTCAGGTCGGGAGGGACTTCCAACGATTTCGGGGTGGGAGCCTCGCTTTGGTTTTTGTAATTGACTTTATCGGAGTCCATGATGGAGCCACATGCCGAGATGGCGCTGATGCAAAGAATCAGTCCCAAGCGGTAAAAACTGGCAGGTTTGAATGCAAACATCAGAAGGTGTCCTTTGGGGGAGTCAAATCACGCCACAGCTTCGCATGGCATTTTCCAATGCCGGTTGCAAGTGTGAACTAAGTGGGGTCATGGGCAGGCGCATTCCAGGGCCACACAGTCCCATGCGGTGGGCAGCCCATTTCACTGGAATGGGGTTGGATTCGGTGAACATGTTCTTATGCAGGCTTAACAACTGGCGCTGAATGGACATGGCTTGTTGGGCATGGCCAGCAATAGCGGCGACGCACATTTCGTGCATGAGTTTGGGTGCGATGTTGGCAGTGACGCTGACGTTACCGTGGCCGCCGCAAAGCATAAGCGCCACAGCCGTGCCATCGTCGCCGGAGTAAATCGAAAAACCTTTAGGCGCTTCGTGAATCAGCCACTGTGCCCGCTCAATGTTGCCGGTGGCTTCTTTGATACCGATGATGCTGTCGATTTGCGCCAAGCGCATGACCGTGTCGTGCTGCAAGTCTGCGACAGTGCGTCCAGGCACGTTGTAGAGCACCATGGGCAAATCGACTGCTTCAGCAATGGTGCGAAAGTGTTGGTATTGACCTTCTTGCGTAGGTTT
Organism: Bordetella parapertussis; assembly: GCA_945901225.1. Classification (GTDB taxonomy): domain Bacteria; phylum Pseudomonadota; class Gammaproteobacteria; order Burkholderiales; family Burkholderiaceae_C; genus Limnohabitans. The sequence continues at coordinate 2,599 of CAMDKR010000029.1, read as the reverse complement.
GTTGTAGTAGGGAACAACTTGCAGTTGGCAATCTGCACCGACTTGTTTGGCAAAGCGTGTCAGCTCAATAGCTTCAGCGGTGGAGTTCGCACCGCAACCGGCCATGATGGGCACACGTCCTGCTGCTTGTTCAACGCTGACTCGGATGATTTCGCAGTGTTCTTCGACAGACACTGTGGGGGACTCGCCTGTGGTACCCACCACACCTATGCAGTCCGTGCCTTGCGCTATGTGCCAATCGATCAGACGACGCAGTGCCGGATAGTCGATGCTGCCATCTTCATGCATGGGCGTGATCAAGGCCACGATGCTTGCGCGTATGGGTTTCATGTAAGGTGTAGCGTCATATAGGTAAAGACCCGTATTCTAGCTTTTCTGAGCTGTTGGGGGGGTGTCTGTAAAGCGTTTGTCATTGCTGTCGGTGTTCACAGCCACTACGCGTTGAACATATCTGTCAGGCGAATGCAGGAATACATCCTCAAAGGCCACAATTCGTAAATCGCGGCACAGCTGTAAAAGTTCTGAGCGGTTCAACAAAAAGTCGGGTCTTGAGGGTTTGCCAACGGTTTCATTGCCTTGCGCAAAGGTTTCGTAAATCAAAACCCCCTCTGGTTTCAAACATGCCAAAAGAGCGTTCCAAGCAGGTCGCCAAAGGTAGTTGGTCACCAACACTGCGTCAAATTGGCGACCCGTTAGGGGCCAATCGGTGTTTTCTAAATCTGCACACAAGACCTCGCCAAATGTTTTAGCCGTGAGAAGTGCATTTTCATCACGGTCCACACCCAATACAGAAAAACCCTGGGAATGCAACCACTGCATGTGGCGACCGCTGCCGCAGGCCAAGTCCAGCACATGAGAGTGAGGCGGGATCAGATGTGCCCAACGGGTGAGCCAAGGCGAAGGGGCAGACAAAGCGGGGTGTATCAATGGGAGGAGGGGCGAAATTCTTTTTTCACGGCTTTCATGGCCATCTGGTCGACTAACCAAGGAGCGATCAGTTTGAGCCAGCGGCCTACTTTGCCTTGCGCTGTCATGACCACTTCTCGGCGGCGGCGCACCATGGCATAAATGATCAACCTCGCACAGTCTTTGACGGGCATGGCGCTGTCTTCGACCAAGCCGCTGACCCCCGCATTTTGCCCCTGCGCATTGAGGCCGTTGACACGTATATTGGTGGCCACCACGCCGGGGTAGGCGATGGTCACACTGACGCCTGCATCTTTGACTTCGCTACGCAAGGCCTCAAAGAATCCTGACATGGCAAATTTACTGGCGCTGTAGGCGGTGCGTCCGGGCACACCCACCAGTCCTGCCAATGAGGACACTGCAACGATGCGACCATGGCTTTGCTTGAGGTAGGGTAAAGCCGCGTGGGTGCAGCACACGGCACCCCACAGGTTGACACGCATCAGGTCTTCATACCAACCCAAGTCGTCGGCTTTGACATCCTCAAACAAGGCATGCGCCGATACCCCTGCGTTATTGATCAATATGTCCAAGCTGCCCAGTTGGCTGACGGTGGTTTCGACCAAATGGCGGCATTGCTGCGCATCGGTGATGTCGGTGGGCATGATGAGTGTGCGAGCCCCCATGGCCATGCAGTCAGCTGCAACCGTTTGCAAACCCGCTGCATTACGCGCAGCCAGCACCAGCATCGCTTGCAAACCGTGCCGTCGCGCCAGTTGACGGGCCAGTTCTGCGCCTATGCCGTCCGATGCGCCGGTGATGATGATGTTGGGCATTTAAAAACACATCCACAGTTGGTCGGCCATCTGCTGGGCAAATGCCGGGCGCATGTACAAGGTGAAAACCCAAGCCAGTACAGCAGTGGCCAGCAGCCAAAGTACAGTGAAGAGAGCAGACAGCTTACTCATGCAGCTTGGGGTACACGGGCAATGGCCGCTTCGCGTACTGGCAAGTTGATCAGTGTGGCAAACACACTCAGGGCGATGGTGATGAACCACACTTGGTCGTAGCTGCCGGTGCGGTCGTAGATATAGCCGCCCAACCATACGCCCAAAAAGCTGCCCACTTGGTGGCTGAGAAACACAAAACCACTGAGCATAGACAAGTGCGCTACGCCAAAAATTTGTGCAATCACGGCGTTGGTCACGGGTACTGTGGAGAGCCACAGCAAACCCATGGCAGCCGAAAAGATGTATACGCTCAAAGGTGTGATGGGCAGGCTGATGAAGATGGCAATGATGATGCCTCTTGCCAAGTAAATGCCAGACAGTATTTTATTTTTGGCAATCACCTGACCCAAACTGCCTGCAGCATAGGTGCCCACAATATTGAACAGTCCGATCAAGGCCAAGGCTGTGCTGGCCAACTGAGGTGACATGCCTTGGTCTTTCAAGAAACTGGGTAAATGCACACCGATGAACACCACTTGGAAACCGCAGACAAAGTAGCCCGCCATCAGCAACTGAAAACTGCGGTAGCCAAACGCTTCACGCAAGGCTTGAAGAATGCTTTGGCTGCGCACTGGGGCTTGGCCGGCAGCAAAGCCTGGTTCGCGCAGCCCAAGGCTGAGCGGGAGGATGATCAAAATGCCAATAGACAGCATGACCAGCGCGTGTTGCCATCCCCATTGACT
>CAMDKR010000028.1 GCA_945901225.1 Bordetella parapertussis | reverse complement strand
GTGGGTCCTGTGGGCACACCCACTGAGTACCACCTGTTTTTCAACCAAATGATTTTCAAGTACACCAAGTACCCCAAAGCAGCCAAAGAATTTTTGCGCTTCATGATGGAAGAAGAGCAGTACGGCGCTTGGTTGCAAGGCGCGGGAGGCTATGTGTCGCATCCCTTGGCAGCCTATGGGAAGAACCCCATTTGGTCGGTGGACCCCAAACACACGCCCTACCGCGATTCGGTGAAAAACATGCGCCCTGCAGGCTATGCCGGTCAACTGGGTTATGCCTCTGCCGGTGCCATGGCCGACTTCATCGTCTGCAATATGGTGGCCGAGGCAGCCTCGGGTTCCAAAAGCCCTGCGGAAGCCGCCCAACGCGCCCAAAAACGCGCTGAACGCTATTACAAAACCTGATGCTAAGTCGCCTACAAAACAGCCGCAACGGGCTGGGCCTGCTGTTCATGCTGCCCGCCACTTTGTTGCTGGTTGTCTTTCTCACTTACCCGCTGGGTTTGGGAATTTGGCTGGGCTTCACCGACACCAAGATCGGGCGCGAGGGCATGTTCGTGGGCCTAGAGAACTACGAGTTTTTATGGGACGACGCGGTCACCCGTTTGGCCTTGTTCAACACCTTGTTTTATACCTTTGTGGCCAGCGTGTTGAAGTTCTTTTTGGGCTTGTGGTTGGCGATTTTGCTCAATGAGCGACTGCCCTTCAAAACCTTTTTCCGCTCGGTGATTTTGCTGCCCTATATCGTGCCCACGGCTTTGTCGGCCATCGCTTTTTGGTGGTTGTACGACGCACAGTTTTCCATCATCAGCTGGGTGCTGGTCAAAGCGGGTTTGATTGACAACTACATCGACTTCTTAGGCGACCCGTGGAACGCACGTCTGTCGGTGCTGGCGGCCAATGTGTGGCGTGGTGTGCCATTCGTGGCCATCACCTTGTTGGCAGGGTTGCAAACCATTTCCCCCTCGCTTTACGAAGCCGCCGCCATTGACGGCGCCACCGCTTGGCAGCGCTTTCGCCACATCACCATGCCCTTGCTCACCCCCATGATTGCGGTGGTGATGACGTTCTCGGTGCTGTTCACCTTCACCGACTTTCAGCTGATTTACGTGATCACACGCGGTGGGCCGCTCAACGCCACCCACCTGATGGCCACGCTGTCCTTCCAACGTGCCATCTCTGGCGGTGCTTTGGGCGAAGGTGCGGCGATTGCCATTTCCATGGTGCCTTTTTTGCTGGCGGCGATTTTGTTCAGTTACTTTGGGTTGCAGCGACGCGCCTGGCAACAAGGGGGGAGTGACAAATGAGTGATTCCAAAGACGACGACAGCCAAGGCATGGGTTATTTGGACACGGCTCGCACCCGTTGGGTGACGGTGTATGCCCCCCTGGGGGTGTTTGTCTTTGTATTGCTGTTTCCGTTTTACTGGATGGTCATCACCTCGGTGAAACCCAACAACGAGTTGTTGTCACGTGACGGCAACCCTTTCTGGGTCATCAAGCCCACCTTGGAACATTTCCACAAACTGCTCTTTAAAACCGCCTACCCCGAGTGGTTGTGGAACACGGTGTTTATTTCGGTTATCTCTACCGTGTTGTCGCTGGCGTGTGCGGTACTGGCCGCTTACGCCATTGAGCGCCTGCGCTTCAAAGGTTCACGGCAATTGGGTTTGGGCATTTTCCTGGCCTACTTGGTGCCGCCCTCGATTTTGTTCATCCCCTTGGCCACCATTGTGTTCAAGCTGGGCTTGTTTGACACCCGCTGGGCGCTGATCCTCACCTACCCCACGTTTCTGATTCCGTTTTGCACCTGGTTGCTGATGGGCTACTTTCGCTCGATTCCCTTCGAGTTGGAAGAATGCGCTTTGATTGATGGCGCCACTCGCTTTGAAATTTTGTGGAAGATCATTCTTCCACTCTCCGTGCCTGGGCTCATTTCCGCCGGTATTTTTGCCTTCACCTTGTCTTGGAACGAGTTCATTTACGCTCTCACCTTCATCTCGTCTTCCGAGGTGAAAACCGTGCCAGTGGGGGTGATCACCGAGTTGGTTGAAGGTGACGTTTACCACTGGGGCTCACTCATGGCGGGTGCCTTGCTGGGCTCGATACCGGTTGCGGTGCTGTACTCCTTCTTTGTCGATCACTATGTGTCGGGCATGACCGGCGCGGTCAAGGAATAAGATAGACACCTCTTTTCTAGGGGTGTTGTTGATGACCAAAATTTCGCTGGCTGATATGCGCAAGAGCTACCAAAGCGCAGAGCTGTTGGAAGAAAACGCACAAAACCACCCTATGCGCCAGTTCGAGCAATGGTTGCATGAAGCTTTGCAAGCCGAGGTACCTGAGCCAAACGCCATGACCCTGGCCACCGTGGGCAGCGATATGCGCCCCAGCACCCGCGTGGTGCTCATCAAAGGCTATGACGACCAAGGACTGGTTTGGTACACCAATTACGACAGCCGCAAAGGCCAAGAGCTGGCAGGCAACCCGTATGCCTCGCTGCAATTTCACTGGGTGGAGTTGGAGCGTGTGGTACGCATCGAGGGGCGTGTGAGCAAAGTCAGCAGCGAAGAAAGCGATGCCTACTTTCACAGCCGTCCACTGGATTCACGCATAGGTGCTTGGGCGAGTCCGCAAAGCCAAGTCATTGACTCACGTACCCAATTGGTCACCCAAGCCGCCAGCTATATGGCTAAATTTGGCTTGAAGCCTCCGCGTCCGCCGCACTGGGGCGGCTACCGGCTCACGCCAGACCGATGGGAGTTTTGGCAAGGCGGTGTCGCCCGTTTGCACGACCGCTTGGTCTACCGACTGCAAGACGGTGATTGGAAAAAAGAGCGTTTAGCGCCTTAACTCAGCGTACAAGCTAAGGCTTGAGCCACTGCACAAAATGATGCTGCAGTTTTTTCACCTTGGGTGCCACCACAAAGGTGCAATAGCCTTGGTGGGGATTGTTTTCAAAATAGTCTTGGTGATAGCTCTCAGCAGGCCAATAGTGTTGAAGTGGTAGCACCTCGGTCACGATGGGGCGTTCAAAGTCGCCACGGCTGGTCACCTTGGAGATGAACTGCAAAACGGCCATGTGGTCAGCATCGTTAGACACATAAATGCCACTGCGGTACTGGGTACCCACATCATTGCCTTGGCGGTTCAAGCTGGTGGGGTCGTGGATTTCAAAAAAAATACCCAAGATGTCAGGCAAGGTGATGACACTGTCGTCATAGGTCAAGCGCACCACTTCATTGAAACCGGTTTGGCCGGTACACACCTGCTCGTAGCTGGGCCGTGCGGGACCTTGGCCGTTGCTGTAGCCTGACTCGACGTCGGTCACGCCTCGCACACGCACAAATACCGCCTCTGTGCACCAGAAACAACCGCCGCCCAAGGTGATGCTTGCATTTGCCATGACCTGCATCTTAGTGCTATGGGACACTCTTGGCCATGCTCACTTGGATTGGCCCCCTCAAACCCCTGATTTCTGCCTTGCTTTTGCCGCCAGCCAGCCTTTTGCTGCTGGTATTGGCGGGGGTAGTGTTGATGCGATTCTCTGGTCGCTGGGGTAAAGCCATTTGCGCGACAGGCGCTGTGCTGCTGTGGGTGCTCAGCTGCAGCGCCACGGCTTACGGTTTGAGTCAACTTTTGTTGCGCACTTACCCGCCGCTTTCAACCCAAGCGTTGAAGCAAGCCCAAGCTATCGTGGTGCTAGGCGGGGGCGTGGACTTGTATGCCCCTCAGTATGGTCAAGCCATCATCAGCTCTGAAGCCTACCAACGCTTGGTTTATGGCCGGTATTTGACAACCCTTCACGACCTGCCACTGGTCTACAGCGGTGGCAAGGGCTGGGGCGCAGCCTCGGCTCAAACCATGACCGAGGCGCAAGTGGCAGCTGTTGTGTTGCAGCGTGATTTTGGTCTGACATTCTTTTTAGCCGATGACGAGTCTCGGGACACCCGTGAAAACGCTTTGCGTTCTTATGCCCTGCTGTCGGCCAAAGGCATCAAGCGCATTGCATTGGTCACCCACGACTGGCATATGCAGCGCAGCACAGAGCAGTTTGAAGCTGCAGGCTTTGAGGTGATGCCCGCCCCCATGGGCTATACCCAGCCGCCCATGCGCTGGGACACCGATTACCTGCCGTCAGCCAATGGCCTTAAAAACAGCAGATTGGTTTTACACGAATGGCTGGGTCGGTTACATTACTAACCAGTCAGTCATTAATATGCAAACCATTTCATTCACAAGCGAAACGCCCAGTACGCACAAACGCGAACGCCGCAAAGAGGCTCGCCCCGGGGAGTTGCTCGACGCTGCGCTGAGCTTGTTTGTCAACAAAGGTTTTTCCGCCACCAAAGTCGAGGATGTGGCAGCCAGCGCTGGGGTGTCCAAGGGCACTTTATTTCTTTACTTCTCCAGCAAGGAAGACCTGTTCAAAGCAGTGATTCGCACCAATTTGGCCGATCACTTTCCTGCTTGGAACCAAGAATTTGAGGAATTTGAGGGCTCTACACCAGACATGCTGGAATACGCCATGGTGTCTTGGTGGCAGCGCATAGGCTCGACAGACGCCAGTGGCATCACCAAACTGGTGATGAGCGAGGCGCACAATTTTCCCGAGGTTGTTGAGTTTTATGACCAAGAGGTGAGTCGCCCCGGGCATGAACTTTTTCAACGCATCTTGCAACGCGGCATTGACCGTGGTGAGTTTGTCGTTTTCAACACTGATTTGGCGGTGCACAGCTTGGTCAGCGCCATCTTGTATGTGAACATGTGGAAACATTCCTTGGCCTGCAACGCCCCTCTCAATTTACTTAATCCTGAAGCATTCTTGCGCAACCATGTACACCTGATGGTGCAGGGTTGGCGCCAGTCTTGAGCAGACCCTTTTTTCGGAGCAAGCGCAGATGAATTTCAAAATGAAAGGCTGGGGCGGCGTCGCGCTGTTGTCTGCAGCCATGTTGGGCGGCGGCGCTTGGTACATGCGTGCAGCGGCTCCCAAGCAAGACGCCCCAAAAGTCACGCCTGACGCTGCCCAAGCGCCTGTTGTGGCACCGGTGTTTGTCATTGCGACCAGCGACACCGTGATTGCCTCCGAGCAGCGTTTGGTGCAAAACCTGCCCATCTCTGGCAACCTCAAAGCCGTCAACACCGTGCTCATCAAGTCGCGGGTGGCCGGTGAAATCACCCAGCTGAGCTTGCGCGAGGGAGACTATGTCAAAGCTGGCCAAGTGGTGGCCCGCATAGACCCCACCGAATACCAACGCAAACTGCGTCAAGCCGAGCAACAAGCGGATGCAGCCAAAGCGCAAGTCGATATTGCCAAGCGCCAATACGACAACAACAAATCGCTGGTCGATAAGGGCTTTATTTCGGTCACTGCACTGGAAACCTCGTTCTCCAACTTGTCTGGCGCCGAAGCCACTTACAAAGCCGCTTTGTCAGGGGCCGATGTGGCCCGCAAAGTATTGGATGACGCGGTGCTGACCTCGCCTATTTCGGGGCAGGTGTCGGCGCGTTTGGCGCAACCCGGCGAGCGGGTGTCTGTTGACGTGCGTCTGTTGGAAGTGGTTGATCTCAATAGCTTAGAACTTGAAGCAACGATGAGCCCTGCCGATTCCATCGATGTGCGTGTGGGTCAGCAAGCCACACTTCAACTTGAAGGCCGCGAGCAAGCCGTCACCGCCAAAGTACAACGCATCAACCCCAATGTGCAAGCTGGCAGCCGAAGTGTGTTGGTCTATTTGCGCTTAGACAGCGTGAGTGGCTTGCGCCAAGGCTTGTACGGTCAAGGCCAATTAGCCCTCGGTCAGCGCCAAGTCGTCGCCATCCCGCTTGACGCTGTGCGCACCGACAAGCCCCAAGCCTATGTGCAATCCATCGACAACAACAAAGTGACTCACCATGTTGTGAAAACCGGTTTGCGTGGCCAGTTGCTGGGTCAAACCGACCATACTGTGTGGGTAGAAGTCAGCGGTGTGCCGTCCAACAGCCTGGTGTTGCGTGGCACAGCAGGTGCCTTGCGCGAAGGCTTGGCGGTTCGCTCAGACAGCACACCTCCCGCCGCTTCCACTGCTACACCCAACAGCAAGCCCTAGGCCATGTGGTTCACCCAAGTCAGTTTGCGCAACCCGGTGTTTGCCACCATGATGATGCTCGCCTTGGTGGTGCTGGGCCTCTTCAGCTACGGTCGCCTCAAGATTGACCAATTCCCCAATATCGATTTGCCGGTGGTGGTGATTACCACCGAGTACCCCGGCGCCTCGCCCGAAATCATCGAGAGCGAGGTGAGTAAAAAAATTGAGGAAGCGGTCAACTCGATCGCCGGCATCAGCGCCCTCACCTCACGCAGCTACGAAGGCTTGTCGGTGGTGGTGATTGAGTTTCAGCTGTATGTCAATGGCCGCAAAGCCGCTGACGATGTGCGCGAAAAAGTCTCAAACGTGCACCCGTTTTTGCGTACCGATGTGAAAGAGTCGCGCATCTTGCGCTTTGACCCTACCAGCCGCGCGATTTGGTCGGTGGCGGTATTGCCTGATGACAAAGCCACGGGATTGAGCCAGCCCTTGAGCAATGTGGAGTTGACCAACTGGGCGGACCAAGTCTTCAAGAAGCGGCTTGAAAACGTGCGTGGCGTGGGCTCTGTGGCCTTGGTGGGTGGCACCAAACGCGAAATCAACCTCTACCTGAATCCCCAAGCCATGGAAGCGCTGGGCGTGACTGCCGAGCAAGTGGTGGCCGCCGTCAGCAACGAAAACCAAGACCTGCCAGTGGGCTCGATTCGTTCTATCCAGCAAGACCGCGTGGTGCAGGTGCAATCGCGCATGAAGCGCCCCGAGGACTTTGGCAACATCATCGTGGCTCGCAAGGGCGGCACCTATGTGCGACTGTCGCAAGTGGCCAAGGTCAACGATGGCGCCCAAGAGTTGGAGAACATGGCGCTTTACAACGGGCAACGCACCCTGCTGTTGTCGGTGGTCAAAGCCCAAGACGAGAACACCATCGAAGTGGTGGATGGCTTGATAGACACCATGGAGTCCATGCGCAAACAGCTGCCCCCAGGTGTTCGCCTAGAGCCTATTTTTGATGGCTCAAGACCCATCCGCGTGGCGGTCAATAACGTGCAAAAAACCCTCATCGAAGGCGCTTTGCTGACGGTGTTGATTGTGTTTTTGTTCTTGAACTCTTGGCGCTCGACCATCATCACCGGGCTGGCTTTGCCGATTGCGGTGATTGGCACTTTTTTGTTCATGAGCTTGTTTGGCTTCACCATCAATATGATGACCCTCATGGCCTTGTCGCTGTGCATTGGTTTGCTGATTGACGACGCCATCGTGGTGCGCGAAAACATTGTGCGCCATGTGCAAATGGGCAAAAACGCGTTCACCGCAGCCATGGAAGGGACCAGAGAAATTGGCCTGGCAGTGCTGGCCACCACTTTCTCTATCGTCGCCGTGTTCTTGCCCATTGGATTCATGGAAGGTGTGATTGGAAAGTTCTTCCACGAGTTTGGTTTGACCATCGTGGTGGCGGTGCTTATCTCGATGTTTGTCAGTTTCACCCTAGACCCCATGCTATCGAGCGTTTGGCACGACCCCAGCATCCATATCCGCGGCCAAGCCACCAAACCGCTGAACTGGTACGACAAATCGATTGGACGTATCACCGGTTGGTTTGAAACCACCACAGACCGCTTGAGCGGTGTGTACCAGCGTTTGCTGGCATGGGCTTTGGTGCACAAACTCAAAACCGTGTTGGCTGCCGTGGGTATTTTCGTGGGCAGCATCTTCATGGTGCCTCTCTTGGGCACAGAGTTTGTTCCTAAGTCGGACTACTCCGAGTCCACGGTCACCTTTTATGTGCCAGTGGGGTCATCTTTAGAAGTGACCGAGCGCAAAGCACAAGAGGTTGAAAAACTGCTGCGCAGTTTGCCCGAGGTGCGCTACACCTTGACAACGATCAATACGGGTAACGCCAACGGCAAAATTTACGCAAACGTCTATTTCCGCTTGGTAGACCGCGATTTGCGTGAGCGCAACCTCAACAGCATCACGCCAGATATTCGCCAGCGCCTAAGTCAGTTGTCGGGCATCACCGTCACCCATGTGGGACAACTCGACAACGTGAGTGGATCCAAGCAAATCGATTTTTACTTGCTCGGCCCGGACCAAGCCGAGTTGGAGCGTTTGGCCGCACAGGTCATGGCTAAACTCAGCCAGGTCAAAGGCTTTGTCGATATCGAGTCCAGTGTGAAGCCCAACAAACCTACCATTGACATCGCCATCAAGCATGAAGCTGCTTCGGACTTTGGCATGAACGCCAGCAGCATTGCCAACCAATTGCGCACCTTGGTCGCCGGTCAAAACATTGGTGTGTGGCGAGCCAGCAATGACCAAACCTACGATGTGTTGGTGCGTCTGTCGCCCGAATCACGAACAGCGCCGCAAGACCTAGAACGCCTGCCATTTAACCTACCTCCTGCTGCAGACGGCAGCACCCGTAAGGTCAAACTCAACCAAGTCGCGCGGATAAGCGAAGGCGTAGGTCCCAATCAAATCAACCGACGCGAGTTGTCGCGCGAGGTGTCTTTCAGCGGAAATGCCTATGGCCGTGCCAGCGGAGACGTGTCCAAAGAAATCCAGTCCGTCATGGCTTCTATGCAATTGCCTGATGGCTACCGCTACCAATTTGGTGGCTCCACCAAAAACATGAAAGAGTCTTTTGCCTACGCTGTCTCAGCGCTGGTGATGGCGATCATTTTCATTTACATGATTTTGGCCAGCCAGTTCAAAAGCTTTTTGCAACCTTTGGCCTTGATGACATCGCTGCCGCTCACCCTGATTGGCGTGGTCTTGGCCTTGATGTTGTTTCACTCCACCTTGTCTTTGTTCTCTGTGATTGGGGTGATCATGCTCATGGGCTTGGTCACTAAAAATGCGATTTTGTTGCTGGACTTTGCCATTCGCGCCCGAGAAGGCTTGGACAACGGTGACGGCACCCGTGAAGCGCCCATGGGCCGCAGTGAAGCTTTGCTGATGGCGGCCAAGGTGCGCTTGCGCCCCATTTTGATGACCACCTTGGCCATGGTGTTTGGCATGATGCCCTTGGCCTTGTCCACCAGCGAGGGTGCCGAGCAAAGAGCCCCCTTGGGGCAAGCGGTGATTGGCGGCGTCATCACCTCGTCGTTGCTGACCTTGGTGGTGGTGCCCGTGGTGTATTGTTATCTGGATGATCTGACGCAATGGCTCAAACGCCTATGGGGCACGACAACCGACAATACGCAAAGTCGTGCTGGTTAAAATTTCTCCAATGAACTGCTACATCGAATCGTTATGAACACAGAACTTGCCCGCTTCAATATGGTTGAACAGCAAATCCGTCCTTGGAATGTGCTGGACCATGCTGTGCTTGAGCAGTTGTCGTTTGTCGACCGCAACCTGTTTGTGCCAAGCGCCTTTGAAGACTTGGCTTACAGCGATACGGAAATTCCTCTCTTACATGGTGAAACCATGCTGGCACCTCGTGTCGCAGCCAGGTTGGCACAAGACCTGTTGTTAAAGCCCACCGACAGCGTGCTGGAAATTGGTACGGGCAGTGGCTACCTCACGGCCTTGTTGGCCAGTTTGTCTGCCAACGTGCTCAGCCTTGAGTGCCACGCCGATTTGCTTGCGCAAGCGCATACCCATTTACAGCAAGCTGGTATTGCCAACGCACAACTGCGTCAAAGCAGTGGTCTACCGATTGATCTGCCACAAGCCTCTTTTGATGCCATTGTGCTGACAGGCTCTGTCGCGCAGGTGCCCACAGAGCTGTTGGACCTGCTCAAACCGGGGGGCCGATTGATGGCGGTTGTGGGTGAAGAACCTATCATGCAAGCGACCCGTTTTACCCGCGCCAGCCATGGCGCGATGCAGTCGCAGGTTGTGTGGGACGTGGTGTTGCCACGCTTGCACGGCTTTACGCAAACACCTGCTTTTCAATTTTGAATCGCTCACCCCAAAGGAAGACCATGCGTTCTTTTCGTCCCCTGCCCCTTATTTCGGCCATGGCTTTGGCCTTTTGTGGCGTGGCCCATGGTCAAAGCTTGCTCGAACTCTACGATTCAGCCCGAGGCTTTGATGCCAATTACCAATCGGTGCAAGCGCAATTTGAAGCCACGCGTTTGAAGTCTGCCCAAGCCCAGGCCAAGCTCGGGCCCACTGGCAGCTTGAGTGTGAATGTTTCAAAAAATAACTTCAGCTACGACCCCGTCAAAACGTCGGCCACCAACCCTAGCTTCACACGCTTTTACGGGACCAACACCGCGACCGTTGTAGGCTCGCAGCCCCTTTACCGCCCTGGCGACAAAGCCGAAGTCGCGCAAAGCAGCTTGCAAATGCAAGTGGTGCAAGAGCAGCTGGTTGCTGCCGAACAAGACCTGATGGTGCGTGTCAGCCAAGCCTACTTCGACGTATTGGCGGCGCAAGACAACGTCACTTTTGTGCAAGCTCAAAAAACTGCAGTCGCCGAGCAACTCGCTTCTGCCAAGCGCAACTTTGAGGTGGGCACCGCCACCATCACCGACACCCGCGAAGCACAAGCGGGCTTTGACTTGGTAACAGCCCAAGAAATTGCCGCACAAAATGATTTGCAGGTCAAAAAGCTCGCTCTCGATCAAGTGGTCGGCAAAACCAGTACACAACCTAAATCTATGCTGGGTAAAGCAGAACCCAGTCCCTTGAGTCCCGCGCAAGTCGAAGAGTGGGTGAGCATGAGTGCGGAAAAAAATCCAAACTTGCGTCAAGCCGTGATTGGCTTGCAAGTGACTGAGCTGGAAACCCTAAAAGCCAAATCCGCTTTGAAACCCACAGTGGATTTGCAACTTAGCCATACTTTCAATAACAACACCAATGGCTCGACGGCTTCCACAATCGGTCTGACATCCAACCTCACCACCGGTGCGGTGGTGCTGTCTTGGCCTTTCTACACCGGCAACGCCTTAGATAACCGCGTTCGTGAAACACTTTCGTTGACACAAAAAGCCCAAGCCGATTTGGACGCTGCCAGCCGTACCGTCGCGCAAAACACGCGCAGCGCATTTTTTGGCGTGATGTCTGGTGTCAGCCAAGTCAAGGCCTTGCAAGCAGCGGTAGAGTCAAGCCAAGTTGCGCTTGAAGCCAACAAATTGGGCTATACCGTGGGTGTGCGTATCAATATGAACGTGTTGGACGCGCAAAGCAAATTGTTTGACACCAAAGCCAAATTGGCCAAAGCCCGCTATGACGTACTGATGGGCCACCTGCGCTTGCGCCAAGTCAGCGGCACTTTGCAATTGCAAGACCTGCAAGGTATCAACAACCTGCTCGAGCCTTGATCCCCTGAATCAGCTTTTACGGCTTGTCTAAGCAAGCTGCCAACGCTTTCACGCAACGTGCCACAGCACCTCGGTGACTGCTGGCAAACAGTTGGGCAGCCTGTGACATGCTTTGTTGTCGCGGTCTGTCTAAAGCGATAGCCAAGGCTTGCGCCATGCCGTCCACCATATCGCTACAGCGCACACCCGCTTGGGCTTTCATGGCCCACTCCGCCGCTTGCTTGAAATTGAAAGTATGCGGCCCCATCACCACCGGACAGTCGCAGGCACAGGCCTCAATGAGGTTTTGCCCGCCCAAGGGCGCAAAACTCCCCCCCAGCAAGGCCACACTGGCCAAGCCATAGTAAAGCGGCATCTCACCCAGTGAGTCGCCCAACACCAATCCAACATCATTTGGCGCAGACATGTCTGCCACATCCGCAGGCCACTGGCTGCGTCGCTGCCAAGGCAAACCCGAGGCTTGTAACAAATCAGCCACTTCATCAAAGCGTTGCGGATGACGCGGCACGATCCACCACTGCGCTTGTTGCAGGTAGTCTGGATGCTCTTGCAAAACCTGTAAAAACATGGCCTCCTCGCCTTCACGCGAGATGGCCAACAACACCACGGGTCGAGCAGTCACAGCTCGGCGCCAAGCATGCCCTGCAGCCAGTAACTGCGGGTCGGGAACCGCATCGAATTTCAAATTTCCCATGACCACTGTCACGGGTGCGCCAAGGCTGCGCAAGCGTTGGGCATCCTCCTCGGTTTGCGCCCAAACCACTTGCAAACTGCTGAAAGCCGGTTTGGCAAGCGCCGACCAACGCTGTGCTTTGCGCCAGGAGTGCTCACTCAAACGGGCATTGGCCAGCACCAGTGGAACGCCTTGTTGATGGGCAATGGCGGTCAGGTTGGGCCACACCTCGGTGTCAATCAACACGCCCAAGCGGGGTTGAAAATGCGCCAAGAACCGCCCAACCGCAGCAGGCGTATCCCAAGGCAACCATGCTTGCACATCCCCCTCACGCAGCAAGTGAACACCCTCGCTGCGTCCGGTGGCCGTACCGTGGGTGAGTAGCAAACGCACATCGGGGTATGCCTCGCGCAAGGCCTTGACCAAGGAACGAATAGCACGCGTCTCACCCAAAGACACCGCATGTATCCACAAGGCGCCCGACTGCGCAGCCGCACCGTAATAGCCAAAGCGCTCGGCAATGGCTTGACCGTACACGGGTTCGTGCCGTGAACGCAGGAGCAGCTTCACCCACAGCAGCGGCGACAAGGCCCACATCAAACAGGAATAGAGCAAGCGCGTCATGGCTGCTGTGTTTCAGCCGCGATACAAGCAGCCCAAGCAGACAACACCGCTGCGGGCGACGGCGTGGGCTTGGCAAAGACACTTTGCTGCCATGCACAGCCCTTGGGGCCGGTACGCCAAGCGGTATCGAAGTTGTAAATCTGAACATGCGGCAACCCCAAGGCCACCGCGATGTGGCTCACGCCACTGTCCACACCAACCACACCCATGCATGCAGCCAAGCGCTGTGTGAGTTCCACCAAATCGCAGCGCGGCCAAATGACGGCACTGGGGCAGGCACTGGCCACAGCTTGCGCGGTTTGTAGCTCGGCATCGTTGGCATACGGCAAAGCCAAGGCAAAACCTTGTTGCTGCAATGCATGCGCCAAAGTCTGCCAATGCGCCAGCGGCCAGGCTTTGTCTGCACGTGAGCTGCCGTGCACCAAAGCTACTGTTCGAGCTTGCACGTCCGGGTGGGGCAAGGCTTGCAAACCCGTTTGCAAGTTATTGGGCAGCGCATAACCCAGTGCTTGCGCACAGATATGGCGAGCACGGTCCAAGGCATGGCTGTGCCACTCGCATGGCAACGCTAAATCGGCTACCCAGCGCGTAGGCGCTTCATAGCCTGAGCCTTCGGTACGGTTAGCCATGGCGTAGCGTTTGCCGTTGGGGCTGAGCTTGGCCAGTTTGGAAATGAGTGCAGATTTGCTTAAGCCTTGTAGGTCGATCACCGCGTCGTAGGCCTTGCTTTGCAGGTCCTGTTTAAAGCTGCGCCAAGCCTGGCGGGTTTGCACAGTCCACCATTGACGGCGCCACTTTCGCATATCGCAGGGAATGACGCGCTTGACCGCAGGACACAGTTCAAGCAAAGGGGCAAATGCGGGCTCGACCACCCAGTCGATTTGAATCTCAGGTCGTTGGGTTTGCAAGTCCATGGCAGCTGGCAAGCTGTGCACCACATCACCCAACGAGGACAGCTTGACCAGCAATACCCTCAATGCGCCGCCTCTTGCACCTGCGCATCAGGTTTGACTTGACGCAGCAGAGCCATCATGTCCTCTTGAATACGCGCCAAGGCTTGCGGGGATTGACCCTCAAAACGAAGCACCAACACAGGCGTTGTATTGGAAGCTCGCACCAAGCCAAAACCATCGGCCCAATCGATGCGTACACCGTCGATGTCGCACAACACGGGTTGATGTTCTGAGGAAGGCAAGCCTTGGGTCTGTGCAAGCTTCATCAACTCGGCGGTAACGCGGTGCGGCTCACCCTCTGTGCATGCCACGTTCAACTCAGGGGTGGACTGGCTGCTAGGCAAAGCATGCAACAGCGCATTGGCGTCGGCAGACCGGCTGACGATTTCCAGCAAACGGCAGCCTGCATAGGTGCCGTCGTCAAAGCCATACCAGCGTTCTTTGAAAAACACATGGCCGCTCATCTCGCCGCCCAGCGGAGAGTCGATGGCTTTCATTTTTGCTTTGATGAGGGAGTGTCCAGTTTTGAACATCACAGGCACGCCGCCTGCAGCGCGAATGGCTGGGGCGAGTTGCTGCGAACACTTCACGTCATAGACGATAGAGCCACCGGGGACACGGCTTAAGACATCTCGCGCAAACAACATCATTTGTCTGTCGGGGTAAATGGTTTGCCCGTCTTGGGTGACGATGCCTAAACGGTCACCATCGCCATCAAAAGCCAAGCCCAATTCGGCACCAGTGGTTTGCAAAGCAGCAATCAGGTCTTTCAGGTTTTCGGGTTTGCTGGGGTCGGGGTGGTGGTTGGGGAAGTCGCCATCCACCTCGCTGAAGAGTTCAATCACTTCGCAACCAATGGCACGAAAAATAGCTGGGGCAGAAGCACCTGCGATGCCATTGCCGCTGTCGACCACGATGCGCATCGGGCGGCTCATTTGGATATCTTGAACAATGCGATCTTGGTAGGCTTGGTTTACACTGACTTGCTTGACACTGCCGCCAGCTTGTAGATGCCAACTTTCATCTTTCATCATCTGACGCAGGCCTTGAATCTCGTCACCGTAAATAGCCCTGCCAGCCATCACCATTTTGAAACCGTTGTAGTCCTTGGGGTTGTGGCTGCCGGTGATTTGTATGCCGCTTTTGCACAAGGTGTTGGC
>CAMDKR010000027.1 GCA_945901225.1 Bordetella parapertussis | reverse complement strand
CATGCTGATGGGCGAGAAGACGGACCGCCTCAAAGTTCGCCACCTCCACCGCAGGAATAACGCAGGTGCCCACCCCCGCTTGGCGAGCGGCCAAGCGCACCGCATCGCGGTCGGCGGCGAATTCTGGCGCATCAAGGTGGCAGTGGCTGTCGATCCAGGTCATAGGGAGATTGTCGCGGGCATAGCGATATGCCGTCATTGCGAGGAGCAAGGCGACGAAGCAATCCTTGTGTAGTTTGCTTCGGGGCTACGCCTCTCGCAATGACGAAGGTTGCTTCGGGGCTACGCCCCTCGCAATGACGAAGGCTAGACCAAGCGCCCCGCCACCAAACGCAGCTGCCTGTCGCATTGCGACGCCAAGCGCTCATCGTGGGTGACCACCACAAACGCCGTACCCTGCTGCCTTGCCAATTGCAACATCAAGGCAAACACGCTGTCTGCGGTGACGCGGTCCAGGTTGCCTGTCGGTTCATCGGCCAACACACAAGCGGGTTGGGTGACCAAGGCACGGGCAATCGCCACGCGCTGGCGCTCACCGCCCGACAACTCGCTGGGTGTGTGCTGCACCCGATCAGCCAAACCCACCGCTTCGAGCATGGCCTGCGCCTTCACGGCTGCGTCTTCGGTGGGCATACGCCGTATCCACAAAGGCATGGCCACATTGTCCAAGGCGCTGAACTCGGGCAGCAAATGGTGAAACTGGTAAATGAAACCCAAATGCTGGTTACGCAAACGCCCAAGCGTTGTGGCATCTAAACCTGCCAAGGCGTGGTCTAGCAAATGCACTTCCCCCGTGGTGGGTGTGTCCAAGCCGCCCAACAAATGCAGCAACGTGCTTTTTCCTGAACCCGAGGTGCCCACCACCGCCAAGGTCTCGCCAGCGTGAACTTGCAAGTCGATGCCCTGCAACACGGTCACGTCAATCACGCCTTCATGGAAACGTCGGCCCAAACCTTGGGCTTGCAACACGCACTTACTCATGGCGCAAGGCCTCCGCAGGATCGATACGGCTGGCTCGCCAACTGGGGTAAAGCGTGGCCACCAAGGCCAGCACCAAAGCGATGATGACCACGGGACCGATGTCTGCCCACTGCGGGTCGCTGGGCATACGGCTGATGAGGTAAATGTCTTTGGGCAAGAAACTGGCACCCAAGGCATTTTCAATGGCCGGCACGATGCTGCCGATATTGAACGCCACCAACAGCCCCAAACCTAGGCCTGACAAAGTGCCGATCACGCCCACCAAAGCGCCTTGCACCACAAAGATGCCCATGATGCTGGCGGGGCTCGCACCCAAGGTGCGCAAGATGGCGATGTCGGCCCGCTTGTCGGTGACCGTCATCACCAAGGTGCTGACCAAGTTGAACGCCGCCACTGCCACGATCAGCGTCAAGATGATGAACATCATGCGTTTTTCAATTTGCACCGCCGCAAACCAAGTACGGTTGGCACGGGTCCAGTCGCGCACCATCACATCGTCACCCAAGACGGGCGAGAGTTCGGCTGCCACTTGCCGCGCCAGTTGTGCATCTTTCAATTTCACGCGGATGCCGTTAGGTCCTTCCAAGCGAAAAATCCGCTGCGCGTCTTCGATGTGCAACAAGGCCAAAGAAGCGTCATATTCATAGTGTCCGGAGTCGAGCAAGCCCACCACGGTCAGCTGCTTCAATCGCGGCACCACACCGGCAGGGGTGACCTGCCCACCGGGTGCGACCAAGGTGACATGCTCGCCCACCTTCACACCTAATGCGCGAGCCAATTCACTGCCCAAAATCACACCAAAGCCACCGGCTTGCAATTGGTTCAACACCTCTTGCGGCATCAAAGCCACCGCATCGGTGACCAACACCTCTTGGGCAGGATCGATGCCACGCACCACCGCGCCGCGCATGTCCTCTCCTTGCGCGAGCAGTCCTTGCGACAACACAAAAGGGGCACTGGCGATGACTTGCGACTGCTGCGCCAGCTTTTGCTGCAAAGCAGAGGGGTCTTGCAGCGAGGCGCTGCTGTAGGCCAACACCTCCACATGCGACAACACGCCAAGCATTCGGTCGCGAACCTCCTTTTGAAAGCCATTCATCACGCTCAAAACAATGACGAGAGCCGCCACACCCAAGGCAATGCCCAGCATGGACACAGAGGAAATAAAAGAGATAAATCGGTTGCGCCGCGCCGCGCGGCCTGCGCGGGTGTAGCGCCAGCCCACACGCAACTCAAAGGGAAGTCTGGAAAGATTCATGCAGACCGATTGTGGCATCTTGCACAATCACCCTTATGACAGTTGCCTCCGCTTTGACCATTGTGGCTTTTGCCCTGCCTGCGGGCTTGGCTGTAGACCATCCTGCGTTTGGCTATTGGCAAAGGGCTTTGGACGATGAGACACCACCAGACCTTTGTCGTCTCGCACAGCGCATGAAAACCACCCACTCGCCAGAGACGGCGATGAGTGCCTGCCATGAAGCGGCTTGGGCGCAGGCTTTGGGTTGGGATGTCAAAGATGGTCAAGTTCCCTTGGCCGCTTTCGCCGCAGCCACACTTGGATTGCATTGCCCCACAGAACATGGCTGGGCATTCATCGACGCGGTCCACTGGCAGATCAGCCAAGGGCAGGTGAATTTGAGTGTTCCCACCCCCATCACCACTTATGAATCAGAGGCTTTGCGCGAAGCCATGCAGCCGTTTTTAACCCAAGACGGGATTCACCTACACCCCTACAGCCCTGGGCGCTGGTTGGCACACGCCAGCGTGTTCAAACACTTGTCCAGCGTGTCCTTGGACCGCGTTAACGGGCAACGCATCGACCACTGGCTGCAGCCCAGCAGCATCGCCGCCCAAACAGACGCAGAGCGCCTGTTACGCCGCTTGCAAAATGAGATGCAAATGCTGTTTTATACCCATGCCATCAACGACCACCGCAGCGTGGCCTTGAACTCGGTTTGGTTCAGCGGCACGGGAGAACTGCCCACGGTGGATGAGACAACTGTCAAGCGAAGCATCGTTGTGCACCAAGGTTTGCGTGAGGCGTGGCTTAGCCAAAAGCCCGAAGTGTTTGTTCCAGCTTTCACAAGGGTGTGGCAAGACACCATCGCCGCGTCACTTGCGCGGCAAGAGCAGGTGCTGTTGTGTGATCCCACACGCAGCGTCCTGCTTCAAAATACGCCCATAGGCTTGCGCAGAAAGCTTCAACAGTGGCTGCGCCCACCCAAATTGTCGGACTTGCTGCGATGAAACTTCAGGTGCGCGATGTCCCACCACGTAGCGTGTGGGCGCTAGAGCAAAGCGGTGTCCATCCCCTGCTCGCACGTTTGTATGCTGCGCGGGGTGTGCATGACGCCAAGCAAATGGACCCAAGCCTTGGTCAATTGCTAGCCCCCGCTGGCCTCAAAGGCATTGACGACGCTGCACAGCTGTTGGCCAACGCCATTGCCCAGCAACTGCGCTTTTGCATCGTGGCCGATTACGACTGCGACGGCGCCACCGCCTGTGCGTTGGCCTTGCGCGGCTTGAAGCTCTTAGGTGCTCAGCATGTCAGCTTCATCGTGCCCGACCGCGTGGTCGATGGCTATGGTTTGACCCCTGACATTGCCCAACGCGTTCACGCCAGCGGCGCACAGGTCTTGATCACCGTGGACAACGGTATCGCCAGCGTGAGCGGTGTGGAAGAAGCCAAGCGCTTAGGTCTGCAAGTGCTGATCACCGACCACCATTTGCCAGGCAGCGAGTTGCCCACGCCCCATGCCTTGGTCAACCCCAACCAACCTGGCTGCAGTTTCGAGAGCAAAAGCATGGCCGGTGTGGGTGTGATGTTTTATGTCTTGCTGGCTTTGCGGGCCGAGTTGCGTGAACGAGGCGTTTTTGCCAAAGAAACCGAACCCAAGCTTGACAGCTTGCTGCCCTTGGTCGCACTGGGCACGGTGGCCGATGTGGTGAGCTTGGACGCCAATAACCGCCGCATGGTGTCGCAAGGTTTGCTGCGCATGCGCAAAGGCCAAATGCCCGCAGGTCTGGCGGCCTTGTTCAAAGTGGCCGCGCGGGACGCCACCCAAGCCAGCAGCCAAGACATGGGCTTTGCGATTGGGCCGCGCATCAATGCCGCAGGTCGTTTGTCGGACATGACGCTGGGCATCGAGTGCTTGCGCAGCGACGACACCGAACTGGCGTGGCGACTGGCGCAGCAACTCGACACCATCAACCGCGAGCGCCGTTCTATGGAGGGCGATATGCGCGAACAAGCGCTGCTGCTCGCCGAGTCTTTGATGGACAGCGAAGAAGAGGCCCCCGCTGCCCTGTGTGTGTATGACGAAGACTTTCACGAAGGCGTGGTGGGCATCATTGCCGGTCGCTTGAAGGACTTGCACTACCGCCCGTGTTTTGTGTTTGCCAGCAGCCAGTCGCAAGGCCAAGCGGTGCTCAAAGGCTCTGGGCGCTCCATTGCCAGTTTCCATTTGCGCGACGCCTTAGACGCCATCGCTAAACGCCACCCCAATTTGCTGCTGCGCTTCGGTGGTCACGCCATGGCCGCAGGATGCACTTTGCTGGAAGACGACTTGGCGACGTTTGAATTGGCGTTGCAAGACATTGCTGTTCAATGGCTGGACGCTGCCACCTTGGCGCAAACCTTGGCCACTGATGGCAGTTTGCCCCTTGCTTATCTGCGACCCGATATGGTCAAGCACCTGCAAGCGCAGGTCTGGGGACAAGGCTTTGCACAGCCGATGTTTCAAGACACGGTGAATGTACTGAGCCAAAAAATCGTTGGCGAAAAACATTTGTCGCTCAAGCTTCAACTGCACGGTCAACTGGTGGACGCGATATGGTTTGGTCGCACCGAGAGCTTGCCGGTGCAAGCCACCGTGGCCTACCGCCTGGACATCAACACTTGGCAAGGCATGGAAAAACTGCAGTTGCAGATTGAAGCCATGCAGCCCTTCTACAATTGAGCCGTGTCCATCCTCAACGCTGATCTGCATTGCCACTCTGTCGTCTCCGACGGAACACTCACGCCCGAGGCGTTGGCAGCACGTGCCCACGCCAACGGTGTGGAGTTGTGGTCGCTCACCGACCACGATGAAATTGGCGGTCAGTCGCGTGCTTGTGCCGCGGCCCAAGCGCTGGGCATGGGCTATTTGCATGGCACCGAAATATCCGTCTCTTTTGCCGGTCGCACCGTGCACATCGTGGGCTTGGGTTTTGATCCGCAAGACCCGCGCATGCAAGAGGGGCTTCGCAGCACGCGCGGCGGTCGCCACGCCAGGGCTTTGGACATGGCGGCTGGCTTGGCCAAGGTGGGCATACACGGCAGTTTTGAGGGCGCACTTACCTTTGCTGGCAACCCCGACCTGATTTCTCGCACCCACTTTGCCCGCTATTTGGTGGAAACTGGCGTGTGCGCTGACACCTATGAGGTATTTCGCCGCTTTCTCACCGATGGCAAACCGGGCTATGTGGAGCACCGCTGGGCTGGTTTGGGCGACGCGGTACGTTGGATTCGTGAATGCCAAGGCGTGGCCGTGATTGCCCACCCTGCCCGCTACGGCTTCACGCCTACCGAGGAATACGCGCTCTTTAGCGAATTCAAAAACCATGGCGGTCAAGCGGTAGAGGTTGTGACTGGCAGCCACTCAGCAGCAGAAGCCATCCAATACGCCGACATGGCGCGTGAATTTGGTTTGGCCGCCTCACGCGGCAGCGACTTTCACAGCCCGGACGAGAGCCATACCGATTTAGGCGCATTGCCTTGGTTGCCCGGTGACCTCACACCGGTGTGGGAATTGCTCACCCACCGCATCCAATAAGGCCGCGGTCTCCGCATGGCACAACTGTTTCAAGTCCATCCGGACAACCCGCAAGCGCGCTTGCTCAAACAAGCCGTGGCATTTCTCACCCAAGGCGGCGTGTTGGCCGTGCCCACCGATTCGAGCTATGCCTTGGTCTGCCATCTGGACGACAAAGCCGCCATCGACCGTTTGCGCCAGATTCGCGGGGTGGACGACAAGCACCACCTCACCTTGCTGTGCCGCGACCTGCGTGAGTTGTCGCTTTACGCCAAGGTGGACAACCGGCAATTTCGATTGCTCAAAGCCGCTACCCCTGGGGCCTACACCTTCATATTAGAGGCCACCAAGGAAGTGCCTCGCCGCGTCGCTCACCCGCAGCGCAAAACCATAGGTCTTCGGGTGCCGGACCACACCACTTTGCTGGCGTTGCTGGAGATTCACGGCGCACCTTTGCTGGCCACTACCTTGATTCCCCAAGACGAAACCGAACCCTTGAACGACGCCGAACTGATCCGCGAACGCTATGAACACCAAGTGGCCGCGGTGGTCGATGCCGGCGCTTGTAGCCTGCAAGCCACCACGGTGGTGGACCTCACGCCCATGGCCGACGGCGGTGAGCCAGAAGTTTTACGTCAAGGTTTAGGGAAATTAGAACTTTTAGGTTTATAAATTGCTCAAAATAGCTTAATTCAGGGTTTTTACGCATCCTAAAGCGCTTAAAAAAAGTTTTTATCACATACTTTTCACCAATAAATTGATAAAAATTAGTGAGAGAATACTTTTGTGAATTTCAATGAATTAGTACAAACAATTGCTACCCATGCAATACCTGTGTTGCTCGCCATCACCGTACACGAAGCCGCCCACGGCTACGCTGCGCGGCAGTTGGGCGACGACACCGCATGGCAAATGGGGCGTGTCACCCTCAACCCCTTTCCCCATGTTGACCTGGTTGGGACGGTCCTCATGCCGTTGATGCTGTTTTTCGCGACTTCAGGCCAGTTTTTGTTTGGTTATGCCAAACCTGTTCCTGTGGATTTTTCCCGTCTGCGCCACCCCAAACGCGACATGGTTTGGGTGGCTTTGGCCGGTCCTGCGGTCAATTTGCTGCAAGCTTTTGCTTGGGCTGTACTTATTTATCTTTTGTCAGGTGCGGGCAATGAAGAGCGTTTTTTCATTGAAATGGCACAAGCCGGTGTGCTGGTCAATTTGGTGATGTTCGCTTTCAACCTGTTTCCCTTGCCGCCGTTGGATGGCGGGCGCATCGTGGTGGGCTTGTTGCCCATGCGCTTGGCCGTGGGTTTCTCGCAGATTGAGCGCTACGGGTTTTTCATTGTCATGGGCTTGGTGCTCATGGGTGTGATCAACACCTTTTGGATGCGCCCCATCATGATGGCCACCACCGAAGGCATTCAGTGGGCACTTCAGCCCTTGGCTTCTTTGCTGCAGTTATCGCCATGACAGAACGCGTACTCTCCGGCATGCGCCCCACGGGGGCTTTGCACTTAGGCCATTACCACGGCGCCTTGAAAAACTGGGTGCGCCTGCAGTCTGAAATGCAGTGTTTTTATTTTGTGGCCGACTGGCACGCCCTGACTACGCATTACGAGAGCCGAGAAATCATCGAGAAGAACGTCTACGAAATGGTGATCGATTGGCTGGCTGCGGGTTTGGACCCCAATCAGTGCACCTTGTTTTTGCAAAGCCGCATTCCCGAACACGCCGAACTCTTTACCCTGTTGGCCATGGGCACACCCATCGGTTGGTTAGAACGTGTGCCGACCTACAAAGACCAGCAAGAAAAACTCAAGGACAAAGACCTCAGCACCTACGGTTTCTTGGGCTACCCTTTGCTGCAAGCCGCTGATATCTTGATTTACAAAGCCCGCTGGGTGCCGGTGGGCGAAGACCAAGCCAGCCATGTAGAACTCACACGCGAAGCTGCCAGACGCTTCAACCATTTGTATGGCCGCGAGCCCAATTTCGACGCCTTGGTGCAAGACTGTTTGGCCAAGTTGCCCAAAGACAGCGTCAAGCGCTTTGAAAAATCACGCAAACAGTTTCAGGAAACCGGCGATGCCAAAGCCATGGAAGGTGCCTTGGGCTATTTGAAAACTGCGCCCGAACTCGATGACAAAGACCGTGAGCGTTTAGAAGGCTATTTCAAAGGCACGGGCAAAGCCGTGTTGACCGAACCCCAAGCTTTGCTGACAGAGGCCAGCAAATTGCCCGGCTTGGATGGCGCCAAGATGAGCAAGAGTTACCACAACACCATTGCCATGCGCGAAGACAAAGCCAGCATCGAAACCAAGGTCAAGCGCATGCCCACCGACCCTGCGCGGGTCAAGCGTAGCGACCCTGGCAACCCCGATCGCTGCCCTGTGTGGCAATTTCACCTGGTGTATTCACCCCCTGCTACCCGCGATTGGGTGAAGTCCGAGTGTGTACGCGCTGGCATTGGCTGCTTGGAATGCAAACAGCCGGTGATCGACGCTATTGTTTCCGAGCAACAGCCCATGTTGGCTCGGGCAGAACCTTTTGTTTCCAATCCTCGACTTGTTCGTGATATCGTAGACGCTGGAACACAGCGGGCTCGGGCCACGGCACAAGAAACCATGCGCGATGTGCGCGAGGCCATGGGCCTGAATTACTAAGAACGGAGAATAACGATGAGTCTTTACGTCATTGATGACCACCCAATGGTCCGCCAAATGATTGGCATGCTGTTGCGCCGCTTGCGGCCCGCATCCAAAGTGGTCGAGCTAGAGAAATACAGCGAATTACAAGCAGCGCTTATCAAAAACGGTGAGCCCGAGTTGTTCGTGCTTGACTTGCTGCTGCCAGGCGTCAAAGGTGCCACTGCAATTTCTGATGTGAAAAAAATGTACCCCGAGATTCCCCTGGTGGTGTTGTCAGCCATGCCTTCTGGCGAAGCGCGTGACGCCTGCCTTGAAGCGGGTGCTGATCTTTACATCGAAAAATCCACCGATACCGCCGAAATTTCTGCAGCCATCCAAGACATCATGAAGTCCGATGATGGCGATGACGATGCCGAAGTCGTCGTGATTGGCGACATCAAGTTGTCCAAGCGCCAAAAGCAACTCATCCTGATGCTGGACCGTGGTTTGTCCAACCGCGATATCGCCGCTGAACTCAGCATCAGCGAGCACACTGTCAAAGTGCATTTGTGGCGCCTGTTCCGCCGCTTAGGTGTGAAAAGCCGCACCCAAACCCTGCACTTTGCACGTACCCATGGCTTGTTGATGGGCTGACAAGCCCACCCCGCCTGGCCCTTACTTGCTCAAGGGTTGGGCAATCACCAAGTTCAGTTTTTCTTTGCTGCCAGGCTTGATGGGACCAGCGCTCACGCCCAAGTCGCCGGGTTGAGCCATGGCGTTGCCGCTTCTGGAAATACGCGCTCGCACCATGACCGAGCTGATGTGCGAGAGCTTCATCTGCGGGTTCATGGCCATGCTGTCATCCAGTACAAAGTCATAGGGCAGTTTGTCCACAGTGGTGCGCACAATCGCTAAGGGCATGCGCGGGCCATCGGCGGCATTCGCATAAATGAAGACCGTGTCTTGCGGGGAAACTTGCGAAGCCAAGCTAGGGTCCAAGCTGACTCGGCCGCTGATGCGCTCAGCACCCGGTGCGGTTTTGCCTTGCGCAGGTTTGGCTGGCGCAACTGGCATTTGCGGCGCTTGGGCCACGACGGTGTCGGGGTCAAGCGCTGGCATATTCAAGCGTTCCCGCGCCTTGTTGATGGCCTCGACCAAGGCAGGCAAGTCAGGCGAGGATGCCGGCAACAAAACGCGTACTTTGTCCCAGTATTTCAATGACTCTTGAAACTGACCTTGCGAAAATGCAGCACTACCGGCCAGCAACAAGGCATTGCCATGCTCGGGGTCGGCTTTGAGCACACCTTGGATGATGCGCCATGGCTCACCCTCGAAATTGCCTTGGTTTTTTTGCGCCAACACCTCGGCGCGTTCAATGCTCACATCGTCGTTGGCAGCCAGCGCGAGTGACTTTTTAAACGCCTCATCAGCTGGCTCATAACGCCCCAAAGCCCGCTCGATACGCCCCAGCATCACCCAACCTTCGGCGTTGTTGGGGTTTTCGGCCAAGCGTTGGCGCAGTTGATCGGACATGGATTGGAGTTTTTCAATGGAAATTTGCTCGTCACCACCGACTTGGTTGGCCAGCAGGGGATCGATACCGACAGGCGTTCCTACCCAAAAATACATGCCAAATGACATCAAGGGAATGGCCAAGGCCAAACCTGCCACCAAGCCACGCCAATGCGGCGAGGCCACAGGCGCAGAGGCGGTCTTTTGGGGGGTGTCTTCCAGCAGTCGCTGGGTTAATTCTTCATGCGAGGTGTCAAAACCAGCCTGGTCAAGGGTGCCTTGCGCGAGTTCATGCTGCAACTCGGCCAAATGCTCGCGGTAAACCGCCACCTGCGACAACACATTCTCGTGTTCACTGAGCTGCGAACCTGCCCGCGACGCGCGGCGCAAACTCCACGCCAACACCAAGACCACGGCGACACACATGAGTACCGCACAAATCAAAAACCATTGAACCGAGTTCATTCAATCTTTCAAAAGTTGTTCTGCCTGTGCACGCTGAGAAGCGTCAAGGTGTTGATGCGTGATTTGTCGGCGCAAGCGTAAATAGCGCCAAAAACCGCCAACAGCCACTACAAACAATAGAAAAGGCCCGAACCACAATGGCCATGTCAAGGGCTTGAGGGGGGGCTTGTAGAGCACAAAGTCGCCATAGCGTTCGACCAAATAGGTTTTGATTTCCGGATCGGTTTTGCCATCTTTGATGAGTTTGCGAACCTCACGACGAAGGTCTTCGGCCAATTCGGCATGGGACGAGGACAAGGACTCGTTTTGGCATACCAAACAGCGCAACTCTTCGGCAATCACCACCAAGCGGGCTTCGACTTGGGGGTCTTGCGCCATGGGTTGGGCTTCCCCTGCCTGTGCCAACCAGGACATGGCACAGAAGCTTGCCACAAGCAGTGCATGTTTCATGCGGGTTTGTCCAACTGTTGAATCATGGGAAGAATGGTTTCAATCAAAATTTCAGGAGAGACAGGGCCCACACGCTTGTAGCGAATGATGCCCTCCTTGTCGATGATGTAGGTCTCGGGTACACCATAAACACCGTAGTCAATACCCACACTTCCGTCTAAATCCATCACCGACAACTTGTAGGGATCACCCGCTTTTTCTAAAAACTTCAGGCTGCGCTCACGGGCGAGTTGCAGTTTTTCAGCGTCCGACAGGGGTGGGTTAAGGGCCTCGCTGCCTTGCAGTTCTTTGTAACTCAAACCGACGATGGGAATGCGCTGACTTTTGGCAAACTGCACGAGCAAAGGGTGTTCTTCTCGGCAAGCCACACACCATGTTGCCCACACATTGAAGATCCACACCTGGCCCTTCATATCGACAGGGCTGAAGGGCTTGTCGCCACTCAGGGTGGGCAAGCTGAACATGGGCGCTGGTTTGCCCACCAAGGGGGAAGGAATTTCACGCGGATCGCGCTTTAAACCCACACCCAAAAACACCACCAAAACGGCGAACAACGCCAATGGGAGCAAAAACTTTTTCATGCAGAGCCTGACAAAGCCTCGGAAGCTGTGCGAACAGACTGTTGGTTGGTGTTGCGGCGATAGCGTCGGTCTAAGGCAGCCAGCATTCCCCCAAAGACCATGAACAGCACACCTGCCCACAACCATGGCACAAAGGGCTTGTAATAAACCCGCATGCTCCAAGAAGGTGTGTCTCCTACCACTGGGTCACCCAATGACACATACAAATCGCGCAATGGCCCTGTGTCGATAGCAGCTTCGGTCATTGGCATGGCAGTAGAAAAGTAACGACGTTTTTGGGGATACAAAATCTCGATGACTTGGTCGTTTTTCAGCACCTCAACTTTGGCTTGCAGCGCTTTGTAATTGGGCCCCATCACATCTTGCATGCCCACCAAGCGAAAGGTGTAGGGCGAGATGGTGACGGTGTCACCCATGGCCATGCGCACATCGCGCTCAACTTCGTAAGACTTCACACCGGTGATGCCCAGCACCAAAACAGCCATGCCAAAGTGGGCTAAATGCATGCCCCAAAACGAGCCCCCAATACGCCCAGGTTTACTCAGTCGCTCCACCACATGTTGCAAGCTGCCCAGGCCTACCCACATGCCCAGAAAAACGCCCAACATGGTGCCAGCCGACCAACTGCCCAGCACAAAAGGCAGCACGATGGCCAACAACAACGCTGCGCCACCGACAAAACGCAAACGCCAAAACACCTCGCTCATACGGGCTTCGCGCCAGTGCGCGACCGTTCCTGGCACCAGCACAAACAGCAGCGGCACCATGAGAGGCGCAAACACCAGATTGAAGTACGGCGGCCCCACGGACAACTTGCCCATGTTCAAAGCATCGATGATCAGCGGGTACAAGGTGCCTAGCAACACCGCGCCCGTAGCCACCACCAGCAAAACGCTGTTGAGCAACAAGAAAGACTCTCGCGAGACCAAGCCCATGGTGCCACCCAAGGTCACCGCAGGTGCTCGCCAAGCAAACAGGGTGAGTGAAGCACCGACCACCACCGCCAAAAAGATCAGAATAAAAATACCACGCGAAGGGTCAGACGCAAACGCGTGAACCGAGGTCAGCACGCCAGAACGAACCAAGAAGGTGCCCAGCAACGACAGCGAAAAAGCCGCAATGGCCAAGAGCACGGTCCATGCTTTGAAACTGCCACGTTTTTCAGTGACCATCAATGAATGGATGAGGGCAGTACCCACCAACCAAGGCATGAGGGACGCGTTTTCGACAGGGTCCCAAAACCACCATCCACCCCAGCCCAACTCGTAGTAAGCCCACCATGAACCCAAGCCAATCCCAAAGGTGAGAAATGCCCACGCGATGACGGTCCAAGGTCGTGACCAACGCGCCCAAGCAGCGTCAAGTCGCCCCGACAGCAAAGCGGCAATGGCAAACGCAAACGTGACCGACATACCCACATAGCCCATGTAGAGCATGGGCGGGTGAATCACCAAGCCAGGGTCTTGCAGCAAAGGGTTGAGGTCGCGCCCATCGGCGGGCATGGGAAAGAGCCGATCAAAGGGGTTGGAGGTGGTCAAAATGAACATCAAAAAACCCACCGACACCAAGCCCAACACGCCCAGCACCCGCGCCACCATGGCCAGAGGCAAGCTGGCGGAAAAAATCGCGACAGCCGCGGTCCAACCACTGAGCATGAGGACCCACAACAGCAAAGAACCTTCGTGACCACCCCATACTGCCGCAAACTGGTATGCCTTGGGCAACAAGGTATTGGAATGCTCGGCCACATACTTGACCGAGAAGTCATTGCTTAAAAAAGAAGAAGCTAAGCAAGCGAAAGAAAAAGACACCAGCACAAATTGCAGCAGAGCTGCGGGACGCGCCAGCGACTGCCACACCACTTGATGGCGCAAAGTGCCTGCCAAGGGCACAGTCCCCAAGAACAAAGCGATGACCGCAGACAGCACCAATGCAAATTGACCAAGTTCAGGAATCATCGGCTTTAAGCTTTCAAGGTTTGACAGATTGCGCCGCACGGGCTTGCGCGGCTTCGTCTAAGGCGTGTTGCGCCTCAGGAGGCATGTAATTCTCGTCGTGTTTGGCCAGCACCTCGGAGGCGGTCATCGCGCCTTGCGCATCCAAGCGTCCTTGCGCCACCACGCCCTTGCCCTCTTTGAACAAATCGGGCAGCAATCCACTGTAGCGCACGGGTATATCTTGGGCGGTGTCCGTCACCACAAAAGAGGCATCTGCGCCGTTGCGCTGCAGGCTGCCCACTTTCACCAAGCCCCCAATGCGAAAGGTTTTGTTCTTGGGCGCTTCACCGTTCAACACTTGAGTAGGCGTGAAGAAAAAAACCAAATTGTTTTGAAACGCATTGAGCACAAAAGCGGCGGCCAATGCCAACACCAGCACGCCACCTGCAATCAGTGCAAAACGGGTTTGTCGAGGTGACAAGCTCATGAGTTCTCCAACGCTTTTTCAGCCCGCACTAGCGCCAATGCACGGCCGTGGGCTAGGCGGGCCTGCACCATTTCCAAGAGGAGTAGCAAAGCCGTCATGCCCATGCTGCCCCACACATACAGGCCATAGCCACCCATGAACCAAAATTCTGACCAACTCTCCCACCTCATGCTTTGGCTCCTGCAACTTCAGGCAGCGCCTGCACCCAATCGGTATGACGTTCACGCTCGATGATGAGGGTGCGTACACGGTAGCAAACAATGGCCAAGGTGTAAACCCACATGGCCAAGGCCATCAGCAACATGCCCCACAGCATCAGCTGCGCCATGCTGGGCGAGCGCGTAAGGGAGACCGAAGCACCTTGGTGCAAGGTGTTCCACCATTTCACTGAAAAATAAATGATGGGCACATTGATAGCACCGACGATGGCAATCAAAGCCCCCGCGCGATCAGCGCGACGCACATCGTCAATGGCCGAGGTGAGCGCAATGTAGCCAAGGTAGAGAAAGAACAAAATCAACTCGGAGGTTAAACGCGCATCCCACACCCACCATGTGCCCCACATTGGCTTGCCCCACAAAGCCCCCGTCCACAAAGACAAAAACGCAAACATAGCCCCCGTGGGTGCCAGAGCGCGGGTCATCATGCCGGATAAGCGGGTGTTGAATGTGAGACCCAGCACAGCCCAAAAAGCCATGGCAAGGTAAATCACCATGGACATCCAAGAAACGGGGACATGCACAAAGATGATGCGGTAGCCCTCGCCTTGCTGCGCGTCAGCAGGCGCCAAAGCAAAGCCGACCCACAAGCCAGCCAATGTCAGCGCCAAAGCCAAGGCGGCCAACCAAGGCCACAAGCGTCCCGCCAAACCGTAAAAGGTCTGGGGAGCAGCGTAATAGAACCAGCGCATTGTCATTTCGTCATTCCAAGGCAATGCGCAAAGCCGCACTGCATGCCCAAGGGCTGAAAAACACAGCTGGCAACAACATCGCCAGCAAAATTGAAACATGTGCTTGCGCACCCAAACCACTGCTCAAAGCCTCTACGGCGCCAGCACCAAACACCAGCACAGGCACAAACAAAGGCAGAACCAACAAAGCGATCAAAACTCCGCCGCCACGCACCCCTAAGGTAAGTGCCGCACCAATCGCTCCAATGCAAGACAACACCGGCGTTCCCAACAACAGAGAGAGTGCCAACATGCCCAAGGCATCAGACGGCAAATCGAACTGCAAACCCAGCAGGGGTGCCAATGCTACCAAGGGCAAACCAGAAACCAGCCAATGCGCCAAGATTTTCCCTAAGACCAAAAGCCCTAAGGGGTGCGGGGACAGAACCAGGTGCTCCAAAGAGCCATCGCGCCAATCGTTTTCAAACAAACGCGGCAAAGTAAGCATGCTGGCCAGCAATGCCCCTACCCACAGCACGCCCGG
>CAMDKR010000026.1 GCA_945901225.1 Bordetella parapertussis | reverse complement strand
ATTGGCGTGAGCAAAGCCGGTCCCTACAAGGCCGACACTTACCGCTACTGATATGCCACGCGCAGACCAGTTGCTGGTCGAGCGCGGTTTGGCCAACTCGCGTTCACAAGCGCAGCGTTTGATCGCTGCGGGTGTGGACTGGCGAGTTGGTCAGCAAGCCTGGCAACGCGTTGACAAAAACGGTTCTTTGTTACCTGAAGCATCCGAGTTGCTTTTGCAAGACGACGCAGAGCTTCGTTACGCCTCGCGTGGAGGCTTGAAGCTCGAAGGTGCTTTGCGAGAAACAGGTTTGCAAGTCAATGGATGGACGTGCCTGGATGTGGGGCAGTCGACGGGCGGCTTCACCGACTGTTTGTTGCAGCAAGGCGCCTTTCAGGTGACCGGTGTGGATGTGGGACATGGTCAACTTCATCCTCGCTTGCGTGCAGACCCTCGTGTCGTTTGCATAGAACATTGCAATGCAAGGGAACTGAGTTTGGCGCAGTTGGGTGAGAAGTATGGCTTTGCTTTGATCGTGGCTGATCTGAGTTTCATTTCCTTGACTTTGGTACTGCCCGCATTGACAGCCGTGCTCACTGAGCAAGGCCAAATGTTGCTCTTGGTCAAACCACAGTTCGAGTTGCAAGCCACAGACATTGGCAAAGGCGGCTTGGTACAAGATTCCATGAAGTATTTGCAAGTCGAAGAACGCTTGCGCAGTGCGGCCCAAGATGTGGGCTTGCAAGTGGCACATTGGCTGCCCAGTGTCATCACTGGCGGTGACGGCAACCACGAATTTTTCATTCATCTCAGGAGGTCTGCATGAGCGATGCCACACAAACCCCTATCAGCTTTGAGTTTTTTCCACCCAAAACAGCGGAAGGTGCTGACAAGCTGAAGCATGTTCGACAAGATTTGTACGCATTGAAGCCGGATTTTTTCAGCGTCACTTATGGCGCAGGTGGTTCAACCCAAGACGGCACTTTGCAACAAGTGCAAGCCATCTTGGCTGAAGGCCACGACGCAGCCCCTCACTTTTCTTGCATTGGTGCTACCCGCGACAGCGTACGTGCTCAGCTGGCTCAGTTCAAAGCGGCAGGCATTCGCCGAATGGTGGCCCTGCGTGGCGACTTGCCCAGTGGGCACGGCACCTTTGGCGAGTTTCGATATGCCAGTGAATTGGTGGCTTTTATTCGCGCAGAAACAGGCGACCACTTTCACATTGAGGTGGGTTGTTACCCCGAGATCCATCCCCAGGCGAAGTCCTCTGAGGCAGATGTACAAGCTTATGTGACCAAGGTCAAAGCGGGGGCAAGCTCGGCCATTACCCAGTATTTTTACAACAGCGACGCCTATTTCCGCTTTGTTGATGAGGCCTACCAACATGGTGCTGATATTCCAGTGGTGGCAGGCATCATGCCCATCATGAGTTCAACACAACTCATGCGCTTTTCCGACGCTTGTGGCGCTGAAATTCCCCGCTGGATTCGCTTGCGTTTGCAGTCTTATGGCGACGACAGCGCCTCCATCAAAGCGTTTGGTTTAGAGGTGGTGACCGATTTATGCGATCAGTTGCTGACCGCTGGCGTGCCTGGTTTGCACTTCTACACCATGAACCAAAGCACTGTGGTCAAACAAATTTGTCACAACCTCAGACTGGGTGTTTAGGACCTAGCGCTCATCAAAGCTAAGAACCAGTTTGGGGCTTAGTGCCTTGGCTTGGCATGACAGCACAAAGCCTTGGGCTATTTCCTCACGCGTCAGGGTGAAGTTTTTGTTCATGCTGACCCGACCCTCCATCACCTTGGCGCGACAGGTGCAGCACACGCCATTGCGACAAGAGTAGGGCAAATCCAAACCGGCTTGCAGGCCTGCAGCTAGAGGGTTGTCCTCTGCAGACATGGACACGCTGTGCTGTTTGCCATTGCAAATGATGTGCAGGTCAATCGCGCTGGTATCCGTCTTGGGTTGTTGTGTCTCAGGTTTGGTTTGAGCGGCGCCATCGCCGAAATGCTCGCTGTGAATACGCTCAGCTGCTATGCCTGCACGCTGCAGACCTGCAACCGTGGCTTGCATCATGGCAGAGGGGCCACACACAAACACCTCATCCATATCGCTTGCGGGTAAGAGGCTGCTGGTAAGCGCCATCACTTTGTCTTCGTCAATACGGCCTTGTAACAAATCAATATCTTGCTCTTGCCGTGACAGCACATGCATCAGCGACAGGCGCTGCGGGTATTCGTCTTTCAAGTCTTGCAGACTTTCATTGAACATCACGCTTTGCATGCGTTGGTTGCCATACACCAGGCTGTAGCGACTGTGCGCGTTCGACGCAAGTCCGCTGGCGATCAACGATAAGACAGGCGTGATGCCCGAACCTGCGGCGAAGCAAACAGTATGGTGAGCATGGTCTTGGGTGGACACAAACCGTCCTTCAGGCGGCATGGCCTCCAAGCTTTGGCCGACTTGCAACTCGGTGTTGGCCCACACAGAAAAAACGCCGTCAGCAACAGCGCGAACGCCAATGTCAATTTCGCCTGTTGCAAGCAGTCGCTCTGGCGTGCTGCAGACAGAGTAACTGCGCCGACAAGATTGACCCGAAATATCAGCTCGCACCACCATGTACTGTCCTGCCTTGAAAGCAAAAGTCTGGCGCAATGCCTCGGGCACATGCAAGGTGATGGCTTTGCCATTCAAGCCTTCGGTGCGCAGTCGCACCACTTGCAGCTTATGAAAACGAGGAATGGTAGCCATGGTGAATTCAGTAGGGCTTGAAATAGTCGAAAGGCTCTTGGCAACTCAAACATTTGCACAATGCTTTGCATGCAGTGGAGCCAAAAGCCGAGGTGATGGTGGTGTTGGTAGAGCCACAGCGGGGGCAAGCAATCACATCATCTTGCAAGCGACGGGTAAAGCGCACTGTCTGCGGCGTACTCGTACTTTGGCAGTTGGGCGGGGTAATGCCATACGCTCTCAATTTCTCTTTAGCGCTGTCGCTCATCCAATCGGTGGTCCATGCGGGCGCAAGCTGGGTTTTGACTTGACCCTGCACACCGAGTTGTTGAAGACTTTGCAAGATATCGTCATGGATTTGTTCCATTGCTGGACAACCGCTGTAGGTGGGTGTGATGACCACTTCAACCCCTGCGTCTGACACATGCACGTCGCGCAAGATACCCATCTCACGCAAACTCACCACCGGAATTTCGGGGTCGCAAAGTTGGTCTAGCGCAGCATGTACCGCCACCATATCGGTGTGCATGGGTGGGTTCACCACACGGCCTTAGGGTGTGCACGTGCCAAGCTTTGCATTTCTCCCAAAAGGTAGGTCAAGTGTTCTGAATGGATGCCATGGTTGCCACTGGGGACAAACCCACCCTCTGGCGGACGCTTCAAATACGCTTGGGATAAGACCGCGTCAATCAGCGTGAGCCACTCGGTTTGTGCATCTGCATGGGAGAGTGATACCCCAACACTTTGTGCAGCCGCGGCGTGTGCCAAAGGCATCCAAAACTCTTGTGTGTAAGGCATGAGGTGTTCCAGCGCCGCTTGGGCGCGTTGGTGTGACTCCTCGGTACCGTCGCCCATGCGAATCACCCAGTCTTGCGCGTATTGCCAGTGGTAGGTGGTTTCTTTGACGGCTTTAGACGCAATCGCTGCAAGTTGCGCATCACTGCATTGCGCCAAGTTTGACCAAGTGCCCAGCGCCCATGCGCTGTATAAAAAATTGCGAACCAAGGTGGTGGCGAAGTCGCGTTGGCTGCTGCCACTGGGCGCAAGCGGGCCGTGGTGTGGCAACTCCAGCAAGGTGAAGTTTCGAAAGGCCGGCGCATCACGAAAATAAGCCAAGCTGTCTTCGGTTTCAGCTTTGCCGCTTAGCTCTGCAGCGTATTGGTAAAGCAAGCGCGACTGGCCAATCAAATCCAAGCTGTGATTGGCCAAGGCGATGTCTTCTTCCAAGACGGGGGCATGACCACACCACTCGGCATTGCGTTGACCTAAAACCAAACAGTTGTCTGCCAAGTGCAGCAGCAAAGGCAGTAGCGTCGAATGCATCACATGTGTCCGACTTCGTCGGGAATCTCATAAAAACTGGGGTGGCGAAAAATTTTGTCGCTAGCGGGTTCGAACAAAGCGGCTTTGTCATGCGGCTCGCTGGCGTGGATGTCGGCAGAGGCCACCACCCACAAGCTCACGCCTTCTTGGCGGCGGGTGTAGACGTCCCGCGCCATCTGCATGGCGTGTTTGGCGTCACTGGCGTGAAGACTGCCGCAATGACGATGTTCCAGGCCTTGTTTGCTGCGCACAAACACCTCCCACAGGGGCCATTCGCTGGATGCAGCGCTGCTCATGCCGCCGCCTTCAAGCTGCGTGCCTGTTGTTTCTTCGCGTGTGCCAAGGCCGCATCACGCACCCAAGCGCCGTCGTCCCAAGCTTTGACGCGGGTGGCCAAGCGTTCTTGGTTGCACGGCCCGTTGCCATTCACCGTGGCCCAAAACTCGTCCCAATCGATGGCGCCGTAGTCGTGGTGCTGGCGCTCTTCATTCCATTTCAAATCGGGGTCGGGCAGAGTCACGCCCAAGACCTTGGCTTGCGGCACCGTGGCGTCCACAAAGCTTTGGCGCAGGTCGTCGTTGCTGATGCGCTTGATGCCCCAGCGTTGGCTTTGCGCCGAATTGGGGCTGTCGCTGTCGGGTGGGCCGAACATCGCCAAGCACTTCCACCACCAGCGGTTGACCGCGTCTTGCACCATGGCTTGTTGCTCGGGCGTGCCTTGCATCATCACCATCAGCGATTCAAAGCCTTGGCGTTGGTGAAACGACTCTTCTTTGCAAATGCGCACCATGGCGCGGGCATACGGTCCATACGAGCAGCGGCACAGCGGGATTTGGTTCATGATGGCCGCGCCATCGACCAGCCAACCGATCACGCCGACATCGGCCCAGGTGAGGGTGGGGTAATTGAAGATCGAGCTGTATTTGGCTTTGCCCGTGTGCAGTGCATCGAGCATTTGGTCGCGGCTGGTGCCCAAGGTTTCGGCGGCGCTGTACAGGTAAAGGCCATGGCCGCCCTCGTCTTGCACCTTGGCAATCAAGATGGCTTTGCGTTTCAAGCTGGGTGCGCGGCTGATCCAGTTGCCTTCGGGCAGCATGCCGACGATTTCGCTGTGCGCGTGTTGGCTGATTTGGCGCACCAGCGTTTTGCGGTAGTGCTCGGGCATCCAGTCGCGCGGCTCTATCTTGCCTTCGCGGTTGATGGTTTCTTCAAAGTGGGCTTGTTTGTCTGCGTCCGTCGAGGCGACAGTAACGTTGTTCAGCGGGGGATTCAGGTCCAAAGCCTGTGTATACATGAGAAGCTCCATTGCCCTTGGTCAACAAGGCGTAGAAGCAGTATATCAATTAGCCAACCGGCCGGTTGGCTAACCGGTGTTCAGCGTAAATCCCGCTTGTTTGTCTTGCCCCATGAGTTGCACCATTTGGGGCAAGGCGGCTTCCAATTCCTCTTTCAAAGTGAACGGCGGGTTAATCACCACCACACCGCTTTCCACCAATCCCAGCCGTTTGACGGGGTCGCCGGTGACAGCTTCTGGGCGTTGCGCCCCCGAACGGATTCGCAAAGTGGCATGCAGCCAAGGCCGGTTAGATTGGCGAGCCAAATTGGTCAAATGTCTTGGCAAGCTGTGCGCTTGCGGGCGCGGAATGATGGGGTACCAAACCACAAAAGTACCCGTGGCAAATCGCTGTAAACCCGTTGATACAGCCACCACCACGCGCTCGTAATCGAGTTTGATTTCATAGCTGGGGTCAATGAACACCAAGCCTCGGCGGGTAGGGGGTGGCAGGTATTTGGGCAGGCCTAAAAACCCATCTTCATTCATCACCATGGTTTGGCGACCTGCTTGCAGCGCTTCCACATTCGCCACCAAGGCGCGAATATCGGTAGGATGCATTTCAAACAGCTTCAACTTGTCTTGCTCGCGCAACAGATGATGGGCAATAAAAGGCGAACCAGGGTAGTTCAACAAACCGCCTTGCGGGTTGAAGTGGTCGAGGACGGCGCGGTAGGCTAACAAAGCAGGGGCCATCGGGCCGGAAAGCTTGGATTTGTTGCGAATCAGCGCCAACAAGCCTTCTTGCGCTTCACCGCTTTGTTTGGCGTCAGGGCTGTCAAGTTTGTAGAGACCAGGACCGCTGTGGGTATCGATAGCGGTGTAACCGACCTCTTTTTGTGCAAGATAGTGCATCGTCGAGATCAAAACCGTGTGTTTTAAGACATCGGCATGGTTTCCTGCATGAAAGGCGTGGCGGTAACTGAACATGCACTATCGTAACCCGCCCAAAGCAAAATAGCTTGAAAACCCAATAAATGGCATAGAATGGCAGGCTTCGCAGCGAACAAGGCCCCGCGGCGAAGTTGTCATCCCCACCTAAGAGGTTCCCAGCAGAGGAACACCGACCGTGGAAAAGGGCCCCACAACCCACTCTAGGAAAAAAATGTCCACTTTCAGCGCAAAACCCGCTGACGTGACGCATGAGTGGTTTGTGATTGACGCCACCGATAAGGTGCTCGGACGGATTGCCAGCGAAGCAGCCCTCCGTTTACGCGGCAAGCACAAAGCCATTTATACGCCCCACGTCGATACCGGCGACTACATTGTCGTCATCAACGCATCCAAAATTCGTGTCACAGGCAACAAGTCCTTAGACAAGATGTACCACCGCCATTCTGGCTACCCAGGTGGCATCTCCAGCATGAACTTTCGCGATATGCAAGCCAAGCACCCTGGCCGTGCTTTGGAAAAAGCGGTCAAAGGCATGCTGCCCAAAGGCCCTTTG
This sequence comes from Bordetella parapertussis, assembly GCA_945901225.1. Lineage (GTDB taxonomy): Bacteria > Pseudomonadota > Gammaproteobacteria > Burkholderiales > Burkholderiaceae_C > Limnohabitans. The sequence continues at coordinate 8,678 of CAMDKR010000026.1, read as the reverse complement.
GGATTTGCCATGATCAAAAAGCTCAAGGTGTACGGCGGAGCCGAGCATCCCCATACCGCCCAACAGCCTAAAGTGCTGGATATCCCAGGAGCGTCTAAATGATTGGTGAATGGAACAATGGCACCGGCCGTCGCAAATCCAGCGTCGCCCGCGTGTTTCTGAAAAAAGGCACGGGTCAAATCAAGATCAATGGCAAAGACATCGCCGAATACTTCGGCCGTCAGACCTCCATCATGATCGCCAAACAACCCCTGTTTTTGACGCAACATGCCGAATCTTTCGACATCCAGATCAATGTGCAAGGCGGTGGTGAATCTGGACAAGCCGGTGCAGCCCGTCACGGTATCACCCGCGCCTTGATCGATTACGACGCAACGCTCAAGCCCGTGCTGTCCGCAGCTGGCTTTGTCACCCGCGATGCCCGTGAAGTTGAGCGTAAAAAGGTCGGTTTGCACGGTGCTCGTCGCCGTAAGCAGTTCAGCAAACGCTGATGCTTTTATGCCCACTTTGCGTGGGCATGGCCAATCAATAGCCGCTGGCATTCACGTGCTGGCGGTTTTTTTTGGTCAAACTAAATGACCCTCCCTAGGGTATTGTTGAGTAAACTAGGTTACTATTGACCCATCAAGATATTGGAGTGCGCCATGAGTGCCTTAGCCGAAGCAACACCTACCACCATGCCCGAACCCATCGTGTTCACTGACAGCGCGGCCGCCAAAGTGGCCGATTTGATCGCTGAAGAAGGCAATACCGATTTGAAATTGCGAGTTTTTGTCCAAGGCGGCGGTTGCTCTGGCTTTCAATATGGCTTCACCTTTGATGAGATCACCAATGAAGACGACACCACCATGACTAAAAATGGTGTGTCCTTGCTGATTGACGCCATGAGCTACCAGTATTTATTAGGTGCCGAAATCGACTACAAGGAAGATTTGCAAGGTGCCCAGTTCGTTATTAAAAACCCCAATGCCACTTCTACCTGTGGCTGTGGTTCTTCCTTCTCTGCTTAAGTTTTAAGCGGGGTACAGCCCGCCCAAAATACGCAAGCCTTTGGCGCCAGTCACTTCAGGCAGGTTGCCAGGCAAACCCATAACAAACTGTCTTGCCAACCAAGCAAACGCAGCCGCTTCCACTTGCAATGGTGGCAAGCCATGCGACGCTGTGGTACTGACTGCAACCTTGGGCAGATAGCTGGCAAGCAGTGACATCAGTTGCAGGTTGTAGGCACCGCCACCACACACCCATAAACCGCGGGCCTTGGGCGCAAAACGGGCAACAGCCTCTGTGGCACTGCGAGCGCTCAGGTGCACCAAGCTGGCTTGAACATCCACAGGCGACAGGGATTGAAAATCTGAAAGGTATTGAGCAAGCCACTGTGCATGAAACAAATCGCGGCCTGTGCTTTTGGGTGGTACGAGCGCAAAAAAGGGCTCGGTCAGCATGTGTTGAATCAATGCTTCAGACGGTTTTCCTTTGGCGCTCCAAGCACCATCGGCGTCATATGCTTGACCCAGGTGTTGCTGGCACCACAGATCGAGCAGAACATTGCCAGGGCCGCAGTCAAAACCCGAAACACTCTGATCTGGGTGCAAGATGCTGAGGTTGGCCATGCCTCCGATGTTCAGTATGACGTTTGTTTCTGCCGTGCTGCCCCACAGTGATTGGTGAAAGGCAGGCACCAAAGGCGCACCTTGGCCGCCGGCCGCAACATCTCTGCTGCGAAAATCAGCCACCACATCAATGCCACAAAGTTCTGCCAGCAAAGAGGGGTTATTGAGTTGAAGGGTGTAGCCCACGCCATCGTGTAAGCCTGGTTGGTGCCGTACGGTTTGCCCATGGACCCCAACGGCACGAACCGAAGCAGAGCGCAGTCCTTGCTGATCCAGCAGTAAATCAATGGCCTTGGCATAGATCTTGGCCAAAGCATTGGCAGCCATTGCAGATTGATGCAGTTCGTTCAAACCAGCATGGTTAAGGTCCAGCAGCGTTTGCTTTAAAGGTTGCGATAAGGGCAAGGTTTGGTGACCCAGTACACGACAACCAGACGCAAAGTCCACCAACACCGCATCGACCCCGTCAAGCGAGGTTCCTGACATCACGCCTATATAGAGCGTGGACATTAGACGTTCAGGGTACAGGCAGCGCCAGCGAGGCAGAGGCCAATTGTTGGCCAACCTGCTTAGCCAATTGATCAAATGCAGGTCGCGCTTGGGCAGACACGGGCACGCTCTCGCTTTTTCGTGCCATCACCAGAGGGTCTTGGTGTTTGCCATTAACGCGAAACTCAAAATGCAGATGCGGGCCTGTGGCCCATCCTGTGGCGCCCACTTTGCCAATCGACTGGCCTTGCGCGACAGACTGTCCGCGCTTGACCAGTATTTGATTCAAATGGGCGTAAACAGTGGAGTGACCGTTTTGGTGTTTCACAACGACAGCCTTGCCATAGCCACCCATATTGCCTGCGCTTTCAACTACACCTGTGCCAATCGAGCGCACAGGTGTGCCCGTGGGGGCCGCGTAATCTACCCCCAAATGTGCTCGCCAAGTTTGCAAGATGGGGTGAAAGCGCATTTTGAAACCACTGCTGATACGCGAGAAGGTCAATGGGGAAGCTAGGTAAGTGCGGCGCAAACTTTGTCCGTCAAGGGTGTAATAACCGCCGGGATGGTTATTACTTTCTTGAAACCACATGGCTTGAAATGATTTGCCGCGGTTGACAAACTCTGCACTTAAGACTTTGCCCGACTTGAGGGTCTCGCCATCAGCTTCAAGGGTTTCATAGACCACACTGAAGCGGTCACCCACGCGCAGTGCTCGGTGAAAATCGATATCACCGGAAAAAATTTCAGCCAACTGAACAGCGATGCTGTCTGGTATGTGAGCATCATCGGTGGCTGCAAACAATGAGCTTTGAATGAACGCGCTGGAGAGACGGACAGAGGAAGCAAGCTCGCCAGTTTCAAGCCGTGCAACAAAACCCAGGTCTTGACGTTCGATGACCAAGCGTTGAAAGCTGACACTGCTGTCGGTGGCCCAACGGGCTGTCAATCGCAGCAAGCGGTTGTCGTCGTCCATTTCAGCGCGGACCGAGCGACCAGCACGGCCAAGCAAATTGCCACGTACCAAGGCATTCGCGCGCATGAATTCAGCAGCCTGCGCATCGCTGACATTCAATCGGGCCAACAAACTGTCAGCACTGTCGCTTGAGCGTGAAGTGTCTGCACGGTAAAGGCGAATATCGCCCCTCTTTAAACTTTGTATTTGATTGTCTAGCGACAGGATACTGACGGACTCCACCAGCAGCTTGACAGGAAGCGAGGAAGAAAGCGGCGACAATCCAGCCACAGCCAATGCGCCGCTTGCACCCAAGAGCAGCAACAGACTGATATGCCACAACCATGGTTTGGAAGTGGGCACCGTGTCTTGCGAAGAAGGTGTTTCTGACTGTTGCAAACTGCAATATCCTGTGTTTAAACCGAGCAGGCCAAGGAAGTTCCAAGCCCGTTCAAATGAGCGCAGAGTATACAAGCACTTTTTACTGACAAAAATCTCAAATTTTTATATGAATCAAGGATCTACATCGGAAACCTCAATTTCAGAAGAGGTTTTGCATGCCATGCAAATCACACGACGTGGTTGCGAGGAATTACTGCCCGAACATGAGTGGCTGAAAAAACTCCAACGCTCACACGCCAGCGGCACGCCCCTGCGCATCAAGCTTGGCCTGGACCCCACCGCGCCGGACATCCACATCGGTCACACCGTGGTGCTCAACAAAATGCGGCAACTGCAGGATTTGGGCCATCAGGTGATCTTTTTGATCGGTGACTTCACCTCGTTGATCGGCGACCCATCGGGGCGCAACAGCACCCGCCCGCCTTTGACGCCTGAGCAAATCAAGCTCAATGCCGACACCTATTACAAGCAGGCCAGCATGGTGCTGGACCCAGCCAAAACCGAGATTCGCTACAACAGCGAGTGGAGCGAGCCTTTGGGTGCCAGCGGCATGATCCAACTCGCGTCGCGCTACACCGTGGCGCGGATGATGGAGCGTGACGATTTTCACAAGCGTTTCCATGGCGGCCAGTCCATCAGCGTGCATGAGTTTTTGTACCCGCTGATGCAAGGCTATGACAGCGTGGCCCTCAAAAGCGACTTGGAGTTGGGCGGCACCGACCAAAAATTCAATTTGCTGATGGGGCGCCATTTGCAGCAGGAGTACGGCCAAGAGCCGCAATGCATCTTGACCATGCCTTTGCTCGAAGGCTTGGACGGCGTGGACAAAATGTCCAAAAGCAAAAACAACTACATCGGTATTGCCGAAGACGCCAACACCATGTTTGCCAAGGTCTTGTCGATCAGCGACACCTTGATGTGGCGCTGGTTCACCTTGCTCAGCTTCCAAAGTTTGGAGGCCATCGCTGCATTGAAGACCGAGGTTGAGGGCGGTCGCAACCCGCGCGACGCCAAGGTCATGCTGGCCAAAGAAATCACCACCCGCTTTCACAGCGCTGCCTTGGCCGATGCGGCCGAGCAAGACTTTGTGAACCGCAGCAAGGGTGGCATTCCAGAGTTACTTGAACAAGTTCATCTCAGTGGAGCGCCTCTAGGAATTACTGCTGTTTTAAAAAGTGCTGGTTTGGCGCCATCGAGCAGCGAGGCCAACCGTTTGATCGACGGCGGCGGTGTGCGCATTGACAGCAGCGTGGTCAGCGACAAAGGCTTGAAGCTTGACGCTGGAACATATGTGGTGCAAGTGGGTAAGCGCAAATTTGCCCGGGTGCACCTTGCTTGAAACGCTTGTAGCCCCGGGCACCCTAAGACGTTTATATGAATTTTCTCATTCGACTTCAACCTAAAACGCTGCTGTGGGTGTCCGTGGTGGTGGCCATCATCACCATCGTGATGAAAACCTTGGCGTGGTACATCACGGATTCCGTGGGTTTGTTGTCGGATGCCATGGAGTCGTTTGTCAATTTGGCCAGCGCCATCTTTGCGTTGGTGATGGTGACAGTGGCGCAACAACCTGCTGACGAAGAGCACCCCTACGGACATCACAAGGCCGAGTATTTTTCATCAGGCTTTGAAGGCATTCTCATCATGGGTGCAGCAGCGGCCATTATTTGGGCGGCTGCGCATCGCATCTTCGACCCGCAGCCTGTTGAAGATTTGGGCTGGGGCTTGGCGCTGTCGGTCGCCAGTTCCGCTTTGAATGGTTTTTTGGCTTGGGTGATGTTTGGTGCTGCCAAGGTGCATCGCTCGATAGCCTTGGAAGCCGACGCCAAACATTTGGTCACCGATGTGTGGACGTCCGCTGGCGTGGTCATCGGTTTGACCATGGTGTATTTCACTGGCTGGTTATGGTTGGACGCCCTGGTTGCCATGGGCGTGGCCCTGAATATTTTGAAAGAAGGCTTTAACCTGATTTGGCGTTCTTCTCAAGGTTTGATGGATGAAGCGGTAGAACCCGAAGTGCTGGCACAAATCAAAGAAGTCTTAGACGGCTTTGAGCATCAACGGGGTGAAGTTCACATCATTCGCTTTGACCACATCACCACCCGCCAAGCTGGCCAGCGCCGCTTTGTCGATATGCACATGCACATGCCCGCGAGTTGGTCCCTGGGGCGAGCCGCAGCATTGCGCACCAGTGTGGAACAAGCCCTGATGAGTGCCGTGCCCGGCTTGCGGGCTACGATTCAATTGCTGCCCAACGATGTAGAAGCGCACTTTGATGATGTGCGGGATTTGAAATAGTTTCAGAAATATTTAAAGCAGCACTTCCAATTCAAAAAAGCGCTTGAAATCATATGCATATAATATGCATAATGATGAATGACCATTGAATTCGATCCCATTAAAGCGGCCAGTAATTTACAAAAGCATGGCGTGCACTTTGCAGAGGCAGAAATGGTTTTGCAAGACCCTAGGGCGCTCACCATAGAAGATCCTGATGCTGTGAATGAGCAACGCTGGATCACGATGGGGATGGATTTAACAGGAAGAATATTACTTGTCGTTTATACCTACCGAAGTGATCAAATAAGAATTATTTCTATTCGAAAAGCAAGTAGACAAGAAAGAGAAAAATACCATGCGCAAAACTTATAACTTCAGCAATGCCGTTAAAGGGGCGGTCCTTTCGGCCAAAGGAAAAACGAGGATCACCATCATGTTAGATGACGATTTGCTTGTGTTTTTTAGATCTCAAGCAGAGTCCCAGGGAGTAGGGTATCAAACGCTGATAAATACTGTATTGCGACAGGAGCTTCAAAAACCAAGTTCAAAGAAAAAAGAAACAAAACCTTTGACAGTAGCCGCATTGCGTAAAGTCATTCGTGAAGAATTGAATGCCGTCTAATCATTACCCATTGGTCGGGTTGATAATCCTCGAATGACCCAAGCCTTCAGCGCACTGCCTCTTTCCCCCGACACCCTCGCCAACCTCGACCAACTCGGCTACACCGAGATGACCGCCATTCAAGCGGCGAGTTTGCCGCTGGCGCTGGCGGGCAAAGACCTGATCGCCCAAGCCAGCACCGGCAGCGGAAAAACAGCCGCCTTTGGTTTGCCACTGGTTGAAAAACTCACCGCCAACTTTCATGCGGTGCAAGCGCTGGTGATGTGCCCCACCCGCGAATTGGCCGATCAAGTCACCACCGAAATTCGGCGCTTGGCCAGAGCGACGGCCAACATCAAGGTGGTGACGCTGTGTGGTGGCGTGGCCTTGCGTGGCCAAGAGCAAAGCCTGCAACACGGTGCGCATGTGGTGGTGGGCACGCCAGGGCGCATCTTGGACCATTTAACGCGGGGCAACCTGCGTTTGGACTCGGTCAAAACCTTGGTGCTCGATGAAGCCGACCGCATGTTGGACATGGGCTTTTACGACGACATGAAGCAGTTGATTGCGCAGTGCCCCACCCAGCGCCAAACCCTGTTGTTCTCCGCCACTTACCCCGAAGGCATTGCCAAGCTGTCAGCGCAATTCATGCGAGCCCCGCAAACGGTGAAGGTGCAAACTGTGCATGCAGGTGACAAAATTCGCCAGGTGTTTTACGAAGTGCGCGAGGACGAACGCCTGCATGCGGTGTCTTTGCTGCTCAACCACTTCAGGCCGGAATCGACCTTGGCGTTTTGCAACACCAAGCAGCAATGCCGCGAGTTGTTGGCCGTGCTGCAAGCCCAAGGTTTTGATGCGCTGGCGCTGTATGGCGAGTTGGAACAGCGCGAGCGCGATCAGGTCTTGGTGCAGTTTGCCAACCGTTCTTGCTCGGTGCTGGTGGCCACCGACGTGGCTGCGCGGGGTTTGGACATCAGCCAATTGAATGCGGTCATCAACGTGGACGTCACGCCTGACGCCGAATTGCACATCCACCGCATTGGCCGCACCGGCCGTGCCGATGCCCAAGGCTTGGCTTTGACTTTGGCCAGTTTGGACGAGATGGGCGCGGTCGGGCGCATCGAGGTCTTGCAAGGCCAAGAATCGCAATGGGCGAAGTTGTCAGACTTAAGCCCTGCTGCAGGGGGCAAGTTGCAAGCCCCGATGCGCACCTTGCAAATTGTGGGCGGACGCAAAGAGAAAATTCGTGCTGGCGACGTGCTCGGTGCCATGACAGGCGAAGCGGGTTTTGAAGCGACGCAAATTGGCAAGATCAATGTGAACGAGTTTTCCACCTATGTGGCGGTTGACCGGGCCATTGCGCACACAGCCGTTGAGCGTTTGTCCAAAGGCCGCATCAAGGGCAAGAGTGTCAGGGTGCGTTTATTGGACGAAGAAGCATCTCAACGGTAAGGGTTGGCAAAGCCCAGACCTGCCAAGATGGCCACTTCCCGCGCCTCCATGGCCTTGGCATCTTTCACAGATGTTTCATGGTCCCAGCCCTGAGCATGCAAAGCGCCATGCACCAGCAAGTGCGCGTAATGCGCCGCCAGCGTTTTGCCTTGTTCTTTGGCCTCTTGCGCAATCACCGGGGCGCACAGCACCAAGTCGGCCATTACCACCGGTGACTGCGCGTAATCAAACGTCAGCACATTGGTGGCATAGTCCTTTTTTCGGTAACTGTGGTTGAGCGCTCGGCCTTCGTCCAAGCCGACAACGCGCACCGTGATTTCTGCGTCAGTAGCCAATGCATGGCGAATGCAGCGCGTCACCGCGTGTCGGGGCAGCGCAGCGCGGTGACTGGCCGCATAAGGAATGTCTGCAAATTGCAAGGACAGTTGAAGCTGTGCAAGCGCCATGTTCAATCCGTTTTGCGGTGTTTATCGTAGGCATCCACAATGCGTGCCACTAAGGGGTGACGCACCACATCTTTGCTGGTGAAGTGGGTGATGGCAATGCCTGACACTCTTCGCAGCACATGTTCTGCGTCCACCAAACCACTGGGACTGCCTTTGGGTAAATCAATTTGGCTCACGTCGCCCGTGATGACAGCTTTAGCGCCAAAACCGATGCGTGTGAGGAACATCTTCATTTGCTCAGGCGTGGTGTTTTGCGCTTCATCCAAAATGATGAATGCATTGTTCAAAGTGCGACCGCGCATAAAAGCCAGTGGTGCAATTTCCAAGGCGCTGCGCTCGAAGGCTTTTTGCACCTTGTCAAAGCCCATGAGTTCATACAGCGCGTCATAGAGGGGGCGTAAATAAGGGTCCACTTTCTGCCCCAAATCGCCAGGCAAGAAGCC
>CAMDKR010000025.1 GCA_945901225.1 Bordetella parapertussis | reverse complement strand
CAGTACTTGACCCCATCTGGACCACTGCCTATGTCACGCGCAACCATGCGTACATGATTTACGACACGCTGTTTTCTGAGGATGCCAAAGGAAATATTCAGCCACAAATGGTGCAAAGCTACACCACCGCCAAAGACGGCAAGACTTGGACTTTCAACTTACGTGCCGGTTTAGAGTTCCATGACGGCAAAGCTGTCACCAGCGAAGACGTGGCCGCGTCCCTTAAGCGCTGGGCCAGCCGCGACGCCATGGGCGGCATTTTGTTTGGCTTCATCGACAAAATCGAAACCCCTGACGCCAACACCTTTCGCTTTATTCTGAAAGAGCCTTGCGCCATCGTGCTCGATGCTTTGGGCAAGGCGTCCAGCAATGTGCCTTTCATCATGCCCGCCCGGATCGCGGCCACACCTGGCACCGAGCAAATCAAGGAACACATTGGCTCGGGCCCCTTCATCTTCAAAGCCGACGAGTTCAAGCCCGGCTCGGTGGCGGTGTATTTGCGCAACCCCAAATATGTTCCACGCAAAGAAGCGCCCAGCGGTTTGGCTGGGGGTCGCCCTGTCAACTTCGAGCGGGTGGAGTGGGTCATCATCCGCGACCCGCAAACCCAGTTCAATGCGCTGCAAGCCGGCGAGGTCGACATGGTGGAGCAACCCAGCTTTGAGCAATACGAGTCGCTGAAAAAAACCGCTGGCGTCAAGGTGGACGATTTTTCACCCGCAGGCTACCAGTACGTCATGCGCTTTAACCATCTGCATGCACCTTTCAACAATGTGAAGATTCGCCAAGCCGCCATGCTGGCGATTGGCCAGCAAGCCTTTATCAACACCCAAGTGGGCATTCCCGATTTGGTTCGACCCTGCCGAAGTATTTACCCCTGCGGCACGCCCTTGGCAGACGAGAACACCGGTTATTTCACAGGTGTGGCCAATGCCGCCAAAGCGCGTGAGTTGTTGAAAGAAGCGGGCTACGACGGCACACCGATTGTCATGATGCGCCCCACCGATTTGTCTGCCATCACCAAGCTGCCACTGGTTGCCAAGCAACAACTGGAAGCGGCTGGTTTTAAAGTGGACTTGCAGCAAATGGACTGGGCCTCGCTGGTGGCACGCCGCGCCAAAAAAGAGCCGCCCAAGCAAGGCGGCTGGAATATGTTCTTCACCACCTGGACCGCGCAAGACATTGGCAGCCCCTTGAGCAGCGCCATGCTCAACGCCAAGGGCGCAACCGGCTGGTTTGGCTGGCAAGACGAGCCGCGTATCGAAGCCTTGAAGGCCAAGTTTGCCCGCGCCCATGAAGGCCCCGAGCAGAAAAAAATCGCCGCCGAGATTCAAGCCTTGGTGTTTGAAACCGCGGCCTTTGCGCCGCTTGGCCAATACCGCAACCCCACGGCTTTGCGCAGCAATGTCAGTGGCATGTTGCAAACCGCTGGCATTCCCGTGATGTGGGGCTTGAGCAAAAACTGATGGCGTCTTTTTTGTTGCGTCGTTTGCTGGCGGTGCTGCCTGTGTTGGCGGTGGTGTCGGTGGTGGTGTTTCTCATTTTGCGTTTGGCCCCTGGCGACCCCGCTGCGGTGATCGCTGGCAACAACGCCACCAGCGAAGACATCGCCAATATCCGCAGCCAGTTGGGCTTGGACCGCAACATCGTCAGCCAATACGGTATTTGGTTGGGCAAGGTGCTGCAAGGCGATTTGGGTTACTCCTATTACTTAGGCAAACCCGTGCTTGAGCTCATCACTCAACGCATGGAGCCCAGCCTGTCTTTGGCTTTGGGTACAGCCCTGCTGGCAGTATGTTTGGCTGTTCCCTTGGGTACCTTGGCGGCGTGGCGCATGGGCGGCTGGCTGGACCGGTCGCTGTCGGCGTTCTCGGTGGCAGGTTTTTCGGTGCCAGTGTTCGTGATTGCCTATGGCTTGATTTATGTGTTTGCGATTCGCTTGCAATGGTTGCCAGTGCAAGGCTACAAACCTTTGTTCGGTCCGCAAGCGGGCAGTGTGTGGGACTGGTTGCGCCAACTCATCTTGCCGTGGCTGACCTTGGGCACCATCTACATTGCCTTGATTGCCCGCATGACCCGTGCCAGCGTGTCCGAGGCTTTGAGCGAAGACTATATACGCACGGCGCGAGCCAAAGGCATTGGCGAGATGGCGGTGTTGCTTCGCCACGCTTTGGCGAATGCGGCGGTGCCCATCGTCACCGTCATTGGCATTGGTGTGGCTTTGCTGATTGGCGGTGTGGTGGTGACAGAAACCGTCTTCGCCATCCCTGGCTTGGGTTCGCTCACCGTGGACGCGGTGCTCAACCGTGACTTTCCTGTCATCCAAGGCTTGGTGTTGTTTTTTTCGTGCAGCTATATGTTCATCAATTTGCTGGTGGACCTGAGCTATGTGGTCTTAGACCCGAGGATTCGTCACTGATGGCCACCTTGCAGCGTCGTTTATGGGACCACGGTTCGGTGCGCTTTGGCGTGGCGGTGTTGGCCTTCATGGTGACAGTCGCACTGTTCGCGCCTTGGTTGGGCACGGTGGACCCCGCTGCCATGGACGCCAACCACATCAACAAAGCAGCAGGTTTAGCGGGTGACTTTGCACTGCCCGATGGCCAAGTGCTGGCCCAGACCTTTTGGTTGGGCACGGATAACTTTGGCCGTGATATTTACAGCCGTGTGTTGTATGGCAGTCGCATCTCCTTGGTGGTGGGCATCGCCACCGCCATCTTGGCGCTGGGCTTGGGTGGACTGTGCGGCATGTTGGCGGGTTATTTCCGAGGCGTCGATATGTTGCTGATGCGCTTCATGGACGGCTTGATGGCCATTCCCGCGGTGCTGTTGGCCATCGCCTTGGTGGCGGCGTTGGGCGCGAATGTGGCCACGGTGGTGATCGCGATTGCCATCCCCGAGGTGCCGCGTGTTACTCGCTTGGTGCGCTCCTTGGTGCTGACTTTGCGTGAAGAGCCTTATGTCGAAGCCGCTCGCGCTCTGGCCACGCCCACGTCGGTGATTTTGTGGCGGCACATCCTGCCCAACGCCATGGCACCCTTGTTGGTGCAAGGCACGTTTGTCGCGGCCTCCGCCGTGCTGACCGAGGCGATTTTGAGTTTCTTAGGGCTGGGCTTGCCCCCAGATGTGCCCACCTGGGGCAACATCATGGCCGAGGGGCGGGTGCAGTTCAGCCAGCAGCCGGGCAATGTGCTGTTTCCCGCCTTGTTCTTGGTGCCCACGGTGTTGGCCATCAACCTTTTGGGGGACGGTTTGCGCGATGTGCTGGACCCCAAATTTGCCAAGCGGGTGGGCTGATGACGCAACCGGTGTTACAGGTCGAACACTTGAGCGTGGCCCTTCCCAACGGCGCGGATAGACCGATGGCTTTGCAGCACATCAGCTTGCAGTTGCGTGCTGGTGAAACGCTGTGTGTGGTCGGCGAATCAGGTTCGGGTAAGTCGGTGTTGGCCACCACGGTCATGGGCTTGCTGGATGGCGAATTGACAGTGGCGAGCGGTTCGGTGCGCTTGCAAGGCGAGTCTTTGTTGGACGCCAGTCAGGCGCGGCTTCGTGACTTGCGCGGTCGTGCCATGGGCATGGTGTTTCAAGAACCGATGACCGCGCTCAACCCCGTGATGCGCTGCGGCGAGCAAATCGATGAACTGCTGCGCACCCACACCGACTGGTCTGCCGCACAGCGCCGCGAAGCGGTGTTGGACATGCTGGCGCAGGTGCGTTTGCCCGACCCCGAGCGCATGTGGAACAGCTACCCGCACCAACTGAGCGGTGGGCAACGACAGCGCATCGTCATCGCCATGGCCATGGTGATGAAACCGGCGCTCCTCATTTGTGACGAGCCCACCACCGCTTTGGATGTCACCACGCAAAAAGACATCTTGCAGCTTATTCAAACATTGCAGCAAGAAACCGGCAGCGCGGTGCTGTTCATCACCCATGACATGGGCGTGGTGGCCGACATTGCAGACCAAGTGCTGGTGATGCACCGAGGCGAGGCGGTGGAACTCGGCAGCCGTGAGCAAGTGCTGCGTTCCCCGCAAGCACCTTACACCCAAGCGTTGTTGGCCGCCGTGCCCAGCATGACGCCACCCACCGCCCGCATCATTGCCGACACCCCGCCTTTGTTGCGGGCCGTGGCGGTCGGCAAAACCTATGACACCAACCGCGCTTTGCATGACGCCAGCGTGGCGCTGCGAACTGGTGAAACTGTGGGCATTGTGGGTGAGTCGGGTTCGGGTAAATCCACGTTGGCGCGGTGTGTGTTGCGCTTGATTGACCCGAGCAGCGGCGAGATTTTTTGGGGCGAAGACGAGATTGCCACTTTGCCCGAAACCCGTTTGCGACCCTTGCGCCACCGTGTGCAAGTGGTGTTTCAAGACCCCAACCGATCGCTCAATCCACGCATGACAGTGGGTGAGTCGCTGGTGGAAGGCGCTCGTAACTTTGGCATGGGTGCGAGTGAGGCCAAAGCCTTGGCCGAACAACTCTTGCAGCAAGTGCAGCTGCCCACGCAGGCCATGGCACGTTACCCCAGGCAGTTCAGCGGCGGACAGCGCCAGCGCATCGCCATCGCCCGTGCCTTGGCCTGCAGGCCGCAGGTCTTGGTGGCCGACGAGGCGGTGAGTGCCTTGGATGTGTCGGTACAAGCGCAAATTTTGCAACTGCTGCGCGAAGTACAGCAGCAGTTTGGCTTGGGTCTGCTGTTCATCACCCATGATTTGCGGGTGGCCGCGCAGTTGTGCGACAGCGTCATCGTCATGCACCAAGGGCAGATCGTCGAGCGTGGCGACACGGCCACCTTGTATGCGCAACCCCAACACGCTTACACCCGCGCATTGATGGCAAGCGCTCCAGGGATTGCGTCATGACCAAAGTGTTCATCGCAGGGTTTCAGCATGAGACCAATACCTTTGCACCCAGCTTGGCCGATTGGGTGGCATTCAACCGTGGCGACGCATTTCCGGCTTACATCCGAGGTCAGGCCATGCAAGACCAGTTCACCGGTGTGAATATTCCGGTGGGTGGATTCATCGATGCAGCCAAGCGCCATGGTTGGCAGTTGTGGCCCTCGGTATGGGCGGGTGCCAGTCCCTCGTCGTTCGTCACCGAAGATGCTTTTGAGCGCATCGCTGGCGATATCTTGGGTGACCTCAAGCAAGCCTTGTTGCAAGGCGTGGACGCGGTGTATTTGGATTTGCACGGCGCAGCAGTGGCCGAACACGCCGACGACGCCGAAGGCGAGTTGCTGGCACGGGTGCGAGCCATGATCGGCGAGGACATGCCTTTGGTGGCGAGCTTGGATTTACATGCCAACGTCACCCAGCGCATGTTGGCGCTTTGCGATGCTTTGGTGGCTTACCGCACCTATCCCCACATCGACATGGCAGAGACGGGCGAGCGTGCCGCCGACTTGCTGCAACGGCGCTTGCGTTTGGGTCGCCGCGAGGCGTTGGCGGTTCATCGCTTGCCGTATTTGATTTCGCTCAATGCGCAGTCGACGTGGTTGCAACCGGCCAAAGACATTTACGCGGCCATGGCTGACATGGACCGAGAGAGCGACGCGGTACTGAGTTTTTGCATGGGCTTTCCCGCTGCCGATTTCGAGGAATGTGCGCCGGTGTTGTGGGCTTATGGCCCAAGCCCATCGCAAGCCCTAGCAGCCGCCGATGCGCTGAGTGCCTTGGCCTCTCCTCCCGCGCAGTGGCGAATGACATTTGTCGACGCACGTGAAGGCGTGACCCAAGCGCTGGCCTTGGCGGCGCAACACGAGCGTCCTGTGTTGATCGCCGATACCCAAGACAACCCAGGCGCTGGTGGCGACAGCAACACCACCGGCATGCTGCACGCTTTGCTGCAACAAGGTGCTGGCAAGCGCTACCCCAAGGCCGTGGCTGTGGGTTTGCTTTACCACCCCGAGGTGGCGGCCAAGGCCACGGCCGCGGGTGTGGGCGCAGACATCGACGTGGTGCTGGGCGTGTCAGTGCCTACCTATGCTGGCATGAGCGATGCACCCGTGTCTGCTCGTGCCAAGGTGGTGGCGCTGAGTGACGTTCGCTGTGTGCTCAAAGGGCCCATGATGCGTGGCATGACAAGCCAATTGGGTGCCAGTGCTTGTTTGGATATTCAAGGCGTGTTGGTGGCAGTGGTCAGCGGCAAAGCGCAACTCTTTGACCGTGAAATGCTGCGCACCGTGGGTATCACGCCGGAAGCGATGAAACTCATTGTGCTGAAAAGCTCCAACCATTTCCGCGCCGACTTTGAACCCATCGCCAGCCATGTGTTGGTGGCCAAGGCAGCGGGCCCCATGGCAGCTGACCCTGCCGATTTGCCGTGGCGCAAACTCAGTCCACTGACCCGCACACATGCCTGAAGGAGCTTCTGCCATGTCTGACTTGACCCAACACACCGCCACCCAACTCTTGGATCTGTATCGCCAAGGTAAGGCCTCGCCTGTTGAAGTCACGCAAGCGGTGTTGCAGCGTATTGCTCGGTTGAATCCTTTGCTCAAAGCTTTTTGTTGGGTGGATGAAGCCGCTGCCTTGGCCAGTGCGAGACACAGCGAAAGCAGATGGCAAGCGCACCGTAAAAGCGGCGAGGCCGTGTTGCCCTTGGACGGCGTACCGGTGTCCATCAAAGACCTGATCTTGACCCAAGGCTGGCCCACTTTGCGCGGCAGCAAAACCGTCAATCCCGATCAGCCATGGGATGTCGATGCGCCTGTCACCGCTCGCTTGCGCCAAGCGGGTGCTGTGCTGTTAGGCAAAACCACCACCCCCGAATTTGGTTGCAAAGGCGAAACCAATTCGCTCTTGACAGGCATCAGCCGCAACCCCTGGAACCCTGCACGTACACCGGGCGGCTCCTCAGGCGGCGCATCCGCTGCGGTAAGTGCTGGCTTGGGACCTTTGGCCATGGGCACCGATGGCGCAGGTAGTGTGCGTATTCCCGCTGCGTTTTGTGGCAACGTGGGTTTGAAACCCAGCTTTGGCAGGGTGCCGGCCTACCCTTTGTCGCCGTTTGGTTCGGTCGCTCACTTGGGGCCACATGCCATGACGGTGCACGATGTGGCCTTGATGATGAATACCATCGCCTTGCCCGATGCCCGAGACTGGACTTCCTTGCCCTTTGACGGCATGGATTACCTGGCTGGCTTGCAGGGGGGCGTCAAGGGCATGCGGGTGGCGTACTCGCCCACCTTGGGTTACGCCAAACATGTCGATCCCGAGATTGCCGCCGCCACCGCGCTAGCGGCCAAGCATTTGCAAGACTTGGGTGCGGTGGTCGAGCAGGTCGACCCCTTGACCGAAGACCCCTTGGACATCACCACCGGTTTGTGGTTTGCAGGGGCTTACCAAGTGTGGCAAACCTTGAACCCCGCACAACAAGCCCTCACCGACCCAGACTTCAAAGCGCAAGCCGAGTTGGGCGCACGGTTTGACGCTAACGCCATCCATGCGCTGAACCAGCGACGTGGTGTGTTGGGCTCACACCTGCGCCAGTTCATGCAGGGTTTTGACCTCATCCTCACACCCAGCACGGCGGTACCTGCCTTCAAAGCCCGACCCGCAGGTCATAGCCCTATGGACTCACAAGCCATGCTGGGTTGGACGCCGTTCAGCTACCCCTTCAACCTCAGCCAACAACCCGCCATCAGCCTGCCCTGTGGTCTCACCCGTGACGGTTTGCCCATGGGTGTGCAGTTGGTGGGGCCCATGTTTGGCGACGCCAAGCTGCTGCAAGCCGCACATGCATTGCAAGCTTGCTATCCCGTGCAAAGGCCTGTGCTTTCTTGATGTGCCAACAGGTCTTCGCTGTTGCAGGGCTGTGTGAGATCATCGTGGGTTAACAAAGAAGCTCATGACACAACCAATTAGCATCGTCGGTCTTGGTGGCACCTTGCGCGATGGATCCTCCAGCGAAAAAGCCCTCAAAGTCGCCTTGGCACACGCCCAAAGCTTGGGCTGCGACACCCGCCTTTTTGCAGGCGCTGACTTGCTGCTGGCACTTTACGACCCTGCGCGCACCGAGCGCAGCCCCGCCGAAGTCGCTTTGGTAGACGCCTTGCGCCATGCCGATGGCATCATCTTTGCCAGTCCCTCTTACCATGGTGGTCTGTCGGGTTTGGTGAAAAACGCCATCGATTACATCGAGGACATGCGCGGCGATAAGCGGGTGTATTTGTCGGGCCGTGCCGTGGGGTGCATCGTTTGTGCCCATGGCGCACAAGCCATGGGAACCACGCTGTCTTCCATGCGCGATATCGTCCACACCTTGCGCGGCTGGCCCACACCCTATGGCGCCACTTTGAATGTCAGCGCGCAGCCCTTTGGTGGGGCGGGCCAAGCAGCCGATCCCTTGGCACTTCAAGCCTGTCAAACTGTGGCCGAAGAAGTTGTTCAATTTGCCAAGGCTTTTCGACAAATTTGAGACGCTTACAGATGGGTAACATCTCGGCCTTTGATGCTTCGCAACCCTTCCATGGCATTCATCGCACTTGACGTAGGCAACACCCGCTTGAAATGGGCAATGTACGACGCCCCGCATCCCAGCGCCACCTTGTTGGCGCAGGGTGCGGTGTTTTTGGAAAACATCGACAAACTGGCTGATGACGACTGGGGCAAATTGCCAGTGCCTGAAAGCATGTTGGGCTGCATCGTGGCGGGCGAAGCGGTGCGCCGTCGTGTGGAAGAGCAGCTAGAGCTGTGGGACTTGACGCCGCATTGGGTGGTGTCGTCTGCCAAAGAAGCCGGTTTGGTCAATGGCTATGACCACCCCGCACGGCTGGGCGCAGACCGCTGGGTCGCCATGGTCGGTGCTTTAGCCCATATGCGGGCGCAAACCGCAGAAACCGCCACGCGACCCATGGTGGTGGTGATGGTCGGCACAGCCGTTACGGTGGAAGCGATTTCTGCCGAGGGTGAATTTTTGGGTGGTTTGATCTTGCCCGGCCACGGCATCATGTTGCGTGCATTGGAGTCTGGGACGGCGGGTTTGCGGGTACCCACCGGCGAGGTTCGTGCCTTTCCCACCAACACCAGCGATGCGCTCACCAGTGGTGGCACCTATGCCATTGCCGGCGCTGTTGAGCGCATGGTGCAACATGTGCGAGCGCACTGCCATGCCGAACCGCTGTGCTACATGACCGGTGGTGCGGGTTGGAAGATGGCGCCCAGCATGTCGGTGCAGTGTGAGCTGATCGACAGCTTGATTTTTGACGGCTTGCGCGAAATTGCCGCCCAGCGCTTGGCTGCAGTGGCTGCGCGTTAAGCCGCCAAAGTTTCGACCTGAACCGCGCAGTCGTAAAACACAGGCGCGCGGCCCATGTCGGTGAGATGCTGCGAAGTGAGTTCATTCACATTCGTGCCATCGCTGCCAAGCTTGCGCCACCAAACCCCCAAGCCCACGACCATGCCCACTTGGGCGCGGGTGCTGATCTGCGCTTTGCATTGGTAGCTGCCGCGGTCATTGAAAACACGAACCATTGCCCCGTTTTTGACCTGCCGCGCTGCCGCGTCATCGGGGTGAATTTCCAACATTGGCTCGCCCTCCATGTCACGCAAGCTTTTGACATTCACAAAGCTGGAATTCAAAAAGTTACGCGCAGGCGGTGAAATCATGGCCAGCGGGTAGGTAGCTTGTGCGTCAGAGGGTTCATAGTTGGGCAGGTAGTCAGGCAGGCCGTCATGCCCTTGCGCTGCCAAGCGTTCGCTGAAGAACTCGCACTTTCCCGAGGCTGTTGGAAAACCACCGTTTGCAAATGGTGCATCAGCCACCGGCCAATGGGCAAAACCATCTTTTAACAAGGCATCCCAAGTCACTGGCGCGGCGCTTTGCAAGTTGCGCGGGTGTTGCAGTGCCAAACGGCACAGGCTTTCGTCGTCCTCTTGCAGCAAGGGGTTGTTCAACCCCATGTGGGCGCTGAGTTCACGAAAAATGTGCGTATTGGTTTTGGCCTCACCCATGGGCGCAATGGCGGGGCGATTCAGCACCATGTCGGTGTGGCCATAACTGTTGTGGATGTCCCAATGCTCCAACTGCGTGGTGGCGGGCAACACATAGTCGGCATGGTCGGCGGTGTCGGTCATGAAATGTTCCAGCACCACGGTGAACAAATCTTCGCGGGCAAAGCCTTTGGCCACCTTGGCCGATTCAGGGGCCACCGCCACGGGGTTGCTGTTGTAGACCACCACAGCTTCGATCAAGCCTGGTGTGTTCAAGGCGTCGCCAATCGTGCTCATGTTGATGAGCGGCGCTTTGGCGTTGGTGTGCAGATCGTGGCGCTGCAAAGCCGCTCCGTTATGCAAAGCATGACCTGAAGCACTCAGCACCACGCCGCCAGCACGGTGTCGCCAAGCGCCGGTGAGCGCGGGAAGGCAAGCCACCGCGCGGACTGCGTTACCGCCGCCTCGGGAGCGTTGCACACCGTAGTTCAAGCGAATCGCGGCAGGCTGGATGTGGACGTAATCGTGGGCAAGTTGGCGGATGTCTTTCACCTTTAAGCCACACACCTCGGCTGTGCGTTCGGGCGTCCATTGCAAGGCACGTTCACGCAAAGCTTCAAAGCCCAAGGTGTGTTGGGCGATGTAGTCGTGGTCCAGCCAGTCATGGGTGATGAGTTCGTGCATCAACCCCAAGGCCAGCGCTGCATCGGTACCGGGCTTGATGGCCAGATGCACATCGCATTTGTCCGCGGTTTCGGTTCGGCGTGGGTCTATACACACCAATTTGGCGCCATGGCGTTTGGCCTCTTGCGCAATACGCCAAAAGTGGATGCTGCTGGTGATGACGTTGCTGCCCCAAATGAGGATGAGTTTGGACTCCGCAAAGTGTTGCACCTTCATGCCTACCTTGCTGCCAAAGGTTTGCGCTAAGGCTTCGCTGCCAGCGCTGGAGCAAATCGTGCGGTCGAGTTTGGCTGCGCCAAGTAAATTGAAAAAACGCATGGCGATGGATTCACCTTGCACCATGCCCATGGTGCCGGCGTAGCTGTAGGGCAGGATGCGTTCAGGGTGTTTCTCGGCGATGGTTTTCAGGCGTTGTGCGATGTCGCTTAACGCCTCTTCCCAACTGACACGTTCAAACTGCCCACTCCCCTTGGGACCTATGCGCTTCATCGGGTGCTGCACGCGGTCAGGGTGGTAGGTGCGTTCGGTGTAGCGTGACACCTTGGTACACAGCACGCCATCCGTCAGCGGATGGTGAGGGTTGCCTTGCACCTTGATCGCCACGCCGTCTTTCACGGTGGTCAGCAAAGAACAGGTGTCGGGGCAGTCGTGGGGGCAGGCGCCCAAGATGGTGGTGGTCATGGCCGCATTTTGCACGTCTTTGCGAAGAGTCGTCATTGCGAGCGCAGCGAAGCAAACTTCCCGTCATTGCGAGCGCAGCGAAGCAATCTCTCGCGACGGCAACTCGCAATGACGGATCAGGTAGACTGTTTCCCCAAGCCAAATACAGAGGGTGAAATATGAAACTGCTTGACTCCATCACCACCGAAGCCGCCAGCATCATCGCTGTTCGCCGCGACATCCATGCCCACCCCGAACTTTGCTTCCAAGAACAACGCACCTCCGATGTGGTGGCAGGCAAGCTGGCCGAGTGGGGCATTGAAGTTCACCGTGGCATGGGCACCACCGGCGTGGTCGGCGTCATCAAAAACGGCAGCAGCAAACGCAGCATTGGCTTGCGTGCCGACATGGACGCACTGCCCGTCAATGAAGCCAACACCTTTGCCCACGCCAGCAAACACCCCGGCAAGATGCACGCTTGCGGCCACGACGGCCACACCGCAATGTTGTTGGCAGCAGCCCAGCATTTGGCCAAGCACAAACATTTCGATGGCACCGTGGTGCTGATCTTCCAACCCGCCGAAGAAGGCGGCGGTGGCGCAAGAGAAATGATCAAAGACGGTTTGTTCGATAAATTTCCCGTGGACGCGGTGTTCGGTTTGCACAACTGGCCGGGCATGCCGGTCGGCACCTTGGCGGTCAGCCCAGGACCCGTCATGGCCTCCAGCAATGAATTCAAAATCACCATCCGTGGCAAAGGCTGCCATGCCGCTTTGCCGCACAACGGCATCGACCCCGTGCCCATCGCCTGCGAAATGGTGCAGGCTTTTCAAACCATTGTGTCGCGCAATTTGAAACCCATCGATGCGGGTGTCATCTCGGTCACCATGATCCATGCTGGTGACGCCACCAATGTGGTGGCCAACAGCTGCGAGCTGCAAGGCACGGTGCGAACTTTCACGGTGGAGATGCTCGACCTGATCGAGCGCCGTATGCAAACCATCGCCGAACACGTCAGCGCCGCCCACGAGGCCACTTGCGAATTTGCCTTTGTGCGCAACTACCCCCCCACCATCAACCATGTGAATGAAGCCGCCTTCACCCGCGAGGTGTTGTCAGGCATAGTTGGCGCGGACAACGTGCTGGCGCAAGAACCCACCATGGGTGCTGAAGACTTCTCTTATATGTTGCTGGAAAAACCCGGCGCTTATTTCTTCATCGCCAACGGCGAGGGACAGCACCGCGAAATGGGCCATGGCGGCGGCCCTTGCACCTTGCACAACCCCAGTTACGACTTCAACGACGACCTGATTCCCTTGGGTGGCACCGTTTGGGTACGCATGGTCGAGCAGTTTTTAGCACCAGCTTAAAAAAGTCAGGCACTGGGCGGCGCGTTGTACATCTGCAGCAAGGCCGTCAACTGCGCTTTAGGTTGTGCCTGCAAATAGGGCAGCAACAGCCCCAACACTTGTTGTGCACCGCGTGACACGCCGCCTTGGGCGTTGGCGTCTTCCAGCGCATGTCGGGGGTCACGCACATACTCATAGCTCAGCCACCAGGTCAGCATGACCAAAATCTGCGTGGCGCTGCTGTCTCGCTCGGTCGCATTTTGGGTGAGCAAACCTTGATCGGTCATGCACTTTAGCAATGTTAAAAATGACGCATGTTTGTTCGCCAGCACCTGCTTCACTTGCTGTTCCAGTTGGCGGTATTTGCTGAGCAAATCGTTCAAGTCGCGGTACAAAAAACGGTAACGCCACACCAACTCAAACAGCGAGTGCATGAAAAACCAAGCGTCTTCTAAGTCTTTGACGTCTTGCGAAGCAGGCAGCAAGTCTTGCAAGTCGTTTAGGTACTGGCCAAACAAATGGTTGACGATGTCTTCCTTGCCAGGGTAGTGGTAGTACAAATTGCCCGGGCTGATGCCAAGGTCTGCAGCCACCATCGTGGCTGCCACATTGGGCTCGCCAAAGCGGTTGAACAAGCCCAAAGCACTGGCCACAATGCGCTCGGCGGTTTGACGCGGCGCTTTGCTTGCCATGGCTTGTCAGCTTTTGCGCTCGGCCAGTTGTTTTTCCAGTTGTTCTACCCGCGCTTGCAAATCAGCCAAATCTTGTGCACTTGGCAGACCCATGCTCTTCAAGGCCTTGGCCACACGCTCTTCAAAAATAGTTTCCAATTTGTCCATCTGGCCGTTGGCGGTTTGTCCCATTTGACTGGCCATTTGCCCCACTTTTTCAGCGGCTTCGGTCATTTTGGCTTGGGCTTGCTGGGTGGCTTGTTGCAGGTGTGAGCCCTCTTTAACCAAGTTTTCAAACACCTTGGTACCTTCTTCTTGGGCTTTGGCGAACGCTCCCAAGCCCGCCAGCCAAATGTGTTGCGCCGAGTCTTTCATGCGCTGGCTCATCTGCTGGGGGTCAAATTCAGGGGGGCTGCTGGCCATAGGAACTCCAAGGATTGGGCAAGATTCATCATAGTCCACACTAAGCCTCTTGAAAATGCGCTGCATCAAACTGAGGCCAGAAATTAAGCCCCTACAATTGTCAAACTAACAGAGAAGCTCCCTGAAACCATGTTGTGGTACGCCGTCCATTCCCGACCTAAGCAAGAACACCGCGCCCTGGAAAACCTGCAAAACCAAGGCTATGAAGCTTGGTTGCCTTTGATCACCATTGAAAAATTGCGCCGAGGCCGACTTGCGGATGTGGTCGAACCTATGTTCAGTAGGTATTTGTTCATTCGTTTGGACATGGAACACACCAACTGGACGCCCATTCGCTCCACCCTGGGCGTGAGCCGTTTGGTGAGTTTTGGCAACCGCCCCGCCCCCATGTCGGACGATTTGATTCAGGCCTTGCGCAACATGCCTGAGCGTGCGCCAGAGAAACTTTTGCAACCCGGCCAAGCTGTTCGGGTGATTGATGGTCCTTTGAAGGGCTTGGAGGCGGTCTACCAACAAGCCGATGGCGAGTTGCGAGCCATGGTGCTGGTGGACCTGATGAGCAAACACCACTTGGTCAGCGTGAACACCCAGCATTTGTTTCCTTTGACTGTCTAACCATGAACACGCATCCACAACATATTGCGATCATCATGGACGGCAATGGCCGCTGGGCCAAAAAACGCTTGATGCCTCGCACCGTGGGTCATGCGCGGGGCGCTGCCAATGTGCGACAGATCGTCAAAGCTGCTCACGCCGTGGGTTTGCGCTACCTGACCTTGTTTGCGTTCAGCTCAGAAAATTGGCGTCGACCGCCAGATGAGGTCTCGGCCTTGATGGGCTTGTTTTTGCATTACCTTGAGTCAGAAGTGGCGGAAATGAAAGCCGCGGGTATTCGTCTTCGTGTGATTGGTGACCGCAGTGCGTTTGCGCCACTGTTGCAGTCTCGCATCGACCAAGCCGAGCAAGACACCGTTCAAAACACCGGTTTGAACTTGACGATTGCCGCCAATTACGGGGGCCAATGGGATGTTTTGACTGCAGTACGTGCTTGGCAAGCAGCGCACCACGATCGGTCCCTGCAAGAACTCGACACAGCGGGTTTGGCCGCAAACTTAAGTACCGCTGATTTACCCGACCCCGAGTTGCTCATACGCACCGGTGGCGAATCGCGCATCAGCAATTTCTTGCTGTGGCAAACCGCCTACACAGAGTTGTATTTCACCGACTTGCATTGGCCCGATTTTGATGATGCAGCTTTGAACAAAGCTTTGTCATGGTATGCCCAGCGTGTGCGACGTTTTGGCCGCACTGATGAGCAAGTGCAGCATCCCAGCGTGAGCGAACATACCCCCACCCCAAACCTTGTTATCCAAAACGGCATCAAGATAGGCTAATATCTCTGTTGCAGGCATTAAGCCACATTAGTTTCGAGCGCCTGCAGCTCCTCCGGGCATTGTGTATGCCCCACTTTCTTAGTTTTAAACACATCACCGACAGGTATCTCTAGATGAAGAATGAAAACCGCGCAACGCATCCCCGCAAGGACCATGCTCAGACCCGCAGTGGTCGCTGTATCGCCTTGATCGACAGCAACTACATGGCTTGGTTGCTCAAACAAAGTACCGACAGCGATGCCGAGCCAGAAGCCTACAACCGACAAGTCCTGATACCCACCTTGGTGCAGACCTTGAAACAAGCCGGTTTAGGCTTGGATGTGCAACGTGTTTATTGGTACACCGACAACCCTGATAGCCAATTTCCTCAAGACCAAATCGTGCGCGTTCTCGACATCACCAGTGGTGAGCCCAGTGAAGTGGCTTTCAGCGCCATGTCCGCCGACATTGCCCGTTTGTCAGAACGCAAAGCCTGCGAACACCTGCTGATTGCCAGCGACGACGACCGCTTGACCGCCAGCATCGATGATGCCCAGTTGCACGGCTTGAATGTGTATTTGTTGGCCGACGAGTCCGCCCGCCACATGGACCAACTTGTCAACGAAGACCCCGCTTGGTGTCGTTTGTTGGCCCAAGCCGATCGCCGTGTCTTGTTGATTCCCCAAGCCGCGCGTGAATTAACAGCACAGCCGCGTGCCGCTGC
>CAMDKR010000024.1 GCA_945901225.1 Bordetella parapertussis | reverse complement strand
TGAGTTGGCTGGTCGGTGCCCTCGACGGTATTTTGGCCAATGTGCTTTACGGTTTGGGCAGTGTGTTGCCCCAAGTGCATACCAACGCTTTGCAGCAGTTCAATGGCATCAAGGGACTGGGTGTTGTGATGGTTTTTTTGGTGCTGGTGTTAACCGGTGCCTTGGCTTCCAATGTGGCAGGCCGATGGATGGTCAAGCAATGGGACCGCTTATTCACCCATATACCGATTGTCAAATCCATCTATACCAGCGTTAAAAAAGTATCTGACACGCTTTTTTCCAGCAATGGCAACGCCTTTCGAAAAGCCGTGTTATTGCAATACCCTCGCCAAGGCGCTTGGACCATTGCGTTTCAAACGGGCGCACCCCAAGGCGAAGTTCAAAAACATTTGGGAGAGGGATTTATGAGCGTGTATGTGCCCACCACGCCCAACCCTACCAGCGGATTTTTTTTGTTGGTGCCCGTCACTGACGTGATTGAACTAGACATGAGCGTGGACGAGGCGCTGACCTATGTCATCTCTATGGGTGCGGTATCTCCATCGGTTTTACCTGGCCCCCCTCATTAATCAACGGCGCCTTAGCGCGCCTTATGCCACAACTATTTTTTAAGACTGGATAACAAGCTATGAGAACGCACTACTGTGGATTGGTCACCGAAGCACTGCAAGGACAAAGCGTGTCTTTGTGCGGATGGGTCAATCGCCGACGCGACCATGGTGGCGTGATCTTTATCGATTTGCGAGACCGCGAAGGCTATGTTCAGGTGGTTTGTGACCCCGACCGCGCCGATATGTTCAAGATAGCCGAAGATATTCGCAATGAATTTTGTGTGCAAATCAAAGGCGTGGTGCGTTTGCGCCCCGAAGGTACCGTCAACGAGCAACTCAAAAGCGGCAAGATCGAAGTGCTTTGCCACGAGTTGGTGGTGCTCAATCCTTCAGTGACACCACCCTTCCAACTCGATGACGACAATTTGTCTGAGACCACCCGATTAACCCACAGGGTATTGGATTTGCGTCGCCCCTATATGCAAAAGAACCTGATGCTGCGCTACCGCGTGTCAATGGCGGTGCGTAAGTTTTTAGATGCCAATGGTTTTGTCGATATCGAGACACCCATGCTGACCAAGAGCACACCAGAGGGCGCTCGTGACTATTTGGTCCCCAGTCGTGTGCATGATGGCCACTTCTTCGCTTTACCCCAATCGCCGCAATTGTTCAAACAGTTGCTGATGGTTGCCGGCTTTGACCGTTACTACCAAATCACCAAATGTTTCCGTGATGAAGATTTGCGCGCAGACCGCCAGCCTGAATTCACCCAGATCGATATCGAAACTTCTTTCTTGGGTGAAGAAGAAATTCGCGCCCTGTTCCAAGACATGATTAAAGGCGTTTTCAAGCAAGTGCTCGATATCGACTTGGGCGACTTCCCCATCATGGCTTATTCAGAAGCCATGCACCGCTTTGGCTCGGACAAGCCCGATTTGCGCATCCAACTTGAGTTCACCGAACTCACTGACGTGATGACAGATGTGGACTTCAAGGTGTTCAGTGGACCAGCCACCAGCAAAGGCGGTCGTGTGGTTGCATTGCGTGTGCCAGGCGGTGGCGAGATGAGCCGAGGAGAGATTGACGCCTTCACCGAGTTTGTGAAAATTTATGGTGCCAAAGGTTTGGCCTGGATCAAGGTCAATGAGGTGGCCAAAGGCCGTGAGGGCTTGCAGTCGCCTATTGTCAAAAACTTGCACGACAAAGCCATTGCCGAAATTTTGTCGCGCAGCGGCGCACAAGACGGTGATTTGTTGTTCTTTGGCGCTGACAAGGCCAAGGTGGTGAATGACGCTATCGGCGGCTTGCGCTTGAAAATCGGGCACAGTGACTTCGGCAAAAAACAAGGCTTGCTGCAAGACCGCTGGGCACCCTTGTGGGTGGTGGATTTCCCCATGTTTGAATTCGATGAGGAAGCCGGCCGCTATAACGCTGTACACCACCCCTTCACCGCACCCAAAGATGGCCACGAGGATTGGATGGTCACAGCGCCCGAGAAGTGCATTGCCAAGGGCTATGACATGGTGCTCAATGGCTGGGAAATCGGCGGCGGCTCGGTGCGTATACACCGCGCTGATGTTCAGCAAAAAGTGTTCGATGCCTTGAAGATTACCCCCGAAGAAGCGCAAATCAAATTTGGTTTCTTGCTCGACGCCTTGCAATACGGTGCCCCGCCCCACGGCGGTTTGGCTTTTGGCTTAGACCGTATCGTCACACTCATGACGGGTGCCGACTCTATCCGCGATGTGATTGCTTTTCCTAAAACCCAACGTGCCCAGTGCTTGCTTACCCAAGCGCCCTCGCTGGTGGATGAAAAGCAGCTTCGCGAATTGCACATCCGTTTGCGCACAGTCGAGGCGGCCTAGACAAGGTCTTTGTCTGCGCCTATAGGCTCCATCGGTCATCTGCTGTTAGTATCTTTGACATGTTGAAAGAGACTGAGACAAACATGACTTCTGAGGCAAATGACGCAGGTGTTCCTGTGTCCATCAAAATCCGCGAAAGGTTATTGGCCTCGCGCAAGCGCTTTCACGCCAATGACAATATTGCCGACTTCATTGAGCCTGGCGAACTCGACAAATTGCTCGACGAAGTGGCCGACAAAATGAAAGGCGTTCTCAGCAGCCTGGTCATCGATACCGAACATGACCACAACACTGCAGACACTGCAAGGCGTGTGGCCAAAATGTATGTGCAAGAAGTCTTTCGTGGCCGCTTCGTCAATCCACCCGTCATCACCGAGTTTCCCAACGCTGAGCACTTGAACGAGTTGATGATCGTGGGACCCATTACGGTTCGCAGTGCTTGCAGCCACCACTTTTGCCCCGTCATTGGAAAAATTTGGATTGGCGTGTTACCCAATGAGCACACCAATGTGATTGGTTTGTCCAAGTACGCTCGGCTTGCCGAATGGGTCATGGGCCGTCCCCAGATTCAAGAAGAGGCGGTGGTGCAGTTGGCGGACTTGATTCAAGTCAAAACCCAACCCGATGGCTTGGCCATCGTCATGGAGGCTTCTCACTACTGCATGGCTTGGCGTGGTGTGAAAGACATGGACAGTCGCATGATCAACTCCGTGATGCGTGGCGCATTTTTGAAAGACCCCAATTTGCGTCGAGAATTTCTTTCACTGATTCCCAAAAAGGACTGATGGCATGTTGGTGCGTTTGCTTTATGTGAGCCGAGCGTTAGACCCCAACGCTACTGCGGCCACAGACTCCATCTTGGCTGTTGCCCGTGAACACAATATGGCCAATGGCATCACCGGCATTCTTTGCTATGGCGGTGGCATTTATTTGCAAGCCATTGAAGGTGGGCGTAACCAAGTCAACAACTTGTACGCGCAAATCGTCAGCGACAAGCGCCATACCGATGTGGTGCTGCTTAACTATGAAGAAATTGCTGAGCGCCGTTTTGGTGGTTGGACCATGGGGCAGGTCAATTTGTCCAAACTCAATACCTCGGTGGTGTTGAAGTATTCCGAACTTCCTGTGCTGGACCCTTATGCGGTATCGGGCCTCGTCTCTTTGGCCTTGCTTGAAGAGTTGATGGCAACAGCCGCCATTTTGGGTCGCGCCTGAGTTTTTCGCCATGACACGCCTGCTGGGTTGTGACTTCAGCAGTTCACCCTCCTCACGCAAATCTATTGTGCTTGCTTGGGGAGCGTGGCGTGATAAGCGCTTGGTGCTTGAGGGAATGCAAGCCTGTACAAGCCTTGTGGCGTTTGAACAAGCCTTACACACCCCAGGGCCATGGGTAGGCGGTTTCGACTTGCCTTTTGGCTTGCCCCGCGAATTGGTCACCACACTGAAGTGGCCTCTCAGTTGGAAAGCCTGCATAGACCATTTCGCCGCGCTCAGCCGCGAGGAGATTCGCGCCACCTTCAAGGCCTTTTGCGACAAGCGTCCCGTGGGGGGTAAATTTGCCCATCGAGCCACTGACATTCCCGCAGGGTCTAGCCCTTCCATGAAATGGGTAAACCCACCGGTGGCTTACATGCTGCATGCCGGTGTGCCTTTGATGTTGCAAGCGGGTTTGGATTTCCCAGGCCTTTATGCCGGCGACACGCAACGTGTGGCATTGGAGGCCTACCCTGGGTGCTTAGCCCGACGGCTGATAGGTTCGCGCAGTTACAAGAGTGACGACCGGGCTAAACAAACCCCTGAGCGTTTGATTGCACGCAAAGATATCTTGCAGGCTTTGGTCAGTGGCCAAGTCGGCGTGACTTTGTACCTTCGCCCTGCACAACACGATGCCTTGGTGGCAGACGCCAGTGGCGACAAACTCGATGCAGTGCTTTGCATGGTGCAAGCTGCCATGGCGCAGCAGCACCATGAGGGTGGCGATCAGTTGTATGGGTTACCGCCGGAGATGGATGCTCTGGAAGGTTGGATCATCGGCGTATGAGCATTGCATGGCTTGACCATATTGAGACGTCGCGTTTGTTGCTACGTTGTCCTGAACCCGGAGATGGCGACGCCTTGTACTTGGCTGTGCAAGAGAGTCTGGCAGCACTTCGCCAATGGCCCGATTCTTTGCCTTGGGCGCAAAAACCACAAACACCCGACAGGGCGGAGGACTACTGTCAATCCTGCTTTGGTGCTTTTGTGTTGGGCTTGTCTTGGCCGATGTTGATGCATGACAAAGCCACGGGC
This sequence comes from Bordetella parapertussis, assembly GCA_945901225.1. Lineage (GTDB taxonomy): Bacteria > Pseudomonadota > Gammaproteobacteria > Burkholderiales > Burkholderiaceae_C > Limnohabitans. The sequence goes on along the minus strand of CAMDKR010000024.1, from coordinate 12,346 downwards.
ACGCTGCTGGGCAGCGTTGGTTTTCACCGTATTGATCCCGCGGCCCCAGAGTTTGAGTTGGGCTATTGGTGCAGAACCTCAGCGCATGGACGCGGTTTGATGAGCGAAGCTGTGGTCGCCTTGAGTGATGCAGCTTTAGCCTGTGTGCCCAGCGTGCGTTTGGTTTGTCGTGTGGACGAGCGCAATACCGCCAGTTGTCGGGTGGTGGAAAAGTCGCACTACCGATTTGTGCGTTCGGTGATTGAAACGCCGCAAGCTGATCGACCCGCCTTGGCGGTGCGTTGTTACGAACGCTTGTCCGTGCCGCACACAGTGCAATTGGTTTGACGCCGCAGGCGTATTTCGGTCCACGCCAGACTGCGGCCATCGAGCATTTGCAGTCGCCCCACCAAAGAACTGCCCAAGTCAGTCAGCAGCTTCAGAGCTTCCGCCGCTTGCAAACTGCCGATGACGCCCACCAAAGGCGCTAACACGCCCATGGTGGAACAACTGATTTCTTCGGGCGCTTGGTCAGGCGGGAATACACAGGCGTAGCAGGGTGAGTCAGGTTGCCAAGGGTCGTATGTGGTCAATTGACCATCCAAGCGAATGACTGCACCGCTGACCAAGGGCACACGGTGTTGCACGCAGGCCTTGTTAAGCATGTGGCGAGTTTGAAAATTGTCACTGCAGTCAAGCACCACTTGGGCTGTGGGCAAGAGTCGGTCCAGCAAAGCAGGGTCTGCCTTTTGTGGCAGGGTGGTGATGCGTGTGTCAGGGTTGAGCGCCAACATCGCTTGCTTGGCTGATGTCACCTTGGCTTGACCTATGCGCTCGGTGCTGTGGGCGATCTGTCGTTGCAAATTGGTGAGGTCTACCTCGTCGTGGTCAACCAAAGTGATATGCCCCACACCGCTGGCCGCCAAAAAAAGGGCTGCACTGCAGCCCAAACCGCCTGCACCAATGACCACGGCGTGGCTGTCAAGCAGCCGTTGTTGACCTAGGTCGCCGAGCTCATCGAGCAGGATATGCCGTGAATAACGCAGCAATTGGGCGTCATTCACGCCTTACTGTTCCTTTTTGTCGGCAGGGCGCTCGGTCAGAGTTTTGCTGACTTTGACAGGTTGGTTTTTCAAGCGGTTGAGGGCTTGTTGCAACTGGAAGTCTTCAGGGCTGCCGTACTCAGGCGTCTTGCGATCCGCCACAGGTTTTTTGGACTCTTCTTCAAGGCGCTTTAAAGCTTCATCGCGGGCTTTTTCGCGCGATGGGTCTTTGACTTCCTCACCTTGGCCGCTGTTGAGGTGCTTTTCTAAATCAGCTTCACGGGTACGCAAAGCTGCATAAGGGCTGCCCTCGGCGGTGTCGTCAATGAGCAAATCAGGAACGATGCCCTTGGCTTGGATGGAGCGGCCGCTGGGGGTGTAATAACGCGCTGTGGTGATTTTCAACGCAGTGTCTGAGCCCAGTTGACGCACGGTTTGAACCGAACCCTTGCCAAAGGTTTGGCTGCCCATGAGGGTGGCACGTTTGTGGTCTTGCAAAGCACCTGCAACGATTTCGCTGGCAGAAGCAGAGCCTTCATTCACCAACACCACCAAGGGGATTTTCTTGAAGAAGCCGTTGGTTTTACTGGCAAGACTGGAAACACTGTCTTGACCGCCGCGACGCAAGTAGTACTCGGGCGCTGCTTTGAAAGTGAATTTGCTTTCTTCCAGCTGGCCGTTGGTGGAGACCACAGTCACGTTGTTGGGCAAGAAAACGGCGGAGATAGCCACTGCTGCGTCTAACAGGCCACCAGGGTCGTTACGCAAATCAAGCACCAAGCCCTTCATTTTGGGGTCTTGCTTGTAAAGCTCTTCCAATTTGCGAGCCAAGTCATCCACGGTGCGTTCTTGGAACTGGCTGACGCGAATCCAGCCATAACCGTTCTCAATCATTTTGGATTTGACGCTGACGGTTTTAATCTCTTCACGGATGATGGTGACAGGGAAGGTACGGTTTTCGTCCTTGCGGTAAATCGTGAGCAAGACCTTGGTACGGGGTTCGCCACGCATACGCTTGACGGCTTCGTTCAGCGACAGGCCTTTCATGGAGGTGTCGTCGACCTTGGTGATCAAGTCGCCAGGCTTCAAGCCCGCGCGGTCAGCAGGCGAGCCTTCAATCGGCGAGACCACCTTGACCATGCCGTCTTCTTGGGAAATTTCGATGCCGACACCGACAAACTTGCCTGTCGTGCCCTCACGGAATTCTTTGTAGGATTTTTTATCGAAATACTGGGAATGCGGGTCTAAGCTGGAGACCATGCCAGAGATGGCGTCATTGATGAGTTTTTTCTCGTCGACCGTTTCGACGTAATCGCTCTTGACCATGCTGAAAACAGCGGCGAGTTGCTGCAACTCTTCAAGTGGCAAGGGCGCCATATTGGCGCGAGCAACCGTTTGTAGCGAAAAGGTGGTTAATGCACCCGTCAGGGCACCAATGCTGATCCAGCCCGCGATTTTAAGTTTTTGGCCCATTTTTACCCTGTATTGAAAAAAAGCCGTCAATAGGCAATTGAAGAAGATAGTTTACTGTGCCTGACTATCAATCGCTGACCTTTGCGCAAATTAACCTTGGCTGGCAATGGTTTGCGCGGCCTAAGCGTCTTTCAGGTAATAGCTGCGAACAGGGCGCAAATCGGCGTCTAGCTCGTACACCAAAGGTTCGCCGTTGGGGATGTTCAGGCCCACGATGTCTTGGTCGGCTATGTTGTCGAGGTATTTCACCAGCGCTCGCAGCGAGTTTCCGTGGGCACTGACCAACACACGTTGGCCAGCGCGGATGGCGGGAGCCAGTGATTCGTTCCAAAAGGGCATGACCCGCTCAACCGTGTCTTTGAGGCATTCCGTGAGCGGCACCTGACCGGGGCTGAGCTTGGCATAGCGGCGATCGCTGCCCTCGTAACGGCTGTCTTGTGGCTCCATGGCAGGTGGCGGCACATCGAAACTGCGTCGCCAAGCCATGACCTGAGCCTCGCCATACTGGGCGGCAGTCTCGGCCTTGTTCAAGCCTTGCAATGCTCCGTAATGGCGCTCGTTGAGGCGCCAGTGGTGAGCCACCGGCAACCAAGTGCGGTCCATGCCATCCAAGGCATGCCACAAAGTGTGGATGGCGCGTTTAAGCAAGCTGGTGTAGGCCACATCAAAATCGAAACCTGCCTCTTTCAGGCGTTCGCCGGCAAGACGAGCTTGGGCAATGCCCGTGGGCGTGAGGTCGACATCGGCCCAGCCTGTGAAGCGGTTTTCCAGGTTCCAGATAGATTCGCCGTGTCGAATGAGCACCAGGGTGTACATGGGGAAAAATGACCTTGTTGAGTCAGAAAAAAAGAATGCATTCTAAAATGACACTTCTAAGACAAATTTCCAAGGCAACCATGGTGAGTTTTTTGATCGATAACTGGATGTTGGTTCTGGTGGCTGTGATTTCTGGTTTGGCGCTGTTTTTGCCTACCTTTCAAGCCATGGGCAAGGCTGGTTTATCCCCTACCCAGGCGGTTTTGATGATTAACCGTGAAAGAGCGCATATTGTTGACGTGCGAAGCTCTGAAGAGTTCTCGACAGGGCATTTGATTGGCGCCAAAAACATCGCCATGGATGTATTGGAGTCCAGCCTTGGCAAAGCCATCAATGACAAAAAACGTCCCCTTATTTTGGTGTGTGCCAGCGGTGTTCGTTCGCAACGCGCCCAAAAAATCGCCACCAAACTCGGCTTTGAGCAGGCCCACAGCCTCTCTGGTGGCTTAAAGATTTGGCAAGAGGCCAATCTACCTTTGGAAAAAACCTAACCACCTGCAACACCATGCCACCCATCAAGATGTACACCACCGCTGTTTGTCCCTATTGCAACCGGGCCAAGCAAATCCTCAAGGCTCGCGGCGTCGAGCATATTGATGAGGTGCGTATCGACCTGTCCCCCGACGAACGCGATCGGATGATGGCCTTGACTGGCAGGCGCACCGTGCCGCAAATATTCATTGGTGATATGCATGTGGGTGGTTGTGATGATTTGATGGCTTTGGACAGTCGTGGCGGCCTCATGCCCCTGCTGCAAGCAAGCTGACATAATCATCGCCATCTAACCCTTGCCCGCCTAGGAAGCAGTTGCTAAGCGGGTTTTTTACTTTCAGGAAACTCACCATGGCCGAAGCCAACGATCCCGTCTTTCAAATTCAGCGCGTTTACCTCAAAGACATGTCTTTAGAGCAACCCAATTCACCCGCGATTTTGTTGTCGCAGGAAGCGCCTTCGGTGGACATCCAAATTGGCTTGGGCTCCGAGCAAATTGGCGACGGCGTGTTTGAGGTCACTGTCACCGCGACTGTCACCACCAAGATCAATGACCAAACCATGTTTTTGGTCGAGGCAAAGCAGGCAGGTATTTTTGAGATCCGCAACCTGCCCGAAGGCCAGTTGCAACCCGTCACAGGCATTGCGTGTCCACAAATCATTTACCCCTATTTGCGCGGCAATGTGGCTGATGTGATTCAGCGAGCAGGTTTTCCGCCTGTGCACATGGCGGAAATTAATTTCCAAGCCATGTTCGACCAGCAGCAACGCATGGCGGCTGACCAAAAACTGCAGTGAAACTGCTGGTCGTTGGTGCTGGGGCGTGGGGCACGGCGCTCGCGGTGCAGGCTTGCCAGCGCCATGAGGTCACCTTGTGGGCCAGAGATGCAGCACGCATTCAAAACATGCAACAGCTGCGAGAAAACCAGCACTACTTGCCTGGCCGCGTTCTGCCCGCTTCTTTGCACTTAAGCCACGCACCTTTTTCTGAGGTTTTGTCTGGCATCGATTTGACCGTATTGGCCACGCCCATGGCCTCGCTGCGTTTGGGATTGCAAGCGCTTGAGCCTTGGCAAAAGCAAACACCATTCGCTTGGTTGTGCAAAGGGTTTGAAGCTGCTCAATCAGCAACACTAGGCCAAGGTTTGCTGGCCCACGAGGTACAAGCCGAGGTGGCGCCCAGCATGTTGGCAGGTGTGCTGAGTGGACCGAGCTTTGCGCAAGAGGTGGCGGCTGGACAACCAGCTGCCTTGGTGGCGGCCAGCGAACATGCCTCGGTGCGAGAGGTTTTGGTGCAGGCTTTTCACGGCGACAACCTGCGTGTATATGCCAACGACGATGTGATCGGTGTTGAGGTTGGTGGTGCGGTGAAAAACGTCATGGCGATTGCCACCGGTTTGTGCGATGGCATGCAGCTGGGGTTGAACGCACGTGCGGCCTTGATCACCCGTGGCTTGGCTGAAATGACACGCTTGGGTTTGGCCATGGGTGCCCGTGCAGATACGTTCATGGGCTTGAGTGGATTGGGCGACTTGGTGCTGACCGCCACTGGTGACTTGAGCCGTAACCGACAGGTTGGCATGGCCTTGGCGCAAGGCCAATCGCTGGACAAGGTATTGCATTCGCTAGGCCATGTGGCTGAAGGCGTTTACAGCGCCCACACCGTGGTCGCCCGTGCCCAACAGTTGGGTGTGGACATGCCCATCGCCCAAGCGGTGGTGGCGGTGTTGCAAGGTCAAGCTTCAGCGCAACAAGCAGTGGCGGCGCTGATGGGGCGGGGCGCTAAGGGCGAATAAGCGCTTTTAGCCCAAGCGCGAAATCTGTTGGTCAGCGGTTTCCAGATGTGCATCTAGCGCATCCACACACACTTCAAAATCTTTGCTAAAAATGTCGCTGTCTCGCAGCGTTGCCAGGTAGCTTTGGGCCATGGCCAGGGCTTGTCGCCATAGGTCATTGCCAACACTTGCGTGCAGCGCCAAGCTTGGGATGGTGTTGTTCAACTTGCCGCCGCTGTTGGGTGCAAACGCCATGGGCGTCATGTCATACGCAGGGGCCAAGTGGTAGGGGCGACCAGTGTCGGACACAAAAGACAAATTGCCAGCATGCATATCGGTGTTGCCCATCAAAACGCCAAAAGCCCACAACAATTGGGTCCTATCTGCAGCGTCTGCAGTGACTAACCCAAGCGTTGCCAATTGCTTGACCACCACTGGCCAAGCTTGGTGTGCGTCCCCCACAAACTCGGCGTCCAGCGCCCGAAGCGATACCAAAGCTTTGCGACCCAGCGCACCCTCACGGTCAAACCGCGCCACTTCTAAAAACCGCTGGCCCAGATGATCGACAACTGAAGACTGGGCTGCAGACACACCTGCTTGGCGCAGCGTGGACAAAGCCAAATGTTCTGCCAGCAATAAATCGCGCCAACGTTGGCTCACGGGGCTGTTGGGGAGTTCGCTGAATTTCACCAACACATGCGCGGAGCCTGCATCGGTTTGGGCGTAGGTCGTGAACTTGGGCTGCTCACCACCTGCTGAAGAACCGGGTGAATCGCCTTGCGCTGCAGCCACTGCCAAGCTAGCGTAAAAGGCAGGTTTGTCGGCCATGGCCAGCGCCACAGGTTCGGGCATAGCGATAAATTTTTCTCGGGCGATAGGCCCCAACAACAAGTTGCCCACCATGTCATGTCCGTGCACCAGCAAAGCCCGCAGTCCATGGCTGTCGCTCCAAGTGCTGAGTGATGGAGGCAGCCCCAAACTGGCGGCATAGCGGGTGGCATAGGCACGGCCCAAATAACCTTGGGGGAGCATGTCCAACAGCCACCAAGGCAAGCCATCGCTGTGTACCTGAAGTCCATCGGTTTGGCTGAATACAAAACCATCGGGCCGAACGGGTGTCAAAACGCCCAAGGCATGGAGCTTGCCTTGGGCATCGACCCGAAATACGGGAATATCGCTGAAGCCACGGCCCCTATCCAGCAAGACATAACGCGAGCTTTTTTTCTGACCGATTTGCAGCACCTCGCCCGCCATGGCCGCCAAAGCCCTAGACACCGTGGGCTGGCTGATGCCCAAATCCTTGGCCATTTGTGTGCCGGATTGGGGGCCAGCGGCTAAGCGTAGGCGCAGTAACTCAGTGTGGGTAAGCATTAATAAGAATGATACATTGAATAATATATGAATTTTAAATAGAAGCTAAAAATCTTTCTATTTTTAACAGTTTTTAAATTTCAAAAGGGTTGTTGGCAGCAAATTGCTGAAACTGCTTTTGGCGGAGTTTATTTTTCTCTTGATCGGTATGCCCTTGTCGTCCTGGAGAAAAACTGGCCAAAATCTGTTCATCCAACAGTTCTTGCATATGCGCTGATTTGAACTTTGATGATCCATCACGTTTGATCAGATACTGGATTTGCGTGCACGCGTGTCGATAGCCGATATCGAAGATATGCATCAAATCATCTGTGGTGCAGTCTTTGATGATTTCATTAACTTGTGAACTTGGCGTGATATTCGCAAGCCATAGAAACAAAGCCTTTCTCTGGTTGTCGTAATCAAGTTCAAGTTGGAGAATGTTGGAGGGCTTATGGGTGGTCATGAGTGACTTTCTTATGGACGTCGCAGACAGGTATTACATATCATGGAGTTGACTTTTTAAAAGAGAGAATGAAATGAAAAATAGGTATAAAGGTTTTGATAGTCGAAGCAAAGAAGCATTTAATATTGCCCAATTGGGGTCCTTGCTGGCACAAAGACAAGAGTTTTTGTCGGTTTTGCGATACGACGTCAATGGTGCAGATGTGATTTCAACCAACCCTCTAAGCCAAGTCTCGAGACATATTCAAGTTAAATCAAGACCAACGGTCAGTAAAAATTACATTGGCAAAGATCTTTGGATCGCTTTTCCGCAATGGAGCAGTACCAAGAGCCAATCTTGGTACCTCATCCCACACGACCTACTGTTGCAGACATGGGGGAAAGAGGCTCAAGTCCAGCTCAAAGGAGTCAACAATGCTGATAAGTTATCTAAAAAATTGAGCGCGCAATTGGCGGAGTTCAACGTTGGAACGGCAACTTTTGAAGCCTAATAACTAGCGAAAGCTTTATAGCTCCAAGTTATCAATCAACCTGGTCTTACCCAACTTCGCCGCCCCCAGCACCACCAGCGCATCCCCCGCAAGCGGTGCTTGCAGGTCGAGGCGATTGCGCACGGTGAGGTAGTCAGGTTGCCAGCCACGCTCGCGAAGGCGGTCCATGGCTTGGGCTTGCAGCCGTGGCAATTGCGAAGCCAGATCATCGGAAACAGACAAAGCTTCTTGGCCCAACTGGCGCAGCGCCATCGACAGTTGCACCGCTTCAGTACGCTCGGTAGCACTCAGGTAGCCATTGCGAGAGCTCAGCGCCAAACCGTCTGGGGCGCGGCAAGTGTCTACACCGATGATGTCAATCGGCAGGGCAAACTGGCGCACCATGTGGCGAATCACCATCAGCTGTTGGTAGTCCTTCTTGCCAAACACCGCCACACCATGTGCATGACCCGCGAACACGGCCATGAAGAGCTTCATCACCACCGTGCTCACACCGGTGAAAAAGCCTGGGCGAAATTGCCCCTCCAAGATGTCAGCCAAAGCGGGGTCGGGTAGCACCTTGAAGGTTTGGGGCTGAGGGTACAGCTCGGCTTCATCAGGTGCGAACAGCACACCGCAAGCTTGGGAACGAAGTTTGGCGCAGTCGTCTTCAAAGGTGCGCGGGTAGCTGGCAAAGTCTTCGTGGGGCAAAAACTGCAAGCGGTTGATAAAAATACTGGCCACCAACACATCACCCAAAGGCTTGGCATGCTGCAGCAACTGCAAATGGCCTTCATGCAAATTGCCCATGGTGGGCACAAAAGCGGGTCGATCAAAGCGCTGCAAATGCTGGCGTAATTCGGCCAGCGTACGGGCGATCAACATACGGTGTTTACCAAGCGTGCAATTCGTTCACAGGAAAGCGTTGCTCTTTGACCGCCCTCACAAAAGCATGCATAGCCTCTTGAATGGAGGAAGCTTCGTTCATGAAGTTGTGGGCGAACTTGGGCACCTTGCCTTGGGTGGCGCCCAACATATCGTGCAACACCAAAATTTGTCCAGCGGTGTCCACACCTGCACCAATGCCGATGGTGGCGCAGGTGGTCAAGGCGCGGGTGATTTCGCCAGAAAGCAGTGCTGGCACCATTTCCAAAACCAGCATTTGTGCGCCAGCTTTCTCCAAGAGCAAGGCGTCTTGCATTAATTGTTGTGCACCGCTGTCGGTTCGCCCTTGCACACGGTAACCGCCCAAGGTGTTCACGCTTTGCGGGGTCAGACCTATGTGTCCGCACACCGGTATGCCACGGGTGACCAAAAACTCCACAGTAGGTGCCAACCAAACGCCGCCTTCCAACTTCACCATGTGCGCACCAGCTTGCATCAAAACGCTGGCGCTGCGAAAGGCTTGCTCTGGGGTGGCATAGGTACCAAAAGGCATATCGCCCAAAACAATCGGGCGGCCATTTTGCTTTTGCACGCCACGCGCCACGCACTCGGTGTGGTAGCGCATGGCATCCAGCGTCACAGGCAAGGTGCTGTTGTGGCCTTGGCAGACCATGCCCAGCGAATCACCCACCAAAATGACTTCCACACCTGCTAAATCGGCCAGCGCCGCAAAACTGGCGTCATAGGCGGTGAGCATGGTGATTTTTTCGCCTTCGCTGTACATCTTCATCAAGCTGTGCATGGTCATGGCAGGACGCTTGGCAGCTTGTTGGGAGCTTGGTTGAGGGCTCATGGCGGGTTTTCCTCAAAGAAATCAGTTAACAGGTGCGTAAGCCAATCGCACATAAATCGGGGCATAGGCCTCGGCTTGGGTGATGTCCACCAAGGCTTCCTTGGCCAATTCAAGCAAAGCGATGAAGGTCACCAACAGCACTGGCACACCCAAAGCAGGGTCAAACAAATCGGCGAACTCGACGAAGCGTTGACCTTGGAGTTTTTTCAAGACGATGCTCATGTGTTCTCTGACGGACAGTTCTTGGCGGGTGATTTTGTGGTGTTGCACCAGTTTGGCACGACGCAAAATATCTGTCCATGCTTGCTGCAATTCCACTGCATCCACATGGGGGAATCGGGGTTGCATGGACTGCTCGATATACACCTGAGCGCGTAAAAAATCGCGCCCTTGTTGGGGGAATTGGTTCAAGTTGGCTGCAGCCAATTTGAGTTGCTCGTATTCCAACAAGCGGCGCACCAACTCTGCACGTGGGTCTTCAGGCTCCTGCCCTTCGGCTTGCTTTTTGGGTGGCAAGAGCATGCGCGATTTGATCTCGATCAGCATGGCGGCCATGAGCAAATATTCAGCCGCTAACTCAAGGTTGGTTTTGCGAATTTCCTCGACATAGCTGAGGTACTGGCGGGTGAGTCCCGCCATGGGGATGTCCAGAATATTGAAGTTTTGCTTGCGGATCAGGTACAGCAGCAAATCCAGCGGACCTTCAAACGCTTCTAAAAAGATTTGCAAGGCATCGGGCGGAATGTACAAATCTTGCGGCATGGCGAACAGCGGTTCGCCATACAAGCGTGCCACTGCCACATGGTCGATGACCGTCGGCATGTGGGGCAAGTCGCCGCTGGGCCCTTGCCAATCGGGATGCAAATGAGGCGTGTTCACTTGACGCTGGGATTGAAATACACGTAGGGTTTTTGAGCGACTTTGGCTGCCTTGAACTCGCTTTGTTCATTGGCATTCAGAGGTTTGTCCCACAGCAGGGCGCGGCCCTGGCGTTGCTCGGTTTCCAGCGTGGGCTTGGCCTGCTTCAATTGATCGATGAACTGCGAGGCTTCAGAGACGTATTCAGGGCGGGCAAACAATGACATGGGACTGTCCAAGAGTGGGAGCGCTATTCTAGCCACCAAGGGTTTTTACCAGCGTCTTTGCGTCGTCTATACAGTTTTGTTCGCCCATTTCCACCAACAGGCCGCATCGCTGCAAGATGTCCAAGGGTTGTCCACGCAAGCCTGCAAGTTGAAACTGCAGGCCTTTTTGTTGGCAAGTCTCGAACAACTGTCCCAAGGCTTCTGCGCCGCTGGAATCGATGTAGATGAGGGCTGCACAGTCGAGCACCAAGCGCTGGCTGGGCAAATCGTCGATGCGTTGTTCGATCAAATTGACCGCGCCAAAAAACAAAGCACCTTGCAAGCAAAGGACCTGGGTTTTAAGGTCTTGCCAGAGCACCGTGCTGCGGGTGAGGCTGGAGATACGAAACAAAAAGGTGAGGGTGGCAGCCACCAAACCCACCAGCACCGCCATGCTTAAATCTACCGTGACTGTCAGCACAAACACTGCCAACAGCGTGAGGCGGTAGGGCCAACGAAACTGCTGCAAATCGGTAAAGGCGTGCCACTCGCCCATGTTCCAAACCACAAACACCAAGATGGCGCTGAGGGCCGCCAAGGGCACATGAAATGCCAAGGGCGCAGCCAGCAACATCACCAGCAACAGGCTGATCGCGTGGACCATGCCTGCCACAGGGGTGGCGGCGCCATTCTTCACATTTGTCATGGTGCGGGCAATCGTGCCAGAGGCGGGCATGCCGCCCACAAACGGCATGGCCATATTGGCAATGCCTTGCGCCATCAGTTCTTGGTTGGGGTCATGCCGATCGTGAATAAGCTTGTCTGCAACCCTCGCACACAGCAAAGACTCGATCGCACCTAAGAGTGCCAAGGTGATGCTGGGCAATAGCACGGCCTGCAGTTGTTCAAGGTTGAACGAGGGCCAAGCCCATGTCGGCAAGCTGTCGGGTATGCCGCCAAAACGATTGCCCAAGGTGTCGACCGGCAGGCCCAAGCCCACAGTGGCAAGCGTACTCAGCACCAGCACCAACAACGAACCTGGCAGTACGGCCAAACGCTTGGCCCAAACTTCGGGCAAGACCTTGGGCAACACGCTTTGCCACAGCACCAACAGGCCAAGGCTCGCCAATGCCAAAGACAGGGCGGCGGTATTCAGGGTATCGGCATGTTCAGCCAAGGACGCCAACAAGTGGAAGAAGTCTGCCGGTAAAGGGTGAATATGCAGACCGAAAAAATCTTTCATCTGCGACAAGAAAATCAGCACCGCAATGCCGTTGGTAAAGCCAATGATGACCGCCACAGGAATAAAGCGAATCAGCACGCCCAAACGCAACACGCCCATGAGCAGCAACCACACACCTGAGAGCAGCGTCGCCAGCATCAGACCCGCCACGCCGTGCTGGCTGACGATGCCGTAAACGATGACGATGAAAGCACCGGCTGGTCCGCCGATTTGCACCCTGCTGCCGCCCATTGCAGAAATGAGAAACCCCGCCACGATGGCGGTGAACAAGCCTGCTTCAGGTTTCAAACCCGAGGCGATGGCAAAGGCCATGGCCAAGGGCAGGGCGACCACGGCCACGGTCAAACCCGCGCCTATGTCTTGCCCTAGTTTGTGGCTGTTGTAGCCCTTAAGCGCTTGAAATAATTTAGGTTGAAACCTCAGCCATGCCATGGCAAA
>CAMDKR010000023.1 GCA_945901225.1 Bordetella parapertussis | reverse complement strand
AACGGTCCCATGGGCGTGTTCGAGTTCGCGGCCTTCGAGAACGGCACCAAGGTGGTGGCCCATGCGATTGCCGAGTCCAACGCCTTCAGCATCGCAGGCGGTGGCGACACCTTGGCCGCCATTGCCAAGTACGGCATTGAGTCGAAGATCGGCTACATCTCTACCGGCGGTGGCGCTTTCCTGGAAGTGCTGGAAGGCAAAACCATGCCCGCGTTTGAGATTTTGATGAAGCGCGCCTAAGTCGTCATTGCGAGCGTAAGCGAAGCAATCTTTGGCTTAAGGCGCGAACTGTTTTTTGCAGCGGTTAACGATATAAAACTTATAGAACAATTTGTCTTGCCCGTATTTTTCGGTAGCAAATTCAAGTAAATGATCAATCACCCAGGATTTAATTTGGGTGTCAAATGCCGCGTCTTGTGCACCGAACGATCGGCTTTGCCGTGATTCTTGTTCTTGCGTGAGTGCAGCTTGCTTGAACGCCTCATGACGAGGTTTGAGTTTTTCTAAGCGATCAGCTTGATCGGTGGGGTTGCTGCGGCTCTCATACATCAGCAGCTTGATGGCATCGCTGTAAACCTCGGTTTGGACGGCGTAGCTGGTAGCGGCCTCCGCGCAAACTGTGACATGGCTGCGTGCTGAAGTTGCTGGCTCTTGAGCCAAAGTTTGAAAACAGGCGCCCAGCAAGGACGCCGATACCAACGCCAAACGCATCACACGCGTCATCAGGCTGGCGTCATCGCTGGCTGACTGGTGGCTCGCCCTTTGTAGTCGGTCCAGCATTGGCGGGTGAAGTCATACAACTTGCAGTCACGTGCAGTTTGGAAGTACCAACGCCAAGAGAAGGGCTGAACAATGATGCGCCCAGGCAACAAGGTTTCAAGCTTGGCCTGCGCTTGCTTTAAGTGGTAGAGCGGAATGCTCATGTCCACATGGTGCGCGGTGTGCTCCATGATGTGGTGCATCAAGGCGCCAATCTTCAAGGGAAAGGTGAGGTGCACCGTGGTGGACACAAAAGGCTGTGCCTTGGCCCAAGCACTGCGGTCATCGTGCCAAGACACTTTGACATGGGTGTGGTGCACGTACACCACAAAACCGATCATGGCGCACCAGAACAAAAACGGCACCACCACACTGCACAACAAAACCATGGCAATCGACTGGTCAGTGGCAAGGGCCGCCATCACCATGCCAGCCACCCAAACCAAGGCGAAGGCGCTGATGAGCAAACTGTCTTTCACAAAGATAGGGCGACGGGTAGGCATTTCTTTAGCACTGGGGAAAACCATTTTTTTCCACCAAATCTCGATCATGTAATAAAGGCCTGGGGCCCAACCGCTGCGGTAAGCGCGGTCGAGCAAACGGCCCATCCAAGACAGCTTGGCAAATTCTTCCCGTGTCAGGGGCGCCCAAACGAAGTCGAAACCCTTGAGGTTGGTGTAGCCGTGGTGCACCACGTTGTGGCCAATATCCCAAAGGCTGAAGGTGGTGAGCGAAGGCAAAAAGGCGATGCGGCCGACCCATTTGTTCAGGCCGCGGTGGGGTGTCAGACTTTGATGACAAGCGTCATGGCCAATGATGAACAAGCGGCCAATGGTGAAACCCATGGCTACGCCACACAGCAACTTGGCCCACAAGGCCTCGAAATACACCGTGCCTGCCAGAAATGCGCCCCAAATCGCAAAATCCAAGAGCAATAACGCTAATGCACGCACGGTAACGCGGTTGGACAAGGGAATCAGCCACTCGCGGATCACCTTGCGGTGGGGCATGGGCTCACTGAGTGGGATGGGTTGTTCTTTGGTAGTCATATCTTTGGGATTGTAACGACTGCCCCTTTTTGGCAACTTACCCCTACCAGCGCATGGGCAAACGCCGGCACACCCTGTAAATCTTGTCGGGTTCGCGCACGACATAGCCCCCCTGAACCAGCTCTTTCATGATGCGGCTGACCATTTCCCGACTGCAGCCAATCTGCTGCGCCATTTGGGCGTGCGTCATGGGGGCTGGCGCTGGCGCCATGCTTTGCGCAGGCATTTGCTGGCGTTGCAGCAAGGCGCTCAGGCGGCTGTAAGCGTCAGAAAACAAAGCCAAACAGGTGGTTTGGGTGGCCAAACGCAAGCGCTGCAAGGCACGCTTGAGCAAAGCCATGGCCAAGCGGGGGTCGTGCTGCAGCAACACCCGCACACTTTCTGCACTGACCACGGAACAGACTGCGGGTCCCAAGGTGATGACGCTTGAGCAATGCTGCCCCCCCTCCAGGGCCAACAAACCCAGCACATCGCCGCGACCGGCCATGGCCAAGGTGATTTCGCGCGGCTTGCTGTCTTGGGAGATGGCGAATTCGCGCAAATTGCCATGCAACACCACATAAAGTTGTGCGCCCACATCCCCCTCTTGAATGAGCAAGGTATTTTTTCGGTAGTGCCTCACCTGCCCTTGCAGTGCCAAGGTATGCAAATAGTCTGGTGCCAGACCGTCCAGCAAGGAATCAGGCGGTAAAGAGGAATTGTTCATGGCCTCAATGTAGGGCGGGGTTTGAAGGCGCAATGTGTGCCAGACTTTCGATTTTTGTGCGCGCCGCTAAGCATCGTGGGAGAATGCGAAGGCCACCTAAACGAGACCCTTTATGCCCAAACACGCCACCAAAATCGTCGCCACCCTCGGCCCCGCCTCGAGTGACCCCGCCTTGCTTGAAAACATGATCCGAGCAGGCGTGAATGTGGTGCGCTTGAACTTCAGCCACGGCGTGGCCCAAGACCACATTGACCGCGCCACACTGGTGCGCGAGGCGGCGCAACGGGCTGGCCGCGTGGTAGCCATCATGGCCGACCTGCAAGGACCCAAAATCCGCGTAGGCAAATTCGCCCAAGGCAAGGTGATGTTGGAGTCGGGTGCCAAGTTTGTCCTGGATGCCTCTCGTACCGAACTCGGTGACTTGAATGGCGTGGGACTGGACTACAAAGAATTGCCACGCGATGTGAAAGCCGGCGATTTGTTGCTGCTCAATGATGGCTTGATTGTGCTGACCGTTGACACGGTCAAGGGCGAGCAAGTGCACACCACGGTGAAGATGGGCGGCGAGTTGTCCAACAACAAAGGCATCAACAAACAAGGCGGTGGATTGACCGCGCCAGCCCTGACCGCCAAGGACATGGAAGACATCAAAACCGCGATGGCCTTTCAAGCCGACTATGTGGCGGTGAGTTTTCCCAAAAGTGCCACCGACATGGAAATGGCGCGGCAGCTGTGCAATGTGGCTGCCGAACCCTTCAAGCACAAGCCTGGGCTGATTGCCAAGATCGAGCGCTTTGAAGCCATTCCACACTTAGAAGAAATTTTGGCCGCCAGCGACGGCATCATGGTGGCGCGTGGCGACTTGGCGGTCGAGGTCGGCAATGCCGCCGTGCCAGCACTGCAAAAACGCATGATCAAAATGGCGCGGGAAATGGACAAAGTTGCCATTACTGCCACCCAAATGATGGAGAGCATGATCACCAACCCCGTGCCCACCCGCGCCGAGGTGAGTGATGTGGCCAATGCGGTGCTGGACGGCACCGATGCGGTCATGCTAAGTGCCGAAACTGCGGTGGGCAAATACCCGCTGGAAACAGTGCTGCAAATGGCGCAAATTTGTTTGGCCGCCGAAGAAGCGGAAGTCACTGTTCTCGACAACGACTTCACTGGCAAAACCTTTGAGTTCATCGACCAGACCATTGCCATGGGGGCGCTGTTCACTGCCCACCATTTGGGGGCCAAAGCGATTGTGGCGCTGACCGAGTCAGGCTCCACGCCGCTGTGGATGAGCCGACACCACATCCGCATCCCCATTTACGCTTTGACCACCAAAGTCACCACCCAAAGGCGTATGGCCCTTTACCGCAATGTGCGGGCTTTGCTGATGGACACCAGCACCGACCGCGACACCGCTTTGGCGCAAGCCGAGGTGCACTTGAAAGAGCGCGGCATTGTCGACGGGGGCGATGTCTACGCCATCACCTGCGGCGAACCTATGGGTTCACCAGGAGGCACCAATATGCTGAAAATTTGCCGCGTTGCTTAAAGCCCGTTCTGCTGCTGGGCGGTACTTTTAAAATTCTTCTTTTTTATCTTGATAAGGAACAGCCATGGCCTTGGTTTCTATGCGCGAACTGCTCGACCATGCAGCAGAACACCAATACGGTATCCCCGCTTTCAATGTGAACAACTTAGAGCAGGTGCAAGCCGTGATGTCGGCAGCCGATGAGGTGGGTGCGCCGGTCATTTTGCAAGCCAGTGCTGGAGCGCGTAAATATGCAGGCGAGGCCTTCATCAAGCATTTGATTCAAGCAGCGGTGGAAGCCTATCCCCATGTGCCTTTGGTGATGCACCAAGACCATGGCCAAAGCCCTGCGGTATGCCAAGGCGCTATTGGTTTAGGTTTCAGTTCGGTGATGATGGACGGCAGCTTGGAAGCGGACGGCAAAACCATCGCCAGTTTTGACTACAACGTGAAAGTCACCCGCGAAGTGGTGGACATGGCGCACAAACTCGGCATCACCGTCGAGGGCGAACTGGGTTGCTTGGGGTCGCTGGAGACCATGAAGGGCGACAAAGAAGACGGACACGGCACCGACGCCACCATGACGCGGGAGCAGTTGCTCACCGACCCCGAAGAGGCAGCGCAGTTTGTCCAAGCAACACAATTGGATGCCTTGGCAATTGCCATTGGCACCAGCCACGGTGCTTACAAATTCACCCGCGAACCCACGGGCGACATTCTGGCGATTGAGCGCATCAAGGCCATCAACCAACGCATTCCCAATACGCATTTGGTGATGCACGGCTCGAGCAGCGTTCCACAAGACCTGCTGGCCACCATCAACCAATTTGGCGGCAAGATGAAGCAAACCTTTGGCGTGCCCGTCGCTGAAATTCAAAAAGCTATTCAGTTTGGTGTGCGCAAAATCAATATCGACACCGACATCCGCTTGGCGATGACCGCGGCAGTGCGCAAATTTTTGGCAGAAAACCCTGACAAATTTGATGCCCGCGAATGGCTCAAGCCCGCACGTGAAGCTGCCAAGCTGATTTGTAAACAGCGCTACATCGAGTTCGGCTGCGAAGGCCAAGGCGCCAAGATCAAAAGCACACCTTTGCCAATGATGGCTGCCAAATATGGCCAAGGTTTATTGGCGCAGGTAGTGCATTGAACCCCACGCTGCACACCCACACCCTTGGCTCGCTCCCCCTGCTGGCGCGGGGCAAGGTGCGCGACAACTACGCGGTCGGCAACGACCGCATCTTGATGCTGGCGTCGGACCGCATCAGCGCGTTTGATGTGGTGATGGGCGAGCCCATCCCCGGCAAAGGGGCGCTGCTCACGCAAATGGCGCTGTTTTGGTTTGACAAGCTGGGCCATATTTGCCCCAACCACTTGACGGGTGATGCGCCCGAGAGCGTGGTGAGCGACGCCGAAAAACCGTTTGTGACACAACGCTCGATGCTGGTTCGCCGCTTGAAACCCATCCCCGTCGAAGCGGTGGTGCGCGGCTATTTGGCGGGCAGCGGTTGGAAGGAATACCAAGACAGCCAATCGGTGTGCGGCGTGCCCCTGCCTGCGGGTTTGAAAAATGCTTCGCGCTTGCCTGAGCCCATCTTCACGCCGGCGGCCAAAGCCAAAATGGGGGAACACGACGAAAATATTTCTTTCGAGCAAACCGTGGTCATGATTGGCGCAGATTTGGCCGAGCGCATCCGCAGCATCAGCATCGCGCTGTATGAAACCGCGTATGACATCGCTGCGGCCAAGGGCATCATCATTGCCGACACCAAGTTTGAGTTTGGCCTGAGTCCCGAGGGCACGCTGGTGCTGATGGACGAGGTGCTGACCCCAGACTCATCGCGCTACTGGCCAGCAGACGCTTACCGCGAAGGCGTCAACCCACCGAGTTTTGACAAACAGTATTTGCGCGACTGGCTGGACGCCGCGCAACTGAACGGCGCACCATGGAACAAAACCGCGCCAGCGCCGGTGTTGCCGTCTGAGGTGATTTCGCTCACGGCGGACAAATACCAAGAGGCGTGGGCAAGGTTGCGCGGCTGATTTTGATTGCAATGACGGTGCGTTGTCATTGCGAAGGCCCAAGGCCTGAAGCAATCTAAAGGGCCTTACACGCAGTCACTTCAATTTCTATCTTCATACGTGGGTCCAACAACCCAGCGGTGATCACCATGGCAGCCGGTTTGGCTTTGCCAAAGTGTTGGCGCAACAACGGCCAACAGGGTTCAAAGTCGGCGCCATTGGGCAGCACATAGTTAACACGCACCACATCGTCTAAGGTACAACCAGCTTCTGCCAAAGCCTTGGCAATGTTTTGCAAACACTGCTCGACCTGCTCCACCACATCGTCGGAAATGGTCATGGTGGCGTAGTCAAAGCCGGTGGTGCCCGACACAAACACCCAGTCGCCGGCCACCACAGCACGTGAGTAGCCTATTTGCGCTTCAAAGGTAGAGCCAGAGGTGATCCATTGGCGATTCATGTTTGTCTCCTGAAATTGCTTCGTCAGTTTGCTTCGTCAGTTTGCTTCGTCGCTTCGCTTCTCGCAATGACAGCTTCTCGTAATGACAATGCACCGTCATCGCGAGGAACGAAGCGATCCAGGGCTACGCCCTTCGCAATGACAGATCCAAAAAAACTAGTTCAAAGCCATGCTAAGACGGCGGCGGTACTTGGAGATCAACTCTGCCTGCGGGTCTTGTTGGGCAGCGGCTTTGCCCGTCAGTTCGATGCCGCCGGCAGATTTGCCAGGCACGGCGGCTTCGCCCTTGGCCTTGGGTGGTGTCAGCAACTCCAAGATAGCCACGATGTTTTTTCGCGCGGCTTCTTCACTCCAAGCTTTGTCGCGCATGACAATCTCCAACAGTTCGTCCATCGCAGCCGTCCATTCGGCGGCAGCCATCAGCAAACGCGCTTTGGCCAAGCGGGTGTCAAAGTCGCGTTTGTTTTGGGCGATCACGTCGTCGAACTGCTGCAAGGTCCAGTGCGCACGCTCATCGGTGTTGGCGAAATACAGCGCTTCGCCCCAGTGCTTCAAGGCCTCAAAGCGCAGTTGCAGAGGAATTTGCGCCAAGGCAGGCGCCAAGGCGGCTTGGGCTTGCTCTAGCTCACCCATGGCCATGAGCAACTTCACATAGTCATAACGCGCATCGTCATTGGCGGGGTTGATCGCCAAGGCCTCTTGCAACTTTGCCAAAGCCGAACCCGTGTCGCCTTGCGCCAACAATGCCTCGGCTTCGCTCAAGTCTTCTTCGGCGATCAACTCACCTTCGCTTGGCAGGTGCTTGTCCAAAAACTCGCGCACCTTGCCCTCGGGTAAGGCGCCCATAAAGCCATCTGCTGGCTTGCCACCTATCATCAACACGCAGGTGGGGATGCTGCGAATGCCAAAGGCTTGAGAAAGCGGCTGCTCGTCATCGGAATTGATCTTGACCAGCTTGAAACGACCACCGTAGTCGACCTCCAGTTTTTCCAGCACAGGGCCAAGTGACTTGCACGGGCCGCACCACGGCGCCCAAAAGTCCACCAACACAGGCACTTGGGTAGAAGCCACAATGACTTCCTCTTCAAAATTCGCAACGGTCACATCGATCATGGGGCGGGTTCCAAGGGGAATAAAATCTATTTTCTCTTAACCGCCTAGCTTACCCGCAGTTCACACTGTCGCCACCTTATGAACCCTATTCTTGTCGGCATGGTCATGGGCTCTAGCTCAGACTGGGACACCATGCAACACGCCTCGCAGATCCTGCACGACTTTGGCATTGCGTTTGAAGCCAAAGTGGTGTCTGCCCACCGCATGCCTGACGATATGTTTGCTTACGCCCAAAGCGCACATGGCCGAGGACTGCGCGTCATCATCGCGGGTGCAGGCGGCGCCGCCCACTTGCCTGGCATGTTGGCCGCCAAAACCACGCTGCCCGTGTTGGGTGTGCCAGTTCCCAGCAAACATTTGCAAGGCGTGGACTCGTTGCACAGCATTGTGCAAATGCCCAAGGGCGTGCCGGTCGCCACCTTCGCCATTGGTGCGGCGGGTGCGGCCAATGCGGCTTTGTTTGCGGTGGCCATGCTGGCCCATGGCAACCCCGCTTTGCAAAACGCCTTGGACGCTTTTCGCTCTCAACAAACCGAGGCTGCACGTGCCATGACCGTGCCCCCCGCCGCGTGAAGCCCTTGCTGCCCGGCGCCACCTTGGGCGTGTTGGGCGGCGGCCAATTGGGTCGCATGTGGAGCCACGCCGCGCAAGCGATGGGCTATCGCACCGCCGTCCTCGACCCCGACCCGCACAGCCCTGCCGGCTTGATCAGCCATGTGCATGTGTGTGCCGACTACCTCGACCCTGCAGGCCTTGCGAGTCTGACCTCGCAGTGCCAAGCCATCACCACCGAGTTTGAAAACGTACCCGCCGAGGCTTTGCGACAACTGGGCTTGACCCTGCCTTGTGCCCCCAGCGCCGAGCCGGTGGCGGTGGCGCAAGACCGCGCCCTCGAAAAGGCGCACTTTGTAAATTGCGGCGTGCCAGTCGCACCGCATGCGGTGTTGCACTGCCATGACGATGTCAACCAAGTGAACGCCAAGCTGCTTCCCGGTATTTTGAAAACCACCCGCATGGGCTATGACGGCAAAGGGCAACTGCGCGTAGAGACCTTAGAGGAGTTGGCTGCGGCTTGGCAACAACTGCAAACCTCAGCCACCCCGACCGTTTGTATTTTGGAAAAACGCTTGCCACTGGCCGCCGAATGTTCGGTGGTGCTGGCGCGTGGTTTTGACGGCCAGATGGTGCATTTGCCGGTGCAAGTGAATTTGCACCGCGATGGCATCTTGGCGGTGACCGAGGTGTTTGAACACGCAATGCCCGCCGCCACCGAACAACAAGCTTTACAGGCAGCCTATGCGGTAGCTCGGGGCTTGAACTATGTGGGCGTGCTGTGCGTGGAGTTTTTCGTGCTGCAAGACGGTGCCGATCGTGATGTGCTGGGCCCCTTGGTGGTCAATGAGATTGCCCCGCGCCCCCACAACAGCGGTCACCACAGCATCGACAGCTGCGATGTGTCGCAGTTCGAATTGCAAGTGCGTTGCATGGCGGGTTTGCCGCTGACTGCACCGCGCTTACACAGCCCATGCGTGATGCTGAATTTGTTGGGCGACTTATGGTTTGCCAAGGGCGCTCAAGCCATTGAGCCCCCTTGGGCGCAGGTGCTGGCGCTGCCCGGTGTGCATTTGCATCTGTACGGCAAAACCGAGGCCCGCAGGGGGCGCAAGATGGGCCACCTCACCATCACCGCCGCCACGCCCGACGCTGCTACAGCGCTTGCCCTGCAGGCCGCGGCTTTGCTGGGCATTGCCGCGTGGTGACGGCTGAGTCACATGCGGTGACAGAAGCGGCTCAAGCCTTGGCACGGGGAGAGTTGATTGGCTTGCCGACAGAAACTGTGTATGGCTTGGCGGCTGACGCCTTGAACCCCAAAGCAGTCGCGGCCATCTTCAGCGCCAAAGGTCGCCCCGCCGACCATCCACTCATCGTGCATGTGTCAGACGCTGCGCAAGTCGCGGTATTTGCCAGCAGTGTGCCGGTTTTTGCGAAGAAATTGATGGCGGCTTTTTGGCCTGGCCCGCTGACGCTTATCTTGCCCCGCATGGCAGGTGTCGCCGAGACCGCTGCGGGTGGTCACGCCACGGTTGCGCTGCGCTGCCCCTCGCACCCCATGGCCAGGGCGCTGTTGCAGGCGGCGCACAACTTAGGCGTGAAAGGCGTTGCAGCCCCAAGTGCCAATTTGTTTGGCCGCGTTAGCCCCACCACAGCGGCGCATGTGCGTGAGGCCTTTCCTGCCTTGCTGGTGCTGGATGGCGGGCCTTGTGATGTGGGGATTGAGTCCACCATCGTCGACTGCAGCCGTGAGTCTCCCGTGCTGCTGCGCCCCGGCATGCTGAGCCAGTCGCAACTCAGCGCGGCTTGCGGTGAGCAGGTGCTGACTGCATCGCCTCATTTGGCAGACACCAAGCCTGAATTAAGCACCGCTGCCCCTGGCACCTTGGCCTCGCACTACGCACCCCGAGCACGTGTGCGCCTCATGAGTGCTGAGCAGATGGCTTCGCGTTTACCAACCACCGGCCAATCACTGGCGGTATGGGTACGCAGTGGTTTGACCGTCCCCTTGGGCGTGAATTGCGTCGCCATGCCCAGCGATGCGGCCGCTTGCGCCCACGATTTGTTCGCGCAACTGCGCGCCATGGATGCTCTCGGTGTACAAGAGATTTGGGTGGAAACGCCTCCCTTAAGCGAAGCATGGGACGGGGTACGTGACAGACTGCAGCGCGCCTCGACTGCGTGAGATCGCTCAATTAATTGGGATCTGACCCCAATTGTTTCAATTGTTTTGATGGTTCTGGCCGCGCCAAGATAAAAATCGTCAGGACAATGCACAAAGAGCCCACTACATCGAGCCAGCCAAAGGCGACCTCCAACCACAACACCGACACCAAAGCCGCTGACAAAGGCTCGGCGCAGGCAAGCAAGCTGGTGCGCTGCGGCCCAATGGTTTTGACCGCCAGCAAATAGCAATAAAACGGCACCAAGGTGCCAAGCACCACGATGAACAGCACGGCCAGGTAAGTGCCTGTGTCCCAGGTACCGGAAACATGCCAAGGCTGACTCCAGCCGACAAAGGCCAAGCCGCCAATCAACATGCCCCAGCCCACCACCACCGCCGAGTCGTGCCGCTTGAGCAAAGCCACGGGTTGCACCGTGTAAAAAGCCAAGGCCAGTGCCGAGGATAAGCCCCATATCAATGCCTCGGGGCTGACTTGCAACACGCCCATCTCGCCGTGCGTGACCAACAACACGGTACCTAACATGGCCAGCACGATAGCCACCAGTTCACGGCGTGACGGCTTGCGCCTATGCACCGTTGTTAAATACACCGCAATCACTGTGGGCCCAAGGTATTGCAGCACGGTACCGACGGCGGCATTGGAATGCTCGATGACTGCGAAATAGGTGTATTGCACGCCCAACATACCCAACACGCCAAACGCCAGCAGCTGCCTTGCACTGTGTGCATGACGCCATACCACCATCACTTGCGAAGGGCGCTGCCACCATGCCAACAGCACAAGCAACACGCCGGCAATGAGCAAGCGCACAGTGACCAACCAATCGATAGCTATGCCTTTTTGCTCGAACACATACTGCGCACAAGCGCCGGAAATGCCCCACAAACTCGCGGCAAAGACGGCCAGCAGATTGCCGCGGCCCTGCGGGCCTCGCAATGACGACATCGTCACTTGCCTGCCGTCCAGTCGATCAGCGCATCCATGACTGGACGGGCTTGGTTGGCATTGGCGTGGTTGACGATGGCCACCAGCACATAGCGCTGACCTTGCGCTGCGTCGACATAGCCGGCCACGCCCATCACGTCGCGCAAACTGCCGGTCTTCAAATGCGCTGAGGCCACGCTTTTGCTGCGCTTCAAGGTACCGTCCACGCCGGTGAGCGGCAACGAGGCCATCAGTTCAGGCATAAAGGACTGCAGCCACACCCATTGCAGCAGTGCGGCCAACGCTTGCGGCGAGATCCGCGCTTCGCGGCTCAAGCCCGAGCCTTTGTCCATGAACGGTGGTTCTTGACCAAAGCGCTCACGCCACCAACCGTCGACCACCGCTTTGCTGTTGGCCGCATTGCCCAGACCTCGCTGCTGCAATCCCAGCGTTAAAAACAATTGATCGGCCATGACGTTGTTGCTGAACTTGTTGATGTCACGCACCACCTCGGCCAAGCTGGGCGACTCGTGCGACCACAAAGGCTTGAGGTGGGCAGGCATCGCACCCTCACGCACCGTGCCACTGAGTTGAGCGCCCAGCTGCAACCACATGCCGTGAATCGTGCGGGCCGCGAACTGCGGTGGATCGGCATAGGCCACCGGCCAGACTCTGTCTGCACAGGCCATCGGGTAGGTCCCCGCAAAACCAATGCGCAAAGGGTTTTGAAAATCGGCCTTCAAACTGCCGCGGTAATCACTGCATTCGGCGTTGGAGAGCGGCACACTGGCTTGTAGCTGCACCCCTGCCAGCGGCGGCTCGACATGCACCCGCGCCACTTTATGGGCTGCATCGGGCACAAAGTGCAGCAAAAAAGATTTGTAACCCAAGAGCAGCGCGTCTGGTGAGGCGTTGTAGGGACGCAGGGGCTCGCCGTCAAATCCGCCCGGGTCTTGCGGCGGCACTTCAAAGGCGCTGCGGTCCAGAACAATGTCGCCTTGGATTTTTTGAATACCCATGCCTTGCAAGCGCCGCAAGATCAACCACACTTGCTCGACCCCGATTTTCGGGTCGCCTTGGCCACGAATGTAGACATTGCCCTGCAAAACCCCATCTCGCACCCCGCCTTCGATGGCCACCGGTGTGCGCCAGGTGTAGGCCGGGCCCAGCAAGTCCAAAGCCGCCGAGGTGGTGATCAGCTTCATCAAAGACGCAGGGTTACGCTGCACCTCAGCTTGGTGCAACAGTCGTGCTGGCTTGGAATTGCCCGCGCCCACAGGCAGCACCACCACGCTCAAAGCATCGCGGGGAATGGCGGCTTGGCGCAAAGCTTGTTCCACTTTAGGCGGCAAGGCATCGGCCCCATAGACCGGTACCACTGCACCGCACACAAAAAACAGAGAGAAGAAAACGCGCATACCTTGATTATGAAACCCAAGTCAAGCGCCAGCACAGATAATGCTTTGATGCCTTTTTTATTTCACCGCCTGCGCCAGCTGCCCCCGCGCACCCTGGGCGCACTTGCTGCGGTCATCACGGTGCTCATTTGGACCGCCTTCATCGTCATCGCCCGCGCCTCAGCCAAAGGGCATTTGCTGCCGCTCGACATCGCCTGTATGCGGATTGTGGGTGCCAGCGTGGTGATGCTGCCATGGGGCTATGTGTGGGTGCGCCGCATGCGCCTAGAACAACCCAATGCAGGCTCTTTTGGGGGGCTGTCGCCCCTGCCTTGGCGGGTGACCGTGCTCTGTGGGGTGTTTGGCGGTTTGTTGTATGCCGTCTTGGCCTACAGCGGATTCTTTTTTGCGCCAGCAGCACACGGCTCTGTGCTGATGCCAGGCACTTTGGCTTTATGGGCCAGTTTATTGGCGATTCCTTTGCTGGGTGAACGTCTGCACCGCAACCGCTTGCTGGGCCTGGCCTGCATCACGGGCGGTGGGCTGCTGGTCGGCGGCAACAGCTTGCTGTACGCCTTGGATGGTGGCGAGGTTTGGAAAGGTGACTTGTTGTTCATGTGCGCTGCGTTTTGCTGGTCCACCTACAGCGTGCTGAGTCGCCGCTATGGCTTGCAAGCCATTCCCGCCATCATTGCCATCACCTGTTTTGCTTTTTTCAGTTTTGTACCGGCCTACGCGCTGCTGTGTGCCAGCGGTGTGTTGGAAACCCATTTGCTCAGTGCGCCGATCAACGAGGTCTTATTTCAAGCGGCATTTCAAGGCGGCGGTTCGGTGGTGATTTCAGGCATAACCTTTACCCAAATGATTCGCTATTACGGACCGGTGCGCTCGACCATGATCACCTCCTTGGTGCCAGGCCTCTCCGCTTTAGGCGCTGTTTGGTGGCTGGGCGAACCGCTGGACTGGCACCTGATTGCGGGTTTGCTGCTGGTGACCTGCGGCATTTTGTTTGGCGTACAAAAAGCCGTGCAAAGGTGATGCCGTGAAACTGCTCGCCATCGATTGCAATACCGATCGCATGTCTTTGGCACTGGCGGATGGCGACCTGCGCTGGCAGCACGAGGGTGCCGGTGGTGCGCAAGCCTCCGCCGCCTTGATTCCCGCCATCATGGGCTTGCTTGATGCCGCGCAACTGACGCTGAAACAACTCGATGCGATTGCATTTGGCCGAGGACCAGGCGCCTTCACCGGCTTACGTACCGCGTGTGCGGTGGCACAAGGCTTGGCTTTGGGCGCCGACTTGCCGGTGTTGCCCATAGACACGCTGTTGCTGCTGGGTGAGGCCGCGCGGGTGCACTCGCCCAGGGTCTTGTGTGTGCTGGATGCCCGCATGGGTCAGGTGTATGTGGCCGCCTATTCGCACAGCGCAGACGGTTGGCACTGTCTGCAAGCGCCGTCCTTGTGCCAGCCCGAGGCCTTGGTCTTGCCCGAAGAGTGGCTGGGACAGGGGTTTGTTTTGGCCAGCAACGCACACGCGACTTACCAAGAAGCCTTTGCGTCAACCTTAAGCCAAGGTGGCGTGGCCATTGATGCTTGGCCGCAAGCCGTGGCCATGTTGGACTTGGCCGCATTGGCCCATGCTCGGGGCGAAAGCGTGAGCCCTGCCGAGGCCCTGCCGCTGTATGTGCGCGACAAAGTGGCACTCACCAGCGCCGAGCGAGCAGCGGACAACACATCGCGCAGGGCCTAAACTGTGCCTCCACCATGCGCTTGAAAATGCCCTTTTCCACCACAACCCCGTTTGACAGCATAGCGCCTGTGCAAATGACAGCGCAGCACCTGAGCGAGGTGCTGAGTGTGGAGCAAAGCGCCTATTCACACCCTTGGACGCTAGGCAATTTTGGCGACTCCATCGCCTCGGGTTACCACATGCCTGTGTGGTTTCAAGACCAACACCTGCTGGGCTATTTGGTGGCCATGCGCGGCGCCGATGAGCTGCATTTACTCAATATCACCGTGGCACCTGGGTTTCGCCGTCGCGGCTGGGGCAGCCATATGTTGCGCACATTGATCGACTGGGCACGCGAGCGCGGTGTTCATGCGATTTGGCTAGAGGTGCGGGCAAGCAACCAGGCCGGCATTGCTCTGTACCAAGCCCATGGCTTTGACCTGCAGGGTGAGCGCAAAAACTACTACCCCCTGTCTTCGCATCAGCGTGAGGACGCGGTGGTCATGGGTTTGCAATGGTGAAGGCTTGCACATGACGCTGTCTTTGGATACCCGGCAACGCGCCATGTTGGCCGCCATGGGGGTGCGCGTGTGGCAACCCACACCAGCGGTGCAAGCCTTGGCTCGGGCACCCCAAACCGCTCCCTCGCCAGTTGTGCCCGCCTCGCCAGTCACAACAGACATTGCCCTCAAAGCTTTGCCTGCGGGTTTGGCGGAGATGGATTGGGCCGCTTTGCAAAACGCCGCCAGCCTTTGCCAAGCCTGTGGCCTGTGCGAAACACGCCAGCGCAGCGTGTTCAGCAACAGCGTCACCTTGCCCGCATCTCCCTCGGTAGATTGGCTCATCGTCACCGACCCGCCCAGCGAAGAAGAAGAGCGCAGGGGCGAACTGTTTGTCAACGCCGAGGGCGAGTTGTTTGACGCCATGCTGCAGGCTTTGGGCATGTCACGCCTTGCCACCAGCGGCCCATTGGTCGCCACGGTGGTGCCGGTGCTCAAATGCCGTGTCCCTGCGCAACGCAACCCCCATACCGAGGAGTTGGCGCAATGCCGCGCTTACCTTGAGCGCCAAGTCGCGCTGTTGCAACCGCAAGTGATCATTGCCATGGGTCGCTGGGCAGTGCAAAGTGTGCTGGCTGCCACCTCTGCAGATCTCGCCTTGCAACCCTTGGGCAAACTGCGCGGCCAAGTGCATCGCTTTGCCAACACACCGGTGGTGGTGACTTACCACCCACAGTCTTTGCTGCGCACACCGCTTGACAAGGCCAAGGCTTGGGCCGATTTATGTTTGGCGTACAGCCTCACGCGCCGGCCATAGCACCGAGGCAATCGCCACCACAATCAGCAAGACTGCGGCCACGTCTTGCCAGTGCAGTTGCTCGCCCAACCACCAAGCGCCGCTGAAAGCGCCCAGCACCGGGATGAACATCACACTCAAGGTGGAAGCCAGCGGTGGCAAATTACGCGCCAAAATCAACCATGCCGGTTGCGCAAAACCAAACACGCCCACCGCGTTGTACGCGATCGCCCACCACACCCGCTCGCTGGGCATGACCCAGGGGTAGGGCTCAAACACCCACGACAACACGCACATCACCAAGGTGGTTAAACCCGTCATCCAAAACGCCAAAGTGAGGGTGGCCACCGTCGCCGTGGTGTGGCGCATGCGCTGGGTGCCGTAGCCCCAGGACGCGGCCGCCACCAAGATCATCAACACACCAAAGGGATGACCACTGAGGACGCTCACCTCGTGCCACAGCAGCAACAAGGCAGCCAACGCGGCGCTGGCCACACCCAGCCAGCCGCGCAGCCGCAGCGGCGTGTGGAAAAAAAGCACACCCCACAGCGCTGAAAAAATCGGCATGGTGTAGCCCAAGATAGCGGCGCGACCACTTGAGAGCGACGCCAGCGCCACGATGACCAAGCCGTACCACACGAACATATTGAAAAAAGACAGAGAGAACAGTTCACGCCACTGCGCCTTGGGCACATAAAAAGACACTTTCATACGCCACAGCACCAAGCCAAGGACCGGCCAACCCAACAGCAAGCACCACGTGCGAAAAGTCAAGGGCGGGTAGCCGCTCACGCCCATTTTCATGACGGGCCAGTTGCTGCCCCACACCAAAGTGAGAAAAACCAGCATCAGCAGGTGTTGTCGTGAGAGTCTAGGCATAGGGCAATGCTACTGGCTGCGCTCTTTCTACAATGGGCCATGACGTTTTTAGAACAACTCGCCGCCGCCCAAGCTTCGCAGCAGTCTTTGTTGTGCGTGGGCTTAGACCCCGAACCCCGCAAATTTCCCAAAGCCGTAGGCCAAGGCACCAGCGCTATTTTCGATTTTTGCGCCCACATCGTGGACGCCACGCACGATGTGGTGTGCGCCTTCAAGCCGCAAATCGCCTACTTTGCGGCACACCGTGCCGAGGTGCAGTTAGAGCAGCTCATGGCCCACATGCGCCGTACCGCGCCCCACGTGCCCATCATCTTGGACGCCAAACGTGGCGACATCGGCAGCACCGCCGAACAATACGCCATCGAAGCCTTTGAGCGCTATGGCGCGGACGCGGTGACGCTGTCGCCTTTCATGGGTTTTGACTCGGTGGCGCCTTATTTGAAGTACCACGGCAAGGGCGCATTTTTGCTGTG